>NZ_JAJAEF010000003.1:0-312686 GCF_020447145.1 Shewanella sp. SR1 | reverse complement strand
GCGAGCGAGTGCTTCTGAGAGTTGCATAAAAAAATCCGATGACATGAGGTCATCGGATTTTGATCTTTTCAGCGAGATCGTCAAGCGATCTGTCTTAACTGATCGGCATTACGCCTTAGGGCGCTTTTTTATTGTGAAATGGAATCTGATACAGATTTTTGAGTAGTTAAACGTCATTTAACTCATCACTTTTAAATAGCCAATTTTTGTTTAATTTTCCCTTCATCTCGTATTTTGTTCACAGTTTTCAACATCACACTTCTTAACGAATGTAATAGGTCTAGAGTCATCTCGATTCGCATGGTAATATAAATGATATAGATTCTCGTTTGGGTTTTAAGGATGAGTAAAATACTCTTAGTCGATGATGATCCCTTGTTTAGTGTGTGGTTGGCCGATGCCTTGGGCACACAAGGGCATGAAGTTGCATGTGCAGTAAATGGTGTTGATGGTTTGGCATACATTGAAAGTTTTGCTCCCGACATCATAGTGCTTGATTTAGTCATGCCACAAATGAATGGTTTTGAGCTGTTAAAAGCGCGGGAATGCTTAACGCCGGTATTGATGATTTCAGCACGGGATAATGAAGACGATCGCATCACAGGTTATGAATTGGGGGCCGATGATTTTTTGAGTAAACCATTTAGCATCAAAGAGCTATTTGTTCGCTTACGCGCTTTAGAAAGGCGTCTTTGTGTCAGTCAATCTCACTTGCCGCAAATTGCAACTGTAGCAGCGAAAGTGATTAACTTTGATGATATGAGTTATAGGATCACCATTGGTACACGGTATGTCGATTTGACTCAAACCGAGTTTAAATTATTTAAATATCTGTTTGAAAGGAAAGGTCAAGTCATCACGAAACAAGAGTTGCAACGCTCAGTATTACAAAAAGATCTGGGCCGATTTGACCGCAATCTTGATATGCACATTAGTAACACTCGCCGTAAATTAGCCAACATCAGCTTGCCGCGTAACTTAATCAATACAGTGCGCGGTCAAGGTTATAGTTTTATGGCTTAACACCATCGTTTACTACCTCGTTAACGGCTAAGTTTGACGGATGTTTGGTGTGAAACTTGGTCAATAAAAGGTCGACTGCAACTGCCTTGACTGAATTTACTGGCTTTCGTTTTCCCCTTGGGATGTTTTGGTTTATCCTATCGGCCATATAATAAAATGTGCCGCGTGCTATCAGTCGCGTGCCATTAATAGCCCTTAGCTTTAACAACCTATTAGGAATCATTATGCGGATCAGTGCCAACTTTGATGGCGGAAATATCCAAGTCGTCAATCTTGATAATAAAGACGATATTCAACTTGCTATCCGTCCCGATGCGGGGGGCGAGTTTTATCAATGGTTCAATTTTCGATTCGAAGGTGAGGTGGGTAACCATTACACCTTAAATATCATCAACGCGGGGACGGCTTCCTATACCAAGGGATGGGAAGACTATCGGGCAGTAGCCAGTTACGACCGTCAGCATTGGTTCCGTATTCCTACACAGTATAAAGACGGCAAACTGAGCATTAGCTTAGAGCTGGATTGCGATGCGATTCAAATCGCTTACTTTGCGCCATACAGCTATGAGCGTCACTTAGATTTACTCAGCAGCGCCCAGTTACACCCAGATGTCAATTTAGAGCATTTGGGCCTGACCTTAGATGGCCGCGATATTACCCTGATGAAAGTAGGGAATGGCGATCCTTCTAAACGCAATATTTGGATCACCGCCAGACAACATCCGGGCGAAACCATGGCTGAATGGTTAGTCGAAGGTCTAGTGAATCGTTTACTCGATAATGATTGTCCAACAGCGAAAGCGCTGCTCGATAAAGCCAATTTCTATATAGTGCCGAACATGAATCCCGATGGCAGTGTCAGAGGCCATCTGCGCACCAATGCGATTGGTATTAACCTTAACCGCGAGTGGCAAACGCCGAGTTTAGAAAAGAGTCCAGAGGTGTACCACGTTGTCAACAAGATGCAGCAAACCGGTGTCGACTTGTTTTATGATGTCCACGGCGATGAAGGTTTACCTTATGTGTTTCTAGCAGGTTGTGAGGGCGTGCCTGCCTACAATGATAAGCTGGCGCAGCTGCAAGCGGACTTCAGTCAAGCATTAACCTTAGCCAGTGCCGATTTCCAAACTCAGTTTGGCTATGACAAAGACGAGCCTGGTCAAGCGAATCTGACCGTAGCGTCTAATTGGGTCGCTCAGACCTTCGAGTGTTTATCCAATACCCTCGAAATGCCTTTCAAAGACAATAACAATCTGGCCGATCCTTTTGTGGGTTGGTCGCCAGAGCGCAGTATTTATTTAGGTGAAGCATCGCTTATCGCCATGCTCGCCGTTGTTGATAAATTACGTTAGGGCGAGGCTGATATGGCATTAATTGAATGTCCAGTGTGTCGCAAGCGGATGTCGAGTAAGGCGCCTGTATGTCCCCATTGCCAAGCGAGCACCAATGGTGACAATGAGTCCTTATCGCGCATTAGTCATATTCAAAAGTCCAGCAGCTTAATGAATCAGAGTTTTGTTGCTATGACCTTGTTTATTGCTGGTGTGGTGATTTGGTTTTGGGGTGGTGAACCTGCCGAAGGTATGCGGGCGAATATCGCTGGAATATGCTTTGTGTTTGGTTTTGTGGGTTATCTCATCACACGAGTCAGAATCGTGTTACATAAGCGGAAAAGTGTATGACAGATATTAATCAAGTGATCGATCAAATGCCCATTGAAGTCTATGAAAGGCTTCGTAGTGCAGCAGAGCTGGGTAAGTGGGAAGATGGCACTGTGTTAAGTGAAGCGCAGCGTGAATCGACCCTGCAGGTCGTGATGTTGTATCAAGCTCGCAAGCTCGAGCAAACTGAGCATTTCACTATTGCGCCTGACGGTAAAATCAATGAATTGTCTAAAGCCGAGCTGAAAAAGCAATTCCGCGGTGAGCCGATTGCTGAGTTTAAAGTGCAGGATTTATAAATTACTCACTGACTTCAAGGTGGTTTGAGTTTGCTAAGATGTTAGCCGTGGATCTAGGGCTAGCTGTTTATGTGACGTTAATATTGATTTGGTATCAAATAACTTCAATGCAAATAGCCTCTATAAATAGCTCTCTGTAAAAGCACCGAGACAAGCACTCATTTGACGTCGTTTAATCTGAGTTAACATAAAAAGGCCCATTAAATATGGGCTTTTTTATTGCTAGTGATTGAGAACTACAAACAGATTAAAAGACACTATCTTTAATCTATGCTCAATTCACCGACCAAGTTTTGTAACATGGCTGCTTTTATCTCAGCTGGCTGCAAATTTTTCGATAGTAAATAATGTAGTTTTGCCAAGGCCGCTTCTATGGTCATATCGGCGCCACTGATCACGCCCGCTTTAGCGAGTGCATTGCCCGTGGCGTAGCCGCCCATATTCACCTTACCTTGGAAACACTGGGTAAGATTCACCAGCACTATGCCACGTTCATCCGCTTGCCTTAAGGTTTTGAGTAAAGCGGCATCCTGCGGCGCGTTACCCACACCAAATGTTAGCAGTATGAGGGCTTTAACCGGCTGTTGCAGAATGTTCTCAAAAATCTGTGTCGAGATCCCTGGATACAAGGTCACCACACCTACAGGCTGCGGACTGATATGCGCCACTTCCAATGGGGTATCGTTGGCGACGGTGATCTTGCCTGCGCGCAGATTGATTTTGATCCCAGCTTCAAGCAGAAGCGGGAAGTTAGGCGAAGCAAAAGCATCGAAGCCGTCGGCGTGGGCCTTCGTCGATCGATTGCCCCGAAAGAGCTTGTTATTGAAGAATAAACACACTTCAGCGACCGGATAATTCGCCGCAATATAGAGTGAGTTTAATAAATTGGTTTGACCGTCTGAGCGCAGCTGGGCAAGGGGAATTTGCGAACCCGTCACTATCACAGGTTTTGACAAGCCTTGCAGCATAAACGACAGCGCCGAAGCCGTGTACGCCATGGTGTCAGTGCCATGGAGGATCACAAAGCCATCGTATTTATCGTAATTAGCTTGTATATCGTCGGCGATCATCTGCCAATCGGTCGGCGCCATATTGGAAGAGTCGATAAGCGGGCAATATTCGTGGATCACGAATGTCGGCATTTCTTCATGGTAAAACTCAGGCATAGATTGCACGCACTGAGTCAGGAATCCCGCCACAGGGACGAAGCCGTTATCGGTCTTTTGCATACCGATGGTGCCGCCTGTATAGGCAACATAAATGGAGCGTTTAGTCATTCTTGTCGTTTTCTTAGCTTCAAGTGGCCGAATTATACGATTTAACTGACATAAACCCAATAAAAAAGCCCGGAGATCCGGGCTTTGTCTTTATCATCATCTTGAAGTTGCGAGCAGCAACCTAGACGCTGGCAGATTTAGTTCATCATGTTGCAAGTATCGCAGTAGATGTAGACGTTATTTGGATCATCAAAAGAAGTTAACATTTTCAAGCTGCTGGTCCATTGCTGCAGCATTTGCTCTAACATCGATGACTGGCTCAGTGAGGCGGGCAGGTAGCTCGATACTGAGGCAAACATCTGTTGCATAAAGCGTTGCTCGGGTGTCAGTTCTTGTTCGATAACGCGGGTATCAAATAGCGTCATATCCGCGAGTTTAGCGGCTTTAGCTATCGCCTCATCTAAATCACCTAGTTCATCGACTAAGCCAAGCTCAAGGGCTTTTTTACCGCTCCAAACACGGCCTTGGGCAATCTTATCGACTTGTTCTATGGTCATTTTGCGTTCTTTAGCGACCAGCGAGATAAAGTCTAAATAGCCACGTTCAATATGACGTTGGATAATCGCTTCAACTTGCGGTGACAGCGTGCGCGTCACAGACAATCCCGCCCATTCCGACGTCGATACGCCATCGGTATGCACGCCTATACTGGCCAGAGAATCTTCGAAGGTGGTGATCATGCCGAAGATCCCAATTGAGCCCGTGAGCGTGGTTGGCGTTGCGAAGATGTAGTCGGCACTGGCCGAAATCCAATAACCACCCGATGCGGCTAAACTGCCCATACTGACGACAACAGGTTTGCCCGCTGCTTTAAGTGCCAGTAATTCTTGACGAATTTGCTCCGAGGCAAAGGCGCTACCGCCAGGGCTATCGACGCGCAGCACTAAGGCTTTAACGTGTTTATCGAAACGGGCCTTACGTAACAGCTCGGCAGTGCTTTCGCCGCCAATTTGGCCCGCAGGTTGAGTGCCGTTCAGAATCGTACCGCTTGCGACAATAATGCCGACACTGTCTTGCTCAACAAAGCTTGGCAATGGCGTCACTAAGGTTAAATAATCATAAAAACTCACCTGCTTGAAACTGTCACCGCTGCTGGCTTTGCCCACGGTTTCTAGCATGGTTTGACGAAAATCTTCCGTGGTAGCTAAGCTATCAACCCATTTCATGTTGATGGCCATTGCCGCAGAGTCACCATTGGCTTTATCGAGCTCGGCCAAATAAGTGGTTGCATCGGGCACTAGCGAGTTAGGCTCAATATTGCGATTGCCTGCGACAGTCTGGGTGTAGCTTTGCCATACATCGGCTAAAAGCGCGCTGCTGGCTTCGCGAGCGGCATCGGACATATTGTCACGCATGTAGGGTTCAACCGCAGATTTAAAAGTCCCTACGCGGAAAATATGCGCTTTAACTTTGAGTTTATCTAAGGCTGATTTGAAGTACTGGTTGTACATACTCAGGCCATCAAGCGACACGCCGCCTTGGGGATTGAGGTAAATGGTGTCGGCAAAACTGGCGAGGAAATATTGATTTTGTTCGTAGTAATTGCCGATGGCGACCACTTTTTTACCGCTTTCTTTAAAGCGGTTAAGTGCATCACCAATAGATTGCAGCTTGCTGATCCCGGCACGTTTCAAATCGGCTAGATCAAGTACTAGGGTACTAATCCTTTGATCTTGCGCGGCATTGTCAATCACATACAGCACATCGGCGAGCAGGATTTCCCCATCTGCGTTGGCATTTTGGCCTTGCTTGAATGCGGCTTCTAAGGGATCGACCTGTTGTTTCTGATCGACAATCGAGCCGGCCAGATTAAGCACCAGCGCAGAGTTGTCTTCTACTTGGATATCTTCGCTGCTGCCAATAGAAATAATGATGGCGGCTAAGATGCCAAAAAAGATCAGATTGAGGATCAGTTTACGCGTCCCGTTGAGGGTGTGCCAAATAAACAAACATATTCTCTTGAAAAACGATGGGTTAGCGGACATCTGTCACTCCTTTATAAGTCCAATCTGCCAATGCTAACTGAAAATGGCGCTACAGGCTAAACACAATTGTAAAGGATTTTGACTGATGGCCTCGATCCAACGGTTGAGCTTAGATTTGACTCAAGGTATGCTGATTTAAATCACTTGTTTTAAAAGGATGTTTGAATGTCGTTTCCCCATTTATTAGAACCCTTAGATCTGGGATTTACCCAGCTCAAAAACCGCGTGCTTATGGGCTCAATGCACACAGGTTTGGAAGAAGAAAAGGGCGGATTTGAGAAACTGGCAGCGTTCTACAAAGAACGCGCTCTGGGCGGTGTGGGTTTGATTGTGACGGGCGGTATTTCCCCTAATCTTCGCGGCCGCCTTACGCCCCACGCCTGTCAGCTGAGTTTTCCTTGGCAAGTCGGTAAGCATCGCGTGGTCACGCAGGCTGTGCATGAGGCTGGCGGTAAGATCTGTATGCAAATTTTGCATGCGGGCCGCTATGGTTATCATCCTTTTTCCCAAGCACCGAGCAAGATTAAATCACCCATTACACCTTTTACGCCGTCAGCTATGTCTAGTCGCCAAGTGCGCTCGACCATTAAGGATTACGCCAGCTCAGCCGCCCTTGCCAAGAAAGCCGGTTACGATGGCGTTGAGGTCATGGGATCTGAAGGCTATTTGATCAATCAGTTTGTCAGTGCGCGTACCAACACCCGCACCGATGAATGGGGTGGTGCGTTTGAAAAGCGGGCGCAATTCCCAATTGAGATTGTTAACGCGATACGGGCAAAGGTCGGAAAAGACTTCATCATTATCTTCCGTTTATCTATGCTCGATCTAGTGGATAACGGCTCGACTTGGGATGAAGTGGTGCAGCTCGCCCAGTGGTTAGAGCAAGCTGGCGTGTCTATTTTGAATACCGGCATTGGTTGGCATGAAGCGCGCGTACCGACCATTGCGACAAGTGTGCCCCGCGGCGCCTTTGCGTGGGTGACTGAAAAGCTCAAACAATCAGTTTCTGTGCCCTTAATTGCGACTAACCGCATTAACACCCCTGAGATTGGCGAGCAGATCATTGCCTCAGGTCAAGCTGACATGGTGTCGATGGCGCGGCCTTTCCTTGCTGATCCTGAGTTTGTCAATAAAGCCGCAGCGAACACGCCAGAGCTGATCAACACCTGCATTGGCTGTAACCAAGCGTGTCTTGATCATACTTTCTCCCTTAAGCGCGCTACCTGCTTAGTGAATCCTCGTGCCTGTTATGAGACTGAAATCAACTTCTTACCCACAGCAAATAAAAAGCGTATTGCGGTGATGGGCGCAGGTCCTGCGGGCATGGCGTTCTCTGTCTATGCCGCCATGCGTGGCCATCACGTTGTCTTGTTTGAAGCGAAATCCGAGGTAGGTGGTCAGTTTAATCTCGCCCGTAAAATCCCTGGGAAAGAAGAGTTTAACGAGACTATCCGTTATTTCATCAATCAAATTAAGTTGCATAAGGTGGAGCTGAGATTAAACACTCGCCTCGATGCCAGCGTGTTGGCAACCGAAAAGTTTGATGAAGTGGTGATAGCGTCAGGCGTTGTGCCGCGTGATTTAGTCTTACCCGGCTTTGACGACCCACGCGTGGTCGATTATCAAAAAGTGCTCTCGGGTGAAGTGACTGTCGGTAATACAGTCGCCTTGATTGGTGCTGGCGGCATAGGGTTCGATATGGCGCACTTTTTGTGTGAGCGCCAATCTAGCACGCTGAACGCCGATAAATGGCTACAACAGTGGGGCATAGATAAAACTTACCAACATGCGGGCGGCCTGACAGAACCTCAATCCGACAATACCGATCATCGTAAGGTGTTTTTACTGCAACGTAAAACGTCGAAGATGGGCAAAGGCTTAGGTAAAACCACTGGCTGGATCCACCGTCTTGTGCTTAAGCAACATGATGTGAAGATGAAAACAGGCGTGAGTTACGATAAGTTTGATGATGCGGGACTGCATATTCGCGTGGGCGAAACCGCTGAAGTGCTGGCCGTTGATAATGTTGTGCTTTGCGCTGAACAAGAATCGAATCGCACTTTAGTGGATGAGATGAAAGCGACGGGCTTGACTGTGCATCTGATTGGCGGCGTGGATGTCGCAGCAGAGCTTGATGCTAAGCGTGCAATTCGCCAAGGCGCTGAGCTGGCAATGCGTTTATAGAAACTCGATAAGTCTTCTGCGATAAGCTTTAGGCGTTAAGTTTTAGAGCCTGAAAGCCTGAACCTGTGTTCAGGCTTTTTTGTTTTGGTTTTCCGCGGGAATGCATTGAAAATAGTGAGAAGTGTGGGGTTTAATGCGTTTGGTCGCTAATTGGCGCGGATTGATTAAGGCAGTATTGAAAGGGACTTTGTGTTTAACAGGTAATGCTTGTTTTAACGCCGCTTACTGAAAAAGTGAAAGTTGTTTATTCAGAGTGGATCATTTAAAGCAGCTTATAGAGAAGTCTAATCTTGGCGCTGTTAGTCTTCAAACACTTCTTGTTTTAACGTGTGCGTGGTGCTTGCTTCATGCTGTGTTTGCTTTGACTTAGCCAAACTGACTTTGCTCTGACGAGGTTGACACGCATAGGTGACTACGGCCGCACCTTCAGGTGACAAGTCCAGCTCTAAATCTTCGGTAGGCACACAGCAGCAGGGTAAACATTCATCATGTTTAAGTTCGGCTAAGGGCTCGTTTAAGTAGCTGACTTTTCCGCTGATGACACGTGTTTTGCAGGCACCGCAGAATCCGTTGCGACATTCTGAGAAGATTTTAACTTTTTTTGCTTCGAGCGCTTGCAACAAGGTGCCTTGTTGCTCTGTAAAGAGCAACACAGGTTGACCTTGAAGGCGCACGATTGGCGCCTTCGCAAACAGGTTTTGTGGCCGTTTTTTCGATGTCACTGTTGTAATGCCATTTTTAACGTCACTTTTGAGCGTCTTAGAGATCGAAGTCGAGGAATTCATCGCCATCAACCGCTGAGTCGATTTGCCCGACAAGGTATGAAGACACTTCCACTTCCTGAGGCGCGACTTGCACTGCATCGCTTTCTAACCAGTTTTTCATCCAAGGTAATGGATTGGTTATTTCAGGATAAGGTTGCGGCAGATTTACCGACTTCATTCGTTGGTTAGTAATGAACTCAACGTATTGGCAGAGGATCTGTTCATTCAAACCTATCATAGAGCCGTCTTTGAACAGGTATTTGGCCCATTCTTTTTCTTGCTCTGCGGCCTTGAAGAATAAATCAAAGGCTTCCTGTTGGCATTCTGCAGCAATTTCACCCATTTCTGGATCGTCTTTACCGCCTTGCATGATGCTTAAAATATGCTGAGTGCTGTTTAAGTGCAGTGCTTCATCACGGGCAATCAGGCGAATGATTTTCGCGTTACCTTCCATTAGCTTACGTTCAGCAAAGGCAAATGAGCAGGCAAAGCTTACATAGAAACGAATCGCTTCTAGGGCATTGACTGACATCATGCACAGGTACAAGGCTTTTTTCAGGGTGCGAGTGTTGACTATGACTTCTTTGTCATCGATAACATGGGTGCCCGCGCCGAGTAAATGGAACACTTGAGTCAATTGGATCAAGTGATCGTAGTAAGCGGCGATATCGGTCGCACGGCTTAAGATTTCTTTGTTCACGACGATATCGTCGAAGATCACTGAAGGATCGTTAACGATATTGCGAATGATATGGGTGTATGAGCGCGAGTGAATCGTCTCAGAGAAAGACCAAGTCTCAATCCAAGTCTCTAGTTCAGGCAGCGACACCAGTGGTAAAAAGGCCACATTGGGTGAGCGACCTTGAATCGAGTCGAGTAAGGTTTGGTATTTCAGATTAGAAATAAAGATGTGTTTTTCATGATCGGGCAATGCACCGTAGTCAATCTTATCGCGACTGACGTCTACTTCTTCCGGGCGCCAAAAGAAAGATAACTGCTTTTCTATCAGTTTTTCGAACACTTCATATTTTTGTTGATCGTAACGAGCTACGTTGACCGATTGACCTAAAAACATAGGTTCACGGGTGGCATCGTTGGGTGTTTGACAGAAGGTAGAGTAGGCCATGGTGCTATTTTCCAATGGATAGGGATCCACTCAATCGGGATCCCTATACTTTTTATTTGTAAGAGCCGCGTTAACGTTAAAGACTAGATTTTACACGCGCCGCCGGCGCAACCATCGTCTTCTTTCTCTAAATTGGTGATGTCATCGTGTGAATCCGACGCACCATCGCGAGTGTTATGGTAGTAAAGCGTTTTCACACCTAACTTGTAAGCATTGAGCAAATCTTTCAGCAGGGTTTGCATCGGTACTTTACGGCCTTCAAAACGTGAAGGATCGTAGTTAGTGTTGGCCGAAATCGCTTGGTCAACGAACTTCTGCATGATACCCACTAGCTGTAAGTAACCGTCATTGCTTGGCATTTTCCATAGCAATTCATAGCTATCTTTCAGCGTATCGAAATCTGGTACAACTTGTTTTAGCTGTCCGTCTTTGCTCGATTTCACGCTGATAAGACCACGTGGTGGCTCGATACCATTGGTCGCATTGGAGATTTGCGACGAGGTTTCTGAAGGCATTAATGCCGACAGCGTCGAGTTACGCAGGCCATATTGCTTAATATCGCTACGCAGTGATTCCCAGTCTAAGTGCAATGGTTCTGCACAAATTTTATCTAGGTCACGTTTGTAGGTATCGATTGGCAAAATACCTTGAGAGTAAGTGGTCTCGTGGAATAACGGACACGCACCTTGCTCTTTGGCCAAGTTCATTGAGGCTTTCAGTAAATAGAACTGAATCGCTTCGAAGGTTCTGTGGGTAAGCTCGTTCGCGCTGCCATCGGAATACTTCATGCCATTTTTTGCTAAGTAGTTAGCAAAGTTAATCACGCCTATGCCTAAAGTACGGCGATTCATCGAGGCAATTTGCGCGGCCTTGATGGGGTAATCTTGATAATCCAACAGGTTATCCAGTGCACGTACGGCGAGATCGGCTAATGGCTCAATATCAGATAATTCTTTGATAGAACCTAAGTTAAGTGCTGACAGCGTACAAAGCGCGATTTCACCTTCTGGATCATCGATGTTGTTCAATGGTTTAGTCGGCAGGGCGATTTCAAGACACAGGTTAGACTGTCTGATCGGTGCGACTTTTGAATCGAACGGGCTGTGAGTGTTGCAGTGATCCACGTTTTGAATGTAGATACGGCCAGTTGAGGCGCGCTCTTGCATCATCAGTGAAAACAGCTCAACAGCCTTTATGGTTTTCTTACGAATGCTGCTGTCTTGCTCATATTGCACATATAAACGTTCGAATTCATTTTGATCTTCAAAGAAAGCATCGTACAAGCCAGGTACGTCAGATGGGCTAAACAGGCTGATGTTTTCGCCTTTGATCAGACGTTGATACATGACTTTGTTCAACTGCACACCGTAGTCTAAATGACGGATACGGTTGTCTTCTACGCCGCGGTTATTTTTCAATACCAGCAGAGATTCGACTTCTAAGTGCCAAATAGGGTAGAACAGGGTCGCAGCACCGCCACGCACGCCGCCTTGAGAACAAGATTTCACTGCGGTTTGGAAATACTTATAGAAAGGTAAACAACCTGTGTGGAAGGCTTCACCACCACGGATTGGGCTACCTAAGGCGCGAATACGACCGGCGTTAATACCGATACCCGCACGTTGGCTAACGTATTTCACGATAGACGAAGCTGTCGCGTTGATGGAATCTAAGCTGTCACCACATTCGATCAGTACGCAAGAGCTGAACTGACGCGTTGGCGTGCGCACACCGGCCATGATTGGCGTTGGTAGCGAAATCTTAAAGGTCGATACCGCGTCATAGAAATCTTTAACGTACTTCAGGCGCGTCTCTTTTGGATAACGGGCAAACAAACAGGCCGCGACCAAAATGTAGAGGAACTGGGCGCTCTCGTAGATTTCATGCGTCACACGGTTTTGAACTAAATATTTGCCTTCAAGCTGTTTTACCGCAGCGTAAGAGAAGTCCATATCGCGCCAATGGTCGATATAGGTATCCATCACGTCAAGTTCTTCGCGGCTGTAATCCTGCAGAATGTGCATATCATACTTGCCAAGCTCAACTAACTTAGTCACGTGGGTATACAGTGCTGGCGGCTCGAACTGACCGAAGGCCTTCTTACGCAAATGAAACACCGCTAAACGGGCGGCGAGGAACTGATAGTCCGGTGATTCTGGAGAAATTAAATCCGCCGCCGCTTTGATAATGGTTTCATGGATAGCTTCGGTTGGGATGCCATCGAAAAACTGTAGGTGCGAGCGCAGTTCAACTTCAGAAACAGAAACGTTTTTTAATCCCTTGGCTGCCCAAGTAATTACGCGGTGTATTTTTTCGAGATCGATATTTTCACGATCGCCACAGCGTTTTGTGACTGTCATAGTGCTATTCATTTGGAGATAGGCCTTGGTTCTTATATCTATTTAGGTGAGCAAGTTCACCGTACGTATCCTTGTAAAACAATCAATAACCGTCCCTTAAATACTGCTGACTGGTTGAAAACGAGTCAATTAAGCGGCGAGCTTCTAGTGTGTCTGATTGCTACCTATACACAAGATATGGTGTTTTAAATTATCTGGGATACAAGATAGTGAGGTTTGACCCTATTTGCAAGTCTGAATTCAGGGGACATCTTGTGGATAAGTTGAGGATAAGCTTTCGCGTTAGTAACGACTAACCTTGAAGCTCAATTTCAGGTTAGTGTGTCGCACTCATGGGGGATTTTTAGGCGATCTTTTCTTTAGATCGCGATCGCGCACAAGTGCCGATCTTTTATCCGCCGACCTTTCGCTGCCTGATTTTATTCTCAGGTAAAAATCAGGCAAACACACTTATGTGTGTCTGCATATTGGCTTTAGCAAAAGGTTTATCTTTGAGTGTCATGGTGACGTCTGTTCGCCGTTTTATTAGCGAGTTTTTCTAGGCCAATGCTTCGATTAATGCCTGATGTAACTCAGTTGGGCTGGCAAAGTGCGCGTGAGCTGGCCACTGCGATGGCTTGTCGTTGACACCCAGATAACCCCATAGGGCAACGCCGCCTAACATGCCCGCCGCCCTAGCTGCTAACAAATCCCGCTCGGCATCCCCAAGATACAAAATGTGCTCTGGAGCGCAGTTCAGTTGCTGAGCCCCTAACAGCATAGGTGCAGTGTGGGGTTTTGGGTGTTTGGTCGAATCGCCACTAATGATAACGGGCATACGTAAGTGTAAATTCAGTTTTCGCAATAAGGGACGGGTAAACCGCGCTGGCTTGTTGGTGATCACCCCAAACGGCAGCTGCGTTAACTCAAGCCAGTCGAGTAATGCTGCTATGCCCGTGAATAGCGCACAATGATCGCCATTAATGCGCTGATAGTGGGCGAGCAGCCCTTGTTGAACTTGAGTACGAAGATCATCCGCCGCATTGGGTATCGCCGCATCGACTAAGGCAAAACTGCCGTGGGATGCGGCGTAGCGCATGGCCGCTAACGGCTGCGCGGCGATGCCGACGTCCTGAAGACTTAAATTGAGGGCTTGCACCAGATCCGGCGCGGTATCGGCTAAGGTGCCGTCGAGATCGAACAGTACGCCTTGGATCTGTGCCAGACTCATATTAATCAACCTTACGCGTTGCGATCATGTAATTCACATCAACTTTAGGCGTGTATTTAAAAATGCCCGTCAGCGGGTTGTAGCTGATGCCTAATGCATCGGTACAGATCAGATCGGTATTGTCCACAAGCTCAATCAATTCCGAAGGCTTAATGAATTTTTTATGCTCATGGGTGCCAACTGGCAGCATCTTCAGCAAATATTCTGCGCCGAGAATCGTGTGAACGTAGGATTTAATGTTGCGGTTGATGGTGGAGAAAAACACAAAGCCACCGGGTTTGACCATGTCACAGCAAGCCTTGATCACAGATTGTGGATCAGGCACATGCTCCAGCATTTCCATACACGTCACCACATCGTAATAGGCTTGATGATCTTGGCTGTGGGTCTCGGCAGTATTTTTTACATAATTAATGCTTACGCCCGTTTCGAGGGCATGCAGGCGCGCGACTTCTAAGGGCTCATCACCCATGTCGAGACCATCAACCTCGGCGCCGATGCGGGCCATGCTCTCAGATAAAATCCCGCCGCCGCAACCAACGTCGAGCACTTTCTTACCGAAAATGCCGCCAGCAGTTTGATCGATATAATTTAAGCGCAGCGGGTTTAATAGATGCAGCGGCTTAAATTCACCGTTGAGATCCCACCAAGTTTCGGCCATACGTTCAAACTTTGCGATTTCCTGTGGGTCCACATTGGTATTCTGATGCATGCTATTACCTGAAGTAGCTGTATTGTGCGGCTATTATAACGACTATGTTTGATAAACAAAGTGTTCGACTGAGCTAAGCCCTTGTGGTTGAGTGAATTTTCAGCAGTTTTCTGCTTTTATGTTAATTGTTGTGCTCCGTATCGACCTTTTACTTCATCCCTTTGACGATTTTTTCTCATCCTAAGCCACGAATTTCAACGCTGGTTTATCGCTTAAACGACCAAATTGACAGTGTTTTCATCTATTAAGCCACCAGACTCTCAATTCGATAATGATAGGTCTGGCGACATTAAATAACTGTGTTAGAATGCCAAATCACGTTTTTGGGCTAGGCAATGATACGGATTATACGTTGTCGGCTATTTTTCAGGGGAACGAGCAGTTTATGACTGATCTGGCATCATCTATTTCGCCAATTAATATCGAAGACGAACTAAAGAATTCGTACCTTGATTACGCCATGAGCGTTATCGTGGGACGTGCATTACCAGACGTGCGCGACGGCTTAAAGCCGGTTCATCGCCGCGTTCTGTTTGCCATGAGTGAATTGAAGAACGATTGGAACAAGCCTTACAAAAAATCTGCCCGTGTGGTCGGTGACGTCATCGGTAAATATCACCCTCATGGTGACTCTGCTGTTTATGACACTATCGTCCGTATGGCCCAGCCATTCTCACTGCGTTACACCTTAGTAGATGGCCAAGGTAACTTCGGTTCGGTCGACGGTGACTCAGCGGCGGCAATGCGTTATACCGAAATCCGTATGGATAAGTTAGCGCATCAATTACTGGCCGATCTTGAAAAAGAGACAGTAGATTTCGTCCCTAACTACGACGGCACAGAACTCATTCCAGCTGTATTACCTACACGCGTACCTAACCTGTTAATTAACGGCTCATCGGGTATTGCGGTAGGTATGGCGACCAACATCCCACCACACAACCTAACGGAAGTCGTGAAAGGCTGTTTGGCACTGATTGAAGAACCCTCACTGTCTATTGAACAGCTGATGGAATACATTCCAGGTCCGGATTTCCCAACTGCGGCAATTATCAATGGCCGTAAAGGCATTATTGATGCCTATAAAACCGGCCGTGGCCGCGCGATCATGCGTGCACTGGCGGATGTGGAAACCGAAGATAATGGCCGTGAACGCATTATCGTGACTGAAATCCCGTATCAAGTGAACAAAGCCCGTTTAATCGAGAAGATTGCCGAGCTGGTTAAAGATAAAAAGCTTGAAGGGATCAGCGGTTTACGCGACGAGTCTGATAAAGACGGTATGCGTATCGTTATCGAAATTAAGCGCGGTGAAGTGGGCGAGGTGGTATTAAACAACCTGTATGCTCAAACGCAAATGCAGTGTTCTTTCGGGATTAACATGGTGGCCTTGACCAATGGTCAGCCTAAACTGTTTAATCTTAAAGAAATGCTCGAATGCTTTATTCTGCATCGCCGTGAAGTCGTGACGCGCCGTACCGTATTTGAACTGCGTAAAGCCCGTGAGCGCGCCCATATTCTGGAAGCGCTGGCGGTTGCACTGGCTAACATCGACCCGATTATTGCATTGATCAAAGCCTCGCCAACGCCTGCGGATGCTAAAGTTAAATTGGTTGAGCAAGGTTGGGAATTAGGCCACGTTCAAGGCATGCTGGAAAAAGCGGGCGATGACGCCGCGCGTCCTGAGTGGTTAGAGCCACAATACGGTATCCGCGACGGTCAATATTTCCTGACTGAGCAACAAGCTCAGGCGATTCTAGAACTGCGTTTACACCGTTTGACAGGTCTTGAACACGATAAGATCATTGCCGAATACGAAGAGCTGCTCGAATTTATTGCGGGTCTGCTGTTTATTCTGCGCAGTCCTGAGCGTTTGATGGAAGTCATCAAGGAAGAGTTAGTTCAAATCCTTGAAGAATACGGTGATGCTCGCCGTACCGTGATCAATGCCAACGAAGTCGATATGAGTCTTGAAGACTTGATCAACGAAGAAGACGTTGTGGTGACACTGTCGCACTTAGGTTATGCCAAGTATCAACCATTGACCGATTACCAAGCCCAGCGCCGTGGTGGTAAGGGTAAAGCGGCAACTAAAGTAAAAGACGAAGATTTCGTTGAAAAACTGTTAGTTGCCAATACCCATGACACTATTTTGTGCTTCTCTGACTTTGGTAAGATGTACTGGCTCAAAGTGTATCAATTACCATTAGCGAGCCGTACGGCCCGTGGTCGTCCAATTGTTAACTTGCTGCCGTTATCCGATGGCGAGCGCATTACTGCGATTCTACCAGTACGTGAATACGCGGCTGACAAGTACATCATCATGGCGACCTCACACGGTACTGTGAAGAAAACCGCACTAACAGCTTATAGCAACCCACGTGCAAATGGCATTATCGCCGTTAACCTCAAAGACGGTGACCAACTGATCGGTGTCGATATCACTAACGGTGATGACGAAATCATGTTGTTCTCGAACGAAGGTAAAGTGGTTCGCTTTGGTGAGAAAGTCCGTGATTCTGAAACTGGCGAAGTGAAAACCGATCCTGAAACCGGCGAAGAAGTCTTGTCCTTACGTCCTATGGGCCGTACTGCAACAGGCGTTCGTGGTATCCGTTTAGAAGAAGGTCAAAAAGTCGTGTCGCTTATCGTACCCAAAGGCGATGGCGCGATTCTGACTGTGACTGAAAACGGTTACGGTAAACGGACTCAACTGTCTGAATATCCAGCGAAGAGCCGTGCGACTAAAGGTGTGGTTTCTATCAAGGTGAGCGAACGTAACGGCGCAGTTGTTGGCGCAGTGCAAGTGGGTCTTAACGACGAACTTATGCTCATCAGTGATAAAGGCACCTTAGTGCGTACACCAGCGGGCGGCGTGTCTATCATTGGCCGTAACACGCAAGGTGTGACGATTATCCGCACTGCGGGCGACGAGAAAGTGGTTGGCCTGCAACGTATCGACGAAATCCAAAGTGATGAGGATGAAGTCGAGCTGGATGAAAACGGTTTACCGATTGTTCCTGTCATTATCGAAGGCGAATTAGCCGACGAGGCTCTTGATGAAGAGCTGGATGACGAAGAAGAGTTGGACGAAGATGAAGACGAGCTTGCTGATGATGAGCAAGACGAAGAGTAATTAAGTGTCATATTAACGAGCGTCCAATTGGACGCTCGTTTTTTTAATGGCATTGATTGTTGGTAGCATTGTTCGTTTTAGAATGGTTTCGTTTTATCAATACATACATCATGGTTGGGATTAAGGAGAGTGTCAGTGAGCGCGATTTATAATTTCTGTGCTGGACCTGCAATGTTACCCGCAGCGGTAATGAAAAAAGCACAACAGGAATTACTTGATTGGAATGGCCAAGGCGTTTCCGTGATGGAAATCAGCCACCGAAGTAAAGAGTTCATCGCGCTGACCGAGCAAGCCGAGTCCGATTTACGTGAACTGATGCAGATCCCTGCAAATTACCATGTGCTATTTATGCACGGCGGTGGTCGCGGCCAGTTCTCTGCTGTTGTGAATAATTTTCTCGGCGAACAGGGTAAAGCCCTGTATTTAGTCAGTGGCCAATGGTCATCAGCCGCGTTAGCAGAAGCGCAGAAACTGGCGGGTGAAGCACAAATTGATAGTCTGAATATTGTTGAAAAACACAACGGACTCAATGCCGTTGTCTTACCTGACTTACATAAAATCGATGCCGATTATCGCTATGTTCACTACTGTCCCAATGAGACAGTAGATGGTATCGAAATTTTTGACGAATTAGACTCACCTTGGCCAATTGTTGCCGATTTATCATCAACAATCATGTCCCGTGAAATCGATGTCAGCCGCTACGGCTTGATTTACGCCGGTGCGCAAAAGAACATAGGTCCATCGGGTCTGTCGATAGTGATAGTACGCGATGACATGTTAAAACTGCCGAGTTTACCGCAGTCGTCCATCATGGACTATCGTCTAGCCGTCGAGCATGATTCTATGTTCAACACGCCACCAACCTTTGCTTGGTACCTTGCCGCTGAAGTCTTTGCTTGGCTGAAATCGACTGGCGGTATTTCGAGTATTGCGAAAATTAATCAACAAAAAGCGCAGATGTTGTATCAATGCATTGATGGTAATGCTTTCTACCGTAATGGTGTTGTTGCAGCGAATCGCTCACAAATGAACGTGACTTTCCAATTAGTCAACGAAGCGCTCGATAGTGAGTTCCTAAAGCAAGCACAAATTGCCGGACTCGTTGCCCTCAAGGGTCATCGTATCGTGGGCGGCATGCGTGCTAGCCTTTACAATGCGATGCCACTCGATGGCATAGTTGCCTTGGTCAAGTTTATGAACGAGTTTGCGGCTAAACATAGCTAGGCTTAGCTATATAGTCACTCACTAGCTTGCGGCGCTTAGCGCCTAGGCTTTGCTGCCTGCAGATAAACGCTATGTTTATTGAACGTTTATCATCAGTTAGCCATTCCAAGTTAGCTATCCAAAGTTAGACATCCCAAAAGCGAATGCTCAAATGCATTCGCTTTTTTGTTGGCTTTAATTTATCGATTATTGGCGTTTGGCGTTTGGCGTTTGGCGTTAAGCAAGATGAACTTCGGAAGAACCTTATATTAAAGATAACTTGGATTAGAGATGGCTGGGATTAGAGAGGGCAGTGAGCAAGCCTGTGAGCTGACACGCATTACTGGGGAATATTCTCAGCAATGTGTTGGGTTGGTTGCATGCTATTGTTTATCATGCTTAAAAGTACGCGTTTTGGTGTGCATAGAGGATAAATCAATAGGATGTCACAGATGGATTTGGCCAAGCTTTCGCGCATTAGTATGAAGCACTTGATCACTTTGCATGTGATGCTCGATACCCTGAGCGTGACCGCCAGCGCAGAACGTTTATGCCTTAGCCCCTCATCTGTTAGTAAAACCTTAAGCCAGCTCAGGGACAGTTTGAACGATGAACTGTTCTACCGTAACGGCAACTCACTGGTTGCCACACCTTTGGCAAGACGATTAGGCCCAAGCGTGCAGCAAATGATCAATGATATGAATCAGATCATGAGTCAAGATGCGTTTAATCCAGTACATTTTGAGGGGCGTTTTTCGCTTGCGATGCGCGAAAGCACCTTTGAACTGCTGGCCGCCAAATTAAGTGCCCATATTCTGAGCTTGGCTCCTAATATCCATCTCGATATTTATAGCAAAGACAATATCGGTTTCGATGGTCTTATTAAAGGCTCGTTAGATTTTGTGCTGTTACCCCATGATCTGAGTCAACCTAATCCTCTTCAAGACGATCTGGTGTGGGAAACCTTGTTCAGCGATGAAATGGTCTGCCTGATGAATTCATCCCATCCCTTGGCTAAACAGTCGCAGATCAGCTTCGATGACTACCTAAGTTACCGCCATATTGGCATTACCGATACGGATCTGAGTACGCCATTTTTTGATATTTTGCTCGCCCAGCAATCTAAAAAACGTGCTGTACCCATTTCAGTCCCTGATTTTGGCAGCGCAGCGTTAATGTGTCACCACAGTGAACTGCTTTTCACCTGCTCGCGCCGCTGGGCATCCATAGCCAGCCAGGCTAAAGGATTAACCGTTAAATCCTTACCCATAGAATATGGCAAAGTGGCTTACAGTCTCGTTTGGCATCGACAAAGTATGAAGGATCCCGCGCTGCGCTGGCTGTACGAGCAAATTTTGCTTTGCAGTCGTTAAATATAGCAAGAGGGCAAGATTAGATTCATGACGCCTCGCTTTGCAAGCTTTGCGGCTAAGCGTTCAATATCGGTTTGTGTGCAGCTTGGCCAGGTTAACGCGTCGTCGACAACGCCATGGTGGTGAAAGGCGTTTAATTTAACCCGTGTATCCGCACCTAGCTGAAGCAAATAGGTCGCCAGCGCTTCTATTTCCTGTTCATAATCCGTGATGCTCGGAATGTGCAGCAATCTCACTTCATACAGTTTTTGCTGTTGAGCCAATAGCTGAATGGATTTGAACACGGCATGGTTGTCGCGACCAGTAATGTACCTATGGGTATCTTGCTGCCACGCTTTGAGATCCACCATAGCGCCATCCAAAAAGGGCTGCAGTTTATGCCAACCAGTTAGACTCAAACTGCCATTGGTGTCGAGCATGCACGTTAAGTGTGATAACGACTCTGTCGCCTTAATCCCTTTAAACAACGCAAGAATAAATGGCAGTTGCAGACTCGCTTCGCCGCCGCTCACCGTAATGCCATTAATAAAGTGACGCTGACTGTGCAGAATCCCTAGTATTTCTTCAACTGTGTAATGCGTGACCTTAGGGCTCGCTTGTTTCGGGCATACGGCAAGACAGGTATCGCATTGGCTACAACGCTCACTATCCCAGCGAATGCGAGGCTTATTATTGAGGTTTATCAATGTCAGCGCATTGTCTGGGCAGGTAGCGATACAATCGCCACAGGCATCGCACACCCCTATGGTATGTGGGTTATGACAGTTTTTGCATTGATAGTTGCAGCCCTGCAGGAATAACACGAGCCTGCTGCCAGGCCCGTCAACGCAGGAAAAGGGCAATAGCTGACTGACCATTACTTGCCTATTCATAGACACAAGGGGAGTGTTCATGGGCTATGACTCTTGCTTGGCGTTGTAATATTCCCGTATTAACCGCCGCTTCTGCGGCTAAGCCTGTGGTATTGAGGCGTGAGCCGCACTGCTTAAACGCTTCAATATCCGAGCGTTTTACCATATAGCCGGTCACGCGCATTAAATCATTAGAGGTAACATTGGCGGTAAATTCCCTAAAACCTAACTCAAGCGCGGCTTTACACAGTTGGAACATGGCTTGAGGATTGGATTTTACGGTTTCATCGATAGTCAAAATATCGCTAATCCCCGCCGTATAATACTGATGATGTTGGGCTAAGGCTTGAATGTGAGCGATGGGATTGGGCTCAGTGCCATAGGGAATGCGAACGCCTGGGGTTACGTCTTTGTCGATACTAATGCCGCCCTGTGAATGCAGCAGTGCTCGCCCATGGTAACCATGCGCGACGGGTGTAGATTTCACTATGGCATCGAGCGCAGCAGAAATACGATAGCCCAGCTGATTTGCATCCATTTCATGGCCATATCTAGCGTGTTTAGCTGGTTTAACTTCTCCACTGGCTGTTAATGATTGCAGAATATTCACCGCTTCCGCCATGCCGTAAATGCCAAACATGGGCGCAAAACGCGACTCATCAATCAATTGTTCTTTAACTAAGAAGCTGTCAAAGAAGTGTGACTCTTGATGCAAAAATGCCGAGCGCGCCTCGATAAGTTCGAAGGTGAGCGAGCTGTAATAGGGCAAGACAGTATCAAAAAAATCGTTTATAGAATTTGCCTTTAACGCAACTTCTTTAAGATTGAGCCGCACTAAGGTATTGGCGCCGCCCGCTAACGGCAAGGCATTGTAGCAACTGACAATCCCAAAACCGCGCTCATCAAACGCACTGGCGTGCAGTGGGTAATTGGCGATATGCGGCTTACTGCAGTGACAAATATTGGTGGTGGCGAGCAGCAACAAATCATCTGGCGTGATGATTGGGTCGTACATAAAGGTCAAATTGGGGGCAACTTGTTTTAACTCGGCATCAATGCGCAGTAGGGTGCGGCAAACAATGTTGTCTGTCGGGCCAATATTGACGTGCATAAAGGCGTCGGGCAGGGTTCTGTCGAGCATTATCCAGAACAGTTTAAGTTTACGATAAAGTACCTCTGCATCCATTCCTTCGGTGAAAGGCATTAATATTTCATCCAGCTGACCTAGATACACCGGAATGTTAGTCACCGATGGCACGTGGTGATAAAGAATGGTTAAAGCATTGAGGGCTTCATCTAAATCCTGCGCCGGTGAAAGCTCTAAATATTCTGAACCTTGCTTTAGATAGCGGCCATAATCTGGCAACACATAGCGCGGTTTAAAAGGCGCATGGCCTTCAAACATATCGCAAATAATACCGTCATTCATCGCGGCTTTTACCTCAGTCGATATCGGCATATAGGGCAAGCTCGCCTCTGCCTCCAACGCTAAATAGTTGGATTTTTGCTTAGGTGAAAGCTGCGGGTTGGTGACGATTTGCACTAATTTATCTTGTAATAGCATGGCGGAATATCCACAAGTTCTATAATGACAACTAATCTACTGGGCGGCTCTGGCTTTAAAAAGTGAAAATAGCCGCAGCCCTGATTGATGAAATGGAAATCCGCCGACCGAGATCACAACTTGCGATTTATTGCATTAAATCCGCGATGTTGAAAACGTTACAAAGTGGTTTTTTACCATTGAAAATAAAAGCTTGAACAGTGAGATTTGGCGTTGCTTGATAAGGTTTTGGGAATTTAGAACCGAAGGGAAGGTTTGTTAGCTCTGATGCAGTGGGATAATTGCAAAGCTTTAAGCTTGTAAGGGGGAAATAAACTCTGCTGCATCCTGAATCGAAGCAATGCAGCAGAGTGAGCTGTGCAGATAAACTCAGCTGTGCTTAGAGCACTTTAGCAATCGATTGGGCTAAGTAATCGACGTTATCTTCACTGATCCCAGCAATACTGATGCGGCTTGAACCGACCATATAAATGCTGAATTCTTTTTGTAGGCGCGCCACTTGCTCTGGATCTACCCCGAGGAAGGAGAACATGCCTTTTTGGCGGGCGATAAAGCTAAAGTCACGGTCTACGCCATTGGCTTTAAGTTTATCCACTAAAATGGCGCGGTTGCCGTTAATGCGATCGCGCATTACTTTCAGCTCATCTAGCCATTCTTGGGTTAATTCTGCCGATCCTAAAATCGTTTCAACAATCGCAGCGCCGTGGGCAGGCGGCATTGAATAGAGGCAGCGAACCACATAAAGCAGCACAGATTGCGCGACATTGGCGGTATGGGCATCTCTGGCAATCACAGAGCATGAACCGATACGCTCACGGTACAAACCGAAGTTTTTCGAGCATGAGCTGCAAAGGATCATATTATCGACCGCTGCCGCCATTTGACGCACGCCGTAGGCATCAATATCAACGCCATCACCAAAGCCTTGGTAGGCCATGTCAATCAGTGGGGTAAAGCCTTGCTCTTTTGTCAGGGCAACCACTTTATCCCATTGTTCTGTGGTTAAATCCATTCCGCTCGGGTTATGGCAACAGGCGTGGAATAACACTACATCATCAGGACTCACTTGCGATAGGGCAGCAAGCATCTCATCAAATTTCAATGATTTGCTATCGTAGTCATAATACGGGTAGGTTTTAACGGTAATGCCAGCCGCTTCGAACAAACCTATGTGGTTTGCCCAAGTTGGGTCGCTTACCCATAACACCGCATTCGGGTTGCAGCGTTTGATAAAATCTCCTGCCACGCGCAGTGCGCCAGTACCACCGGGCGTAGAAACGGTACGGATACGATTAGCGAGAATAGCACTGTGATTTGCACCAAAGGCTAATTCTGTCATTAAAGTGTTGAATTGTGGCGAGCCCGTTGGACCTATATACACTTTGGTGGTTTCGGTATCGAGACGGAATTTCTCGGCTTT
The DNA here is from genome assembly GCF_020447145.1 of Shewanella sp. SR1. NCBI lineage: Bacteria > Pseudomonadati > Pseudomonadota > Gammaproteobacteria > Alteromonadales > Shewanellaceae > Shewanella > Shewanella sp. SR1. The sequence goes on along the minus strand of NZ_JAJAEF010000003.1, from coordinate 288,535 downwards.
TTTCACGCAGTTAAGGATCGGGGTCACGCCTGTAGGGTCTTTATAAACGCCTACACCTAAATCAACTTTTTGTGGGTGGGTGTCTTCGCGGTACTGAGTCAACAAGCCAAGGATGGGATCTGCTGGCATTGCGATGAGTGAGTTAAACATAGCTCCATCTACCTTTCTGGTTATAGTGCAAACGTGATTGTTTGTATCAGATATGCGTTATTTATCGTTTGGGGCTTAGAATAGCGCGGAAAGGTAAAGTATTTAAAGTGAAAACTGTGATTACACGCCAGTTATCTTGGCAAAAAAGCCTGCCAAAAATACGATTAAATCCTAAATTAACCGCTTAAATTTTGCGTTTTTGTTATTTTTACACTGAACTCAGTAAATAATCTGACCAAAATGCCATTTTTCTCGAAAAAACGGTTGAATCCTTAGCGACAATCGGTAATTTTATAACGACGAAGCACCAACAAGGCCCCAATCTCCTTTTATTTGTAATCTTAACTTGACGCTGTGTAGCGTGAAGTTGCCATTTTGCGTATTCAGTCCGCGTGATCGTGATGATGACGCCCTATAGAGAAAGAAGATTTATTCATGAAGCAATTACGTCTTGAACCTGTTGTGCAAGTCCGCGGTGAGATCAATATTCCGGGCTCAAAAAGTATTTCAAATCGTGCCTTATTGTTGGCGACCTTAGCTCAAGGCACGACCACGCTCACCAATCTGCTCGACTCAGATGATATTCGCCACATGCTGGCATCCCTCAAGCAGTTAGGGGTGAACTACCGTTTATCGCAAAACAATACTGTGTGTGAACTTGATGGCTTAGGCGGCGTGATTTCCTCTGATTCTGCGCAGGAATTATTTTTAGGTAATGCGGGCACGGCAATGCGCCCCTTGTGCGCCGCCTTAACCTTAGGCCAAGGCGAATTTACCCTCACGGGCGAACCGCGTATGGAAGAGCGCCCGATTGGCGACTTAGTCGATGCCTTAAGGCAACTCGGTGCCAATGTCGTTTATCTTAAAAATGACGGTTTCCCTCCGCTGACGATTAATGCGACGGGTCTTAATGGCGGCGATGTTGAGATTGCGGGCGATTTATCAAGCCAATTTTTAACCGCCCTATTGATGGTGGCGCCGCTTGCAAAGGGCAGTGTGAATATCCATGTCAAAGGCGAGTTAGTTTCTAAGCCGTATATTGATATTACACTGGCCCTGATGGCGCAATTTGGCGTAACTGTCATCAACCATGACTATGCCCGTTTTGAGATTGTTGCAGGCCAGCGTTATGTATCACCGGGTAAAGTGCTGGTCGAAGGTGATGCGTCATCGGCATCGTATTTCCTCGCCGCAGGGGCGATTAAGGGCGGTGAAGTCAAAGTCACCGGTGTGGGCCGTTTAAGTATTCAAGGCGATGTGAAATTTGCCGATGTGCTTGAAAAAATGGGCGCAGATATCGAGTGGGGTGATGACTATATTATTGCCCGTGGCTCTCAGTTAACGGCCGTTGATTTAGACATGAACCACATTCCCGATGCGGCCATGACCATTGCAACCGCAGCCTTATTTGCTAAAGGCACGACGGTTATTCGCAATATCTATAACTGGCGTATTAAAGAGACCGACCGCTTAGCGGCCATGGCGACGGAATTACGTAAAGTCGGCGCCGAGGTTGAAGAGGGCAACGATTACATTAAAATCACCCCGCCTGTGGTAATTAATACCGCAGAAATCGATACCTACAATGATCACCGTATGGCCATGTGTTTTTCTATGCTGGCATTTGCCGATTGCGGTATTACCATCAATGATCCTGATTGCACTTCTAAAACATTCCCAGACTACTTTGAGCAGTTTGCGAGTCTGCAAGGCTAAGCCAATCTGCTTCGTCATTGTTACAACTATCGATGTCAAGAATAGTCAGCCGTATTTGCGCGGCTGCTAATCTTCATAAAAAATCCACGGATTTTGTTTGTCTTTTGTTGTACAATGCTGCGCGCTCATTTTCGGGGGCTCACTTGATGAACTCACGGATGATGGTTATTTTTTGCGGAGGAATGTATGTCTGAACGGGCTCCTGTAGTCACAATCGACGGCCCAAGTGGTGCTGGCAAAGGTACAATTAGTCAATTATTGGCTCAGCATCTAGGTTGGCAACTACTTGATAGTGGTGCTATTTACCGAGTTCTTGCGCTCGCAGCAATTCATCATAACGTTGAACTGGAAAATGAAGAATCGATCACGCTGTTAGCGGCACATCTCGATGTGAAGTTTTTAACAGGCAATGATACCGATCCGGTTCAAGTGATACTGGAAGGTGAAGACGTCACCACCGACATTCGCACTCAAGAGTGCTCGAATGCAGCTTCAAAAGTCGCCGCGTTTCCACGGGTGAGAGAAGCCTTATTACGTCGTCAACGGGCCTTTAAAACGGCGCCAGGATTAATTGCCGATGGTCGCGACATGGGAACTGTGGTTTTCCCAAGTGCGCCGGCAAAATTATATTTAACCGCCTCAGCTGAAGAGCGTGCCCAAAGACGCTATAATCAGTTGCAGGACAAGGGCTTCGATGTTAATATCGAGCGCCTTTTAAGTGAAATTATCGAACGTGATGACCGCGATATGAATCGTCCGGTGGCTCCTTTAGTCCCCGCCGAGGACGCGCTCATTATCGATACAAGCGGAAAGGGTATTGATGAAGTGTTAGCGCTTGCGCTTAACTTTATCAACCAAAAATTATCCGACACTAACTAAGTTAGCCCACCGGATAGGTATTCGTATTAAGGATGATACGGATAATTTGACTGACTCCACGTCTAGGACGGACAGTGGTTTAATAAAGAAAGTAACCTAAACATGACTGAATCTTTTGCTGATCTATTTGAACAATCCCTTCAAACTCTGGAATTCCGTCCAGGTTCTATCGTTCGTGGTACTGTTGTATCAATCAAAAACGGTATGGTACTGGTTGACGCGGGTCTGAAGTCTGAAAGCCCAATCCCAGCTGAACAATTCAAAAACGCTCAAGGTGTTTTAGAAATCGCTGTTGGTGATGAAGTTGACGTAGCTCTTGACTCTGTTGAAGACGGCTTCGGTGAGACTCAACTGTCTCGCGAAAAAGCGAAACGTCATGAAGCTTGGATCGTTCTGGAAAAAGCTTATGAAGATGCTGAAACTGTAATCGGTATCATCAATGGTAAAGTTAAAGGCGGTTTCACTGTTGAATTAAACGGTATCCGTGCCTTCTTACCAGGTTCTCTAGTTGACGTGCGCCCAGTTCGCGACACCGCTCACTTAGAGTACAAAGAATTAGAATTCAAAGTTATCAAGCTAGACCAGAAGCGTAACAACGTTGTTGTTTCTCGTCGTGCAGTTATCGAATCAGAAAGCAGCGCTGAGCGTGATGCACTGTTAGAAAACCTGCAAGAAGGTCAAGCAGTTAAGGGTATCGTTAAGAACCTGACTGACTACGGTGCATTCGTAGATTTAGGTGGTGTTGACGGTCTGCTACATATCACAGATATGGCGTGGAAACGTGTTAAACATCCATCAGAAATCGTCAATGTTGGCGATGAAATCAACGTTAAAGTACTGAAGTACGATCGTGAGCGCACTCGTGTGTCTCTAGGTCTGAAACAACTTGGCGAAGATCCATGGTTAGAAATCAGCAAACGCTACCCAGAAAACACACGTTTAACTGGTCGCGTTACTAACCTAACTGACTACGGTTGCTTCGTAGAAATCGAAGAAGGCGTTGAAGGTCTGGTTCACGTTTCTGAAATGGATTGGACTAACAAGAACATTCACCCATCTAAAGTTGTTAACTTAGGTGATGAAGTTGAAGTTCTGGTTCTGGACATCGATGAAGAGCGTCGTCGTATTTCTCTTGGTCTGAAACAATGTAAGACCAACCCATGGGATGACTTCGCAACTCGTTACAACAAAGGCGACAAGGTTTCTGGTAAGATCAAGTCAATCACTGACTTCGGTATCTTTATCGGTCTTGACGGCGGTATCGATGGTCTAGTTCACCTGTCTGACATTTCTTGGAACGGTACTGGCGAAGACGCAGTTTCTGAATACAAGAAAGGCGATGAAATCCATGCAGTGGTTCTGTCTGTAGATCCTGAGCGTGAGCGCATCAGCTTAGGTGTTAAGCAAACTGAAGATGATCCATTCAACGCATACTTGGCTGACAAGAAGAAAGGTACTATCGTAAACGGTACTGTTTCTGCTGTTGATGCTAAAGGTGTGACTGTTGAACTGGCTGACACTGTTGAAGGTTACATCCGTGTAGCTGACATTTCACGTGAGCGTATCGAAGATGCATCTACTGTCTATAATGTAGGTGATGCAATCGAAGCTAAGTTCATGGGTGTTGACCGTAAGAACCGCTCTATCAGCCTGTCAATCAAAGCGAAAGACGAAGCTGAAGAGAAAGAAGTAATGGCGACTCTGAACAAACAAGATGACGCTGTTATTAGCAATGCAATGGCTGAAGCGTTTAAAGCAGCTCGTAAATAATCGCCTGTTGTTTGGGGAGACTTCTCTCCCCATTAGGCGACTGTGTTTGGCTTGATAATAGGGGATAGCTAGGATGACGAAATCTGAACTTATCGAAAAACTCGCCACCAGGCAGTCGCAGCTGTCGGCGAAAGAGGTTGAAGGCGCAATCAAAGAAATGTTGGAGCAAATGGCAACAACATTAGAAAGCGGTGATCGTATTGAGATCCGTGGCTTTGGTAGTTTCTCGCTTCACTATCGTGCACCGCGGACTGGCCGTAATCCAAAGACTGGTTCATCAGTCGATTTGGAAGGTAAATACGTCCCGCACTTTAAGCCAGGCAAAGAACTGCGCGAGCGTGTTGACGCCGTTAATGTGTGATTGACCGCATAGTAAAAAGCCTCCGTTAGGAGGCTTTTTTGTATCTATTGCAAGGCAATGCTGGTCAGCTCAGTGAATTTCTTGGATAATCATTAAATTGAAACGCGTTTAGGGAGTGCAGCGTGAAATCATTTGTAGCAACTGTGCTAGTGGCACTGTTATTTATTCTGGCGTTGATTTTTGGCGCGCGTAACGAACAAGTGGTGACCATCAGCTATTTTGTCGCACAGGGTGAATATCGTTTACCTGTTGTGCTAGCGATCGTCTTTTTTGCTGGTTTCATCTTGAGCTGGTTAGTTGCAAGCTATTATATCGTGCGCTTGAAATTGAGCTTAGCGACAACGAGAAAGAAACTAAACCAAGTGATGGCTAAAGCCCCTCAGGATGTAGACGCCTAATATGCTTGAGATACTCTTTCTGTTGCTTCCCATTGCTGCCGCCTACGGTTGGTATATGGGGCGACGGAGCATAAGGCAGAATCAAAGCAATCAACGTAAACAATTGAGCCGGGACTACTTTACTGGCCTCAATTTCTTACTGTCGAACGAATCGGATAAAGCCGTTGATTTGTTTATCAGTATGCTAGATGTTGACGATGAAACCATAGATACCCATCTGTCACTCGGTTCGCTGTTTCGTAAGCGAGGCGAGGTCGACCGCTCCATCCGTATCCATCAGAATTTAATTGCCCGTCCAAACCTAGCCAATGAGCAGCGCGACATCGCTATGATGGAGCTGGGTAAAGATTATCTGGCCGCGGGTTTTTACGACAGGGCCGAAGAAATCTTTATCAACTTGGTTAGCCAAGATGATCACAGCGAAGAATCTGAAACTCAGCTGATTGCTATCTATCAAGTGATTAAAGAGTGGCAAAAAGCCATTGATATCACTAAGCGTCTAAGTCGTAAACGTCAGCAAGTCTTAAAGCCGTTAACGGCGCATTTCTATTGCCAGTTAGCCGATGAAGCCAGCGACGATGCACAGAAGATTAAACTGCTGCAACAGGCGCTGAAGCAAGATCCCCAATGCGGCCGAGCGTTATTGACCTTAGCGAAAAAATTCCTCGATATTCAAGATTATGCTCAGTGCAAGCAAATGCTGCTGCAACTGAAAAAAGCCGATATCGAGCTTTTTGCCGATGCAATCCCCACGGCCAAACAAGTTTATCGCGACACACAAGACAAAGAAGGCTTCCAAGAGTTACTGGCGGGCGCCATGGCCGATGGCGCGGGTGCTTCTGTGGTTGTCGCCTTAGCGCAGCACATGATAAGTCTGGATGAGATTAAAGCGGCAGAGACCATGGTGCTCGATGCCCTATATCGCCATCCGACTATGAAAGGTTTTCAGCACTTGATGCAAATGCATTTGCGTCAAGCAGAGGAAGGGCAAGCCAAGCAAAGTTTAACTATGCTAGAGCAGCTCGTTGAGCAACAAATTAAATTCCGTCCAAGCTACCGTTGTAAAGAGTGTGGTTTCCCTTCCCATGCACTTTACTGGCATTGTCCTTCCTGTAAAAACTGGGGCAGTATCAAGCGGATCAGAGGCTTAGACGGCGAGTAAATAAGATAATATCTATAGTTAGTGTAACTCTGTTGGAGAGATGATGACGACTAAACCTATCCTCGTAGCGCTTGATTACGATAACAAAAACCACGCTTTACAACTGATAGAAAAACTCGATCCCAACATGTGCCGCCTTAAAGTCGGCAAAGAAATGTTTACCTTGTTTGGCCCGCAACTGGTGAAAGATATCCATGATCGTGGCTTTGATTTATTCCTCGATTTGAAATTTCACGATATTCCAAATACTGTCGCCAAAGCCGTGGCCGCTGCCGCAGAGTTGGGTGTATGGATGACGAACGTGCATGCCAGCGGTGGTTTAGCCATGATGGAAGCGGCTAAAAAGGCCTTGCTGCCATACGGCGACAAAGCGCCTATGTTGATCGCTGTGACGGTATTAACCTCCATGAGTGATGATGATCTTAAATTACTCGGCATCAATGTGCCTGCATTTGAACATGTTCAGCGTTTAGCTAAGCTGACCCAGCAAGCAGGACTCGACGGCGTGGTATGTTCAGCTCAAGAGGCGACAGCCTTGAAATCACTGTTAGGTCAGGATTTTAAACTCGTGACGCCGGGGATCCGCCCAGTAGGTAGCGATGCTGGCGATCAACACCGGGTGATGACGCCGCCTCAAGCGATTGCAGCGGGTTCAGATTACCTAGTGATTGGCCGTCCAATCACCAAAGCCGCCGATCCATTAGCGGCATTGCAAGCGATTCACCAATCATTGGCATAGACGTTTCAATAGCCGTCTCAATCGCGGTTTGACCGTCGTTTGAATAAAAAAGGCTTGAAATCGCTCGTTAGTAACCTTGATATGATGGATAAAAATTGAAATAGTATCTTGAATGACAACATAAAATAATTAATCACACCCTGAGTGCATATCTCACAGTTCACGGAGAACGCCCATGTTTAATGCTACGATGTTTAACTATCAAGGTAAGAATGTTGTCGTTGTTGGTGGTACCAGTGGGATAAATCTAGCCATTGCAGTGGCGTTCGCACAGGCTGGCGCCAATGTCGCAGTCGCGAGTCGAAGCCAAGATAAAGTTGATGCCGCGGTATTGCAGCTGCAACAGGCCAATCCTGACGGTATTCATTTAGGTGTGAGTTTTGATGTGCGCGATCTTAGCGCCCTTGAAGTCGGTTTTGATAAAATTGCTTCTGAGTTTGGTTTTATCGATGTGCTAGTTAGCGGCGCGGCGGGTAATTTCCCTGCCAGCGCCGCGAAGCTTTCGGCTAATGGTTTTAAGTCGGTGATGGACATTGATTTGCTCGGCAGTTTTCAAGTGCTAAAGCAGGCTTATCCTTTGCTACGTCGCCCCAGTGGCAATATTATCCAGATTTCGGCGCCGCAGGCTTCGATTGCTATGCCCATGCAAGTACATGTGTGTGCCGCTAAAGCGGGCGTGGATATGCTGACGCGAACCTTAGCCTTAGAGTGGGGCTGTGAGGGGCTGAGAATTAATTCGATTATGCCAGGCCCCATAGCTAACACTGAAGGCTTTAATCGCCTAGCACCCAGCGCCGCATTACAGCAGAAGGTTGCCCAATCCGTTCCGCTAAAACGTAATGGCGCAGGTCAGGATATTGCTAATGCTGCGTTATTCTTAGGCTCCGATTTGGCGTCCTATATTACGGGAGTTGTGCTGCCGGTTGATGGCGGTTGGTCACTTGGCGGCGCCAGTATTGCGATGACAGAGCTTGGCGAACTGGCCGCAAAAATGTAGTTTGGTTTTAGATGTTTGATATTCAAAATCGAGAACTTTGATTTTATATAGATTAAGTAGGTAATGATCCATGGCTAATGCATTACAAGAGCAGCTACTCAAAGCAGGGCTTGCCAGTAAACAAAAGGTTCGCGACGTTAAGACCCAAAAACGCCGTGATAAAAAATCACGAATAGATGATGGTTCCAGTGCTTTTAAGCAAGAAGTGGCCGAGCAAAAACGTCTGCAGGCGCTAAAAGATAAAGCGCTGAACGAGCAACGTTTTGCAGAGGCATCAGAGCGTGGACAAGTGCGCGGTTTAATCACTGAGTTCACTAAGTCTGCGATTAAGATCCCAACTTATGCTGAAGTGAAATTTAACTATACCCTTGATAATAAAATCTATTCTTTATACATAGATGAAAAACTGCAGGCAGAATTGCTCAAAGGGCAGTTAGGCATAGTGCGCTATGAAGATAAGAGTTACTTAGTACCACATAAGTTAGCCGAGCGAGTGAAACTGCTGGTGCCGCAGTGGTGTGGTTATCTGTGGCAACAGGATGAATCTAAAGCTGTGGTGGTTGAAGATGATCCCTATGCGGATTATGCGATCCCAGATGATTTAATGTGGTAATAAGCACAAGCTTGTGAGCTAACGCTGCGACAATCCTGTGGTAAAGCTTATAAAATAGAGACCCTTAAGTTCAAGCTTAAGGGTTTTTTTATGGGTTGAATTTATACTTTGCTCACGTACCTCCATATTATTCGCGGCTGTATTTGTAATGAGATTGTTTTCTACAGTGAACTGGTATAAATTAAAACAACTGTTTTAATCCTACGTTTAAGAGTCTACCAATGAACCCTTATCAAGCCCCGTTAACGGATATGCGTTTCCTACTGGAACAGGTATTTGATGCCCCAAACACTTGGGCACAATTGCCTGAGATTGCTGAAATGGTCGATATCGACACGGCCAATGCCATTCTTGAAGAAGCAGCCAAGATCAGCAGTGAGTTGATCCATCCGCTGAACCGGACGGGCGATGAGCAGGGCGTGTTACATCAAGATAATCAAGTGATTACCCCTGATGGCTACAAAGCCGTTTATGAACAGTATTCGCTGGGCGGTTGGATTGGCTTGTGTGGCGATCCTGAATTTGGTGGCATGGGCATGCCAAAGATGCTGGGGATCTTAGTCGACGAAATGGCTTACAGTGCCTGTAATGCGTTTACGCTTTATGGCTCGTTAACTGCGGGGGCGGCTTTATGTATCAATGCCCACGGCAGCGAAGCATTAAAACAAGCTTATTTGCCTAAGTTATATTCCGGCGAATGGGCGGGTGCTATGGATATGACAGAGCCACAAGCGGGTTCTGATCTGCGTAATATTCGCACTCGAGCTTTACCGCAGGATGATGGTAGTTATGCCATCACGGGCAGCAAGATTTTTATCACGGGTGGCGATCACGATTTAACTGAAAACGTCATTCACTTAGTGCTTGCCAAGCTACCGGATAGCAAAGGGATTTCACTGTTCCTTGTGCCTAAAATATCGGTAAATACCGATGGCAGCTTAGCGAATGCGAATGGTGTATCTGTGGGTTCTATCGAGCACAAGATGGGCCTTAAAGGTTCTGCAACGTGTGTGATGAACTTTGATAATGCTCAAGGTTTCTTGATTGGTGAAGCCAATCGCGGTCTCGTGTGCATGTTTACTATGATGAACTACGAGCGTTTAGCGATTGGTATTCAAGGTCTGGGCAGTGCTCAGGCGGCGTATCAGATGGCAGCCGATTATGCTAAAGAGCGTAATCAAGGCGTAGCCGCTGGCGGCTCGCCGACGGGCAGTGAATCAGATCCTATTATCGTCCACGGCGATGTGCGCCGTATGTTGTTGACCATTCGAGCGATGACAGAAGCGGGCCGTGCTTTGTCTGTGTTTACTGGGCAACAGCTAGATTTGGCCAAATATGCTCAAGATGAAGATAAAGCCAAAGCAGCGCGTTATGTGGGGTTATTAACGCCAGTCGCTAAAGCCTTTTTAACCGATCGCGGTCTTGATGCGACGATCATGGCGCAGCAAGTTTTTGGTGGACATGGTTATATTCGTGAAACGGGTATTGAGCAATTAGTTCGTGATACTCGTATCGCACAGATTTATGAAGGCACTAATGGCATTCAAGCCATCGATTTCCTTGGCCGTAAAGTCACGGGCGATAATCTTGCCGCATTAAACGAATTTGTCGCTGACTTGAAAGCACAAATGCGCGCATTTACTCACGTTGATGCGGTGAAGGTGGCCGCAGTATGCGCACGTTTAGATGCATTAGTCATAGTCGCTGAGTCGATTAATGAGCACAAAGTCGCTCAACCTGCGCTTATCAATGCTTGCGCGGTCGACTTCTTAGATGCCTTTGGTTACACCCTGTATGGTTTCTACTGGTTGGCTATGGTCGATAAAGTCGCTGATCATGAAGATAAAGCGTTCGCCGAGCAGAAAGCCTATTTAGCTAAGTTCTATTTTGATAAGTTACTGCCTAAAGCGGATTACCATATCGCTCAAGTCAGAGCCGGTGATGCGACCACGATGGCGATGCCTGCAGAGTTGTTTTAACAAGGCTTTGATAGATTTGTTTCAATAAAAACGAAATAAAAACGAGAAAAGCACTGATGACTCAGTGCTTTTTTGTTTTATATCATGCTATTTCTACTTGGCAGTATTTAATCTTGGACCGAGTGAGCTGCGGTACTAAGCGCTGCTGTGGTGGGGGATGGCACTTGCAGCACTGAAACCAATTGCTTGAGAAACTCGGCATTAAACGATGGTTTATGCTGATGTTTAAGCTCGGGACTCATGCCATTCTCAAGCACCACAAACAGGGTGTCACTGTGCTCAGGCAAACGGATAAACCCCGCTAAGTTAGACACGCCTTGCATCGAGCCTGTTTTAGCAAAAATTTGCTGTTTCAGCGGCGGCTTGTTGTAACCCATGCGATACCTTAAGGTGCCGCTTATTCCTGCTTGCGGCAGACTGGTCATTAACGAGCTAAAGCGACTGTCCTTATGGATGAGTGCCAACACCGCCGCTAACTGCTGGGCATTGAGCAAGTTATAGCGTGACAGCCCTGAACCATCGACAATGTTAGCGTTACTCAGATCGACGCCTAACGCCGTTAAAATCCGCAGCATGGCTGCCGCACCATTGGTAAAGCTACCTTGGGTGTTGAAATAACTTTTGCCAAGTTGTTTAAACAGGCTATCAGCAATCAAATTATCCGACTTGAGCAGCATAGTATCGAGCAATTCAGGCAGAGGCGCCGAGCTATGGCTGGCAATCAGTTTTGCCTTTTTGGGCAAGCTAGTGCCGAGCTTAACTTTACCCGCCAGTGACATCTCACCTTTGAGCAGCGAGGTGAGGTTATCTTGGGCAAATTTGAACGGATCGCTGACCGCAATCGCCAGCCCAATCGCTTCACCGCCCGGATAACAACCACGCAGATGATAGTTGTTTTGGCCTAGTCGCACCAAATCGAGCTGGCAAAATTCACGACTCGCCTTGGGATCAAATACCGCATCGCTGCTGACTTTTACCCCATAACTCCCCGTGCGCAGGCTCACCTGTGAAGGTTTGTTGGCCGTGCTGGGGTTGAACTGACCATAGACGCAGTTCTGATTGATAATGTAACTCGACACAGGCGCGGCAAAACAAATGCCTAAGTCATCCCAAACCCAACCAGGGGCTTGCATTTGCTCTTGTTTATCGCCGAGCAAATACAGATGTCCATCAATGCGATTAATGCCTTGTTTCACGAGACTGGCAAAAATGGCCTTGAGATCGGCTTGAGTGAACGTCGGATCGCCACTAAAACGCAGATAAGCGCTGCCGGCGATATGGCCCTTGCGTATTGGTGCGTCCGTCCATAATTCAGTGACATAACGAAAATCAGGCCCAAGCTGAGTCATGGCACTCACAGCGGTGAGTAATTTTTGCGTGCTGGCGGGAATAAACAGCGTCTCGGCCTGTTGGCTAAAGATCACTTGATTGTTAGACATGTCCATTGCCAGCAGTGCAATTTGCGAATGACGAGGGCTGATTTTGCCGACCGCTTGGCTAAGCGAAGTGGTTCGGGTCTCTATCGCTCCTGCGTCGATTTGATCAGCGCGGGCGATAGTGTGGCTCGCCGCTAAGAGTAGGCTGGCATACAGAGTGGTTTTCAGTAACGTTTCCATGTTAGCTATTGACCATTTTTATTAAGAACATCATGGGCCTGCAGGTTAAGTTCGATGCAATGTGGGGCTAATCCTCACTGCTGCCGTCATCCTTTTCCATCAAGCGATATAAACGTAGGGTAACAAACAATACCAGTCCGATAAACAGTGGCAGGATCAGTAATCCCAACTGAGCTTTAAAATGGAAAATACCCCAAGCAAACAGCAGTGTCAGCGCTAACGTCAGCAAAATTTTTTTGTTCATGGTCTTCGTCTTTTATCGTGTTGGTTTAATCGCAAATAGGCGTTTTAGTTTACGCTAAATCACTGGGTTCGGGGTAAACGAAATAGGTTTGAAGATTATTTTGTGATTTGGCCGACATTTTAGCTGATCTTCAGTAAAACCTGCGATGGTTTGTATGGGCTTGTCACGTTAAACATCACTTAATCCAGGGACTGTCCGATTAATATCGAACCGTTAATATTCACACTTTTACATTGCCCTTAACATGATATGTGTGCCGAAAAAACAGCCCTTAAATGTGGTTGTAATCCTAGCCTAAAAGATGTGATTTTTAGCTAAATAGTGGCGCTACGGTAGGATTACATCGAGTGAGGTCAAATTACCAGCAAAACCGCGAGGTTTCAGGAGGCTTTTGGGAGAAAAGTCTTGCCGAGACGAGGTGAAGTCGGTAATTTCTACCCCTTACGATTTTAGGTTCTTAGGTAACAACTAAACCATGCCACATATTAGTATGCGCGGCTTACCACAAGCGGTCGTTGCAGCGTTCAGCCAAACATTACTGCAGTCATTGGCGGATATATGTAAAGGTAATGCAGAGAGTTTCACGTTAGATTGGATCCCAAGCATCAGTTTTCGAAATGGAAAAATTGATCAACGCTTCGTCCAAGTTGAGTTACTCTGGTTCCCTAAGGACCCTGATATCCATCTTAAAGTAGAACAAACGATCAGGCAGGCAGTGACAGAGGCCTATCCAGAGTTAACACATATTGCTGTGATGTTTTTATCATTGAACCCCAGTGCTACCTATCGGGGTGGTCAGCATGATTAAAGGAGGATGCCTTGCTAGATAAGCTTGGTGGAATAGCCGTTCAACCCGAGGCTTTAACGTGGTTGCTCACGCCATGCCGTTTCAAGGCAGAATTACTCGCTCGTATCGCGAGCGCCAAGCACAGTATTTATATTGCGGCGCTGTATTTAGAAGATGACGAAGCTGGCCGTGAAGTATTACAAGCGTTGATGAATGCCAAAGCGGCAAATCCAGCGCTTGATGTCAAAGTATTAGTGGACTTTCACCGCGCAAGACGCGGCTTGATTGGCCATAAAGGCGATAGCGGTAACTATTTGATGTACCGCAGAGTGATGGCTGAAGCCGAACATCCCATCGATATCTTAGGTGTCCCCGTTAAGTCCCGTGAATTTATGGGCGTACTGCATCTTAAGGGCTTTATTATCGATGATGCGGTGATCTATAGCGGTGCCAGTCTCAATAATATCTATTTACAACAAAATGATAAGTATCGTTTCGACCGTTATCACTTGATTGAGTCGGCCGAATTAGCCCGCAGTATGCGTGCAATGATCCAGAAAAATATCATTGCTGATCCTGCAGTGTGTTCGTTAACCCAAGACGCTGAACAAGAAGTACTGCCGCCTAAGACGGACATGCGCAGCTTTAAGCTGAGATTGTCTGACGCTGAGTACCAGTTTAAGGAAACCCGTGATGGCAACCGCATCACGCCGTTACTTGGGCTAGGGCGCAAGAAAAACTTACTCAATAAAGTGGTTGTCGCCTTGGTGGAAGAGTCAAAGGACTCGCTGTTTATCTGCACGCCCTATTTTAATCCGCCGTATATTTTGGTGCGTGCTTTAGCTAAGCATTTACGCAATGGCAAACGCATCGACATCGTGGTGGGCGATAAGACGGCTAACGATTTTTATATTCCGCCTGAGCAGGATTTCTCCACCATTGGTGCTTTGCCCTATATGTATGAGCAATCATTGCGTAAGTTTGCTAAACGCCAACAGTGGGCGATTGATAATGGTCAGCTGAATATCCATCTGTGGAAACACGGCATCAACAGTTATCACCTTAAGGGCATCAGTGCTGACGGCAATAAGCATTTGATTACAGGTTCGAATTTGAATCCAAGAGCTTGGGCGCTGGATCTTGAGAATGGTTTGTTGATCCAAGATGAAATTGGTTGCTGGAAAGCTCAGTTTGAAGCCGAGCAGGCGCATATTCTTGAGCACACACAGCGGTTATATCACTATAGTCAAGTGGATACCTTGCAGAGTTATCCTGCGCCAGTGAAGAAGATCATGACCCGAATTCGTCGCCTTAAAGCCGATTTCTTACTGCGCCGTATTCTGTAACGCTGGTTTGTAACGCAACGAACTTGCCATTATTTCGATTTAAGTGCAGTTTGTTAGCAATTACAAAGCCCACCTAGTCGTGGGCTTTTTTCTAATTACGACAATAGCATTCGATCAAAGCTGTGGCATCAAATTGTGGTGAGTGTCATTTTGATCTCTGGCGTAATACAAAGACAGAATCACTAACACCACCATGACAGCGCTTAATAAACCTATGCTCAACTGGCCGCCCATAGGCACTAAAGACATAGTCAATGCGGCAAGTCCGGCACCAAAATTTTGTAATCCTCCCAGTAATGCCCCCGCAATTCCTGCTTGACGTGGAAATGGCTCTAAAGCCGCCGAGGTCAGGGTTGGGAACAGCATACCGGCGCCACTGAAGAATAAAATCGATCCAACCAGTAAACTCCAACCGACGACTAAATTGAAAAGCCCCGGGATCAACATGAATAAGGCGCCAGCGCCGAGCAGTGCAACACCTTGATAGATAACTCTTTGCGGCTTGTTTTGTCGACCTGCAATCAGCGCGCCCAATAAATAGCCTGGAATCGGCGCCACAAAATAACAACTGACCATGAAAGGCGTCAGTCCAAGATATTGGCCATAGAGTACGCCAGCAATGGCTTCAAACGCCGCAATACCCGCAAAGGTTGCGATCAATGAAAACAAGTAAGCTCGAAATGCTCTATGGCGCAGGACATGACGATAGGATGCGATAACGGCTTGATGTTCCCGCTGCGCCTTAGGTAATGACTCTTTAAAGGCGAATATCAATAACAGCCAGACCACGGCACCGAATCCTGCTAACACCCAGTACACGGCTTGCCAGCCGAAGTAGGCCGCACTGGCGCTACCGATAAATGGTGCCAGTAAAGGTAAAAACACTACGGCCATAGAAACATAACTATTAAATTTAACCAGTCGGTCGCCAAAGTAATGATCGCGGGGAATGCTCCGGCATAAAGCGCCCGCGCTGGCTGTGCCTAATCCTTGGATAAGGCTCGCCATAATCAGTTGGTTAAAGCTTGTGGCCTGAGCCGCAAACACTGCACCTATAATAAAAATTGCGATACCCACGACGAGTGGCATTTTGCGGCCAATGCGATCTGACACTGGGCCATATACAAATTGAAACATCCCATAGGAGAGTAAGTAACAGGCCATCACTGCTTGTAGCTGACTGGCGTCCACATGGAGCCCGAGTGCAATTTGCGGAAGGGCAGGCACAAAAATCGTTTGCGCCATTTGGCCACAGGCGACCATAAAGACAATCATTAACAGTAAACTAGACTGACTCGCCGCTGGAGCGACATCGTGATGAATAGGAGAGTGTGGCGTGCCTGACATGATATTTCCGAAAAAGGTCACTTAAGGTATTTGCGCGCATCTTACTCCCTAAAAGCGTAACTTCAAGTGTCAATCATATTGATTTGATGAAATATTTTTTAATGCGACGCATAAGTTTTTCTCTTCATTTTTAGCTGTAAAGCTAAACTTACGTAGGGTTATTTGTCTGTTAACTAGGTCGAATAATTGCAAATGGATTAATACTCAGATTAACCCTGCACTGCCTATTTTCTTACATGGGAGTTTGCTTAAAAATAGTGGCTATTAAGAGATTGGAGGTAAGCAAGTGGATAAGGTGCCTAATACAAGCCACCCTAAAAAAATCACGCTAAAAATATGCATAGGAACAAATAAGAAAGGAGATAGCAAATCTGCCTATCTCCCTTAATAGTCGCGACTAGCAAGATGCTATTTTTGTAGTTTTTCTATGCCCGTTAAAATCTGATACCCCACAGTCACCCTTGGCGGAACGGGATAATTTTTATTGCTTAACAATACTATGCCAAGCTTTTGCGCAGGAATAAATGCTGCATAAGCGGCAAAACCGCCGGTTGAGCCGGTTTTATTAATCCACACATTTTGCTGCGGCGCGAGGGGCGGCACTATAGGTTTAACTGGCGTACTGCCAAACACCACTTCCTGAGTATGACCCATAAGTATTTTATCAAGATCAATAGGATAGGAGTAATGTTCCCAAATCATATCTTGGGTCATCATGCCCACATCAAAGTATCCCGTGTGGGTCTCATCGAGTGCCGTTTGCAGTGGCTTAGCTAGCGGGTGCATTTGCATATTGGCCTCCACAAAATGCAGCAGATCTGTGGCTGTGGTTTTAACGCCATAGGCTTCATCGGCTAATACACCGGGATTGACCCGCACTGGCATGTCTTGCTTATTGTAGCCTTGGGCATAATCAGCCATTTTGCTGCTCGGAACCTGGATATAGCTGCTAGTCATACCCAATTGTGGAAATAGTGTTTGCTCAAGTGCTTGTTGAAACGTTTTATTTAAACTCTGTGCGGCAATCATGCCGAGCAGCCCAATGCTTGGATTGGCGTAATTCCTGTGCGTCCCTGGGGCAAATGACGGTTGCCAATGCTTAAGATAGTCCATTAATTCTGCGTTATTAGTTACCTTGTCGGGCACTTGCATCGGCAGATCTCCCGCAGTGTGAGTCGCTAGATTGATGAGACTAATCTTGTCAAAATGGCTGCCTTTTAATGCAGGAACATAATCACTGGTCATATCCGTGAGTGATAATTTGCCTTCGATTTGTGCATAGTTCGCCAGTGTCGCGGTAAAGGTTTTACTGATAGAGCCAATCTCGAACAGGGTATGTTCTGTCACACTTTGCCCTGTGGTTTTAGAACTGACCCCATATTGGTAAAAATACTGTTTACCATCAATGGTGATGCCAATCACCGCACCGGGAATGCCATACTCGGCCATCAGTGGTTTGACTGCAGAATCTACAAGTGACTGGATGTCTTTGGTATTAAGCGTTTTGGCCGTCGTGACATTAGAAAAAAACGTTGCAGTGAGCAGCACACCGCTTAATAACGGCATGGTAGCGAGCAGGGGATGTCGTTGCATAATTGACCTTTTATCGAAATTGCATTTATAGAGTAGAGATTGCACACGATATTACGGTAATTTCCCATTAAGTTAAGTTCTTACTGATATTTAGCGTCAATACCCCCTCTGCAAGTAACTGAAAGGTTAACCTCGCTAATCGAGTGTTAAATACTGCGTGATGACATGGACTTCAGCATTACAGTTGTTGCGCTATTCTAAGAGATTTCCTTAATCATAATGCAAAGGTGAGTCAGCAGCTTATACAATCAAACACCGACACTTATGCCTTTTATCGCGATAATGCATTGCACAGATTGCGCCATTTACGGCCAAGGGATAAACTGCGCCACCGCGAGAGGAAAGTGCTGAATAACTTAGTTGCAATCCCTAATAAGTTTGAAAGAGAATTGGTTTTTATGGCTTTAGCCCCACATGCAGTGCACCATTTATATCAGTACCGTAAGTCTATTTCGACTAAGCCCTTTGGTGCCCGTGGTAAAAAACTGATCCGCTGTCCATTATGCCTATTAGGTGAGCAGTTCTGTACCTGTGCGCTGCGCCGTCAGTTACAAACTCAAGCCAGTTTCCTGCTGATCATGTACAATGATGAAGTGCTAAAACCAACTAACAGCGGGCGCTTGATTGCGGATCTTATCCCAGATACGCACGCCTATATTTGGTCGCGCACAGAACCCGAAGCAGCATTACTTGCCTTGCTTGATTCGCCGCAATATCAACCTTATTTAGTGTTTCCAGCCCAATATGCGGAGCAAGGACAAACAATACTGAACCAAGTGCCTATGTCGACATTAGTCGAAGGTAAACGGCCGCTACTGATCATGCTCGATGGCAGTTGGCGTGAAGCGATTAAAATGTTCCGTAAGAGTCCTTACTTGCATTCCTTGCCACTGCTTTCCTTCGATCCCGACACGCTGGCAACCTATGCATTACGTAAAGGCAGCCATGACTTTCAACTTGGCACCGCCGAGGTGGCATCCTTAGCATTAGGGGCGATAGGCGAAGCGGCTAATGGCAAAGTCTTAAGTACGTGGTTTGATTTGTTTGTCGAATCATCATTACTGGGTCGTAATCGTCGTTGCCGTGAAGATCTTCTGCCAATCACAGATTTTACCGATGCCTTTGAACTTGCCTTCGAACAAGCCTATAGCGGCAAGCGTTAATTAATCTTCGAAATGAATGTGTAATATAAAAATTTAAGTTAGTGACTATCTTAAATAAAAACTCCCCTCACTTGAGGGGAGTTTTATATAGGCTAAAGTTTGCTCTGGCAAGAAAGCTTTATTTGCGCTTTAACCAAAGCAAATATATTCCTTAAATAACGTCTTAAACTGCAATTTCTTTACCATCTGATTTTCGAATAACCACAGTGGCGGCGCGAGGCCGTAATGTGATTCCGGCTGGTGTTTGTTCAGCGGCATTAGACGAATAAGGCCAGTTACCTGGGTGCTGAATGTTAGCAAATACCGAAGTGTAATCTGGGCTAATGGCAAAACCTGTCACTTCACAGTCGTTGGGACCGACGAAGAAACGCTTTAACTCCATTTGATTATCGGCCGTTACGCCTACTTGTTTCTCTTGGCCATCCACCAGTGTTGAAGGCACGATCGCGAGCATTTGATCGTTGGTTTCTTCGGCAACTTCCTTTGCGCCATTGTCGGTTTGAACCCACAAGATACCGCGTTTATCAAAGGCTAACCCATCAGGGCTGGCGAATTGATTGAGATCGGTTAAGCCTGACAAGTTGGTCTCAGCATTGCCATCGCTGGGTGATCCAAAAACAAAAATATCCCATGTAAATTCAGTCGCTTTGTCGCCTTCATCCCAACGAATAATATGGCCGAAGTAGTTTTTCAATCTTGGGTTGGCAGGATTCGCTTCGGTACGTTTCGAGTTGTTGGTCAGGGTCAAATAAGCAGAACCTGTGAATGGATCGACCGCGCACCATTCAGGTCGGTCCATAGGTGTCGCGCCGACTAGGTCCGCTGCGCCCGCTGTGTTTAAAATAATGTCGGCCAAAGTTGCGAAGCTATCGCTTAAGGTTTTGCCGTCTGTGGTTTGGCTATCTAACGTTAAAGGCAACCAAATACCGCCACCATTTTCATTGAATCTAGCCGCATATAAAGTGCCTTCATTCATGTACTTATCGCCTGTTTGCAGGCGGTTGCTGCTGTCAGCATCCTTTGCATCCCAGGCCGCAGCTGAGACAAATTTATAGAGGTATTCGAATTGAGAATCGTGGCCAGAATAGAACACCACGGGCTTGCCTTCGGTCAATTTACCAAAGGTACAACCTTCATGGCGGAAACGACCAAGTGCTGTACGTTTTACCGCGCGAGAGGTGGCGTTGTACGGGTCGATTTCCACAATATAACCGTGGCCGTTTGCTTCGTTACGGTAGTCATCCTGAGCACTTGCGCCCGATGGCGTGACATCGAAACGGGCAAATTCATCGAGACGTTCTTCATCATGACCCGCAAGATTGTCCCAGCCATAACGTGTGCTGGTTTTACTGATCCCGATGCGACTCTGATCGGCGGTTAAGCTGCCACGATTGGCAAAATAGCCTGGCCAATTTTCTTCACATGTCAGGTAAGTGCCCCAAGGCGTGTAGCCATTACCACAGTTATTTAAGGTGCCGCGTGCTTGGCTGCCATCGGGAGAATAGCGTGTTTCGAGTAGCGAAGAGTAGGCCAGAGGACCGCTGATATCCATCACAGTCGCGCCAGTAAATCGACGGTTATGACCATCATTACTGACGACTTCCCATTGATTATTCATCAGTTTTATACGTACAACCGACACACCATGGGCGTTAATTTCTTTGCGCACTTCATCAATCACAGTGCGAAGACCAGAAGTGGGGTCAAATGTCTGGCCCGTAGGATGCAAAGCATCTTCGTCAATGTATTCGTGGTTAATGCAGAGTAGACCGTCATCACCCGCATCATTTAATGGGAAGAAATGCATACCATCGTGGTGCATGCCCACTGAGTTGGCTTGGTCATCGGCCGTGTTACTACCATCGTTTTTCCATGGCGCCGCTTTTGCGTTTAATGGCGTGCCCCAAGGTGCTAACACCTGCGCTGTGTAACCTTCTGGCACGACAACCGCATCTAAGCGAGAACCCGCAACCGATGTAAAGTTAAGCTTGGCACTACTTTTAGTCGGTGGCACTGGTGTGACTGGATCGACAGGTTTAGGAACAGCTTCATTGTCTGAACCACAAGCGGTTAAGCCAACACTGGCAAAAGCTGTCATAGCGCTGAGGCCTAAGCCACTTGTTACGAAATTACGGCGAGATAAATGCTTATCCAACACTTGATTAAAGGGTTCATTATTACTTTTATTATAAAGTGTAGGATCAAAGGTGGCCTTACTCATATTTTACTCCGGCTAGTACGATGAATTAAATTTCGTGCCTAAGGCTAAAGTACCAATATGACAATAAAGCTGATTTTATATTACAGGAATAATTTACATACTAACCAAGCTTATATGTTTTAAGAATGTTAAATTGGATCTGATAAGTATTTTAGGTTGGAAAGATATCAATCTTAAAATAACATTAATTAGATTTATTGCTCTAATTTGATGTTTTTAATATAACTTAAATTGTTAATTTATATAATTATCTAATGTGTTTCCATTAATACTTATTAGTTCTGTACATTAATGTCCTTTGAATGAAATCCTTTTCCTTCTTAGAAGAATCAAGTGAAGTCTATTTCTCAGTTTAAAATTCAGGCTAAAACGAGAAGTTAATGCTTGACCTGTGATCGTTAAGTTTCAGTCTTTTGGTTTTAAATAGTGACGAAGTGAGCGCGGATCGGTATGTCCGGTTCTGGCCATGATGTACAAGTGATCTTTATTATTTTCATGCAGTTGTGTTACGCAGCCACTGCGCAAACTGTGGGCACCATAAAATTTGGCGGGCAGTCCTGCTTTAGTACAATATTTTTTAATGATGCGATAAATATCATCGCCGGTAAGGAAACCACTATTTTTATTCAGTAATGAACTAGATCCGCAATGTCGGTCTTTCATTTGATACGGACGTAAATTTTTTCCATCACGGGAAAGCGATCTAAATAAATGTCCGTCTTCAATATTGGCTAACGATAACCAATTTTTCACGGCGTCGAGTGCTGCAAAGGGTTCATGGTCTGGCAGGTCTTTCCATTCCCGTTGGCCTTGCTGATTACTCTTCGAATAGGGCAGGCGCACTTTTAATTTGTTACGCAGAAAACTGACATACTGAACTTTTATATCTGCCAGTTCAGAACGACGAAACCCACCTTGTAATCCTAATTGAATAATCGCTTTGTCCCGCGCTCGGGTTAATGGCTGCACTTGTTCATCGATAGCTTGGATCAACATTTCCACTTCATCATACATAATGGGTTGTTGATCATAGTCACTCACATGGCGAGATTGATTTCTGCTCAAACCGCGCATTACTCTGATCACCAGTGGATGTTCGGTGGGCGAATGAAATCCCGCTTGAATATGATGGTAGCGAATTGCTGCCAACCTTGTGGTTAATGTTTGCTTTGAAAGTTGAACGCCAGTGCTTTCTTGGATCAATTCTTTTTGATGACCAATAAATGAAATGACGCTTCGTGGATCTGCGGGCAGGGCCTGAAGTTGGTGCTCGGCACAATAACGGCTAAATACACTAAAGCTCGTATTATAAACACGGCGAGTGTTCACTGAAATTTCGTATTCAGTTTCTTCGGCGGCGCTTAAATAATCACTTCGAACAGATTGTGGTAGGAAAGACTCTTCAAAAAAACGTGGCTGTTCAGCACGGTTATTATGGTGATGATCTGAGCCAGTCGCTCTTTCATTCGATATATTGGCGTTATTTTGAGCATTACTATTTGTCCGGATCATTTTAGACATGCCGTTGAAGTCACCTGATATCGAATTAAGAAGGCGTAATTATACGCAAATCATAGCTATATCTACCAGTGATAATCGTCATTATCACTGGTAGAGTGCTTATTTTTTTAAATAATCCTCTTTTATTAGAGGAGGGTGCATGAAATAACATTTAGTTGGATTGTTTAGTTTAAAAAACAGACAAGATAAACCTATTCTGACAATGGTGATTAATCAAGCGGATGTAAAAATAAAGGCAATAATAGTATGAAATTCGTACTTTCTATATGCGATGGTTTCTAGCTTGGTTAGCCACAGATGCACAATTTTAAAGAATGGTTTAACCATTTTATTGGTTTACATGAATGGTATGCCCTAAACTAGAGTTGTGTGTTGGACGAAATTTAAGCTAATAACGACAACCGCTTATCAGGTTCTTAGCCTGTTATGAGTTGAGCTATTTCTGCCTAAGGCAAAATGAAGCATAAGGAATCGATTCACAACCAATAAAATGGTTGAACCATATATTAATACTTATCGATTTGTACTAGCATGAGGTCCCATTTATTTCATCCGCATTAAACGCGTGCTTAACTAAAGAAACGTATTTATGGAACCGCAAGCTTGGATATATCAACAAGACAAACCGACAGCAGGGAGAAAATTATTATTGCTTGAGGAAGCAGAATTAATTTTTGCCTTACCCTTAATTTATCGCCTTATCAATCCTGAAGCTGTGGCATCTAAGCCAGATTGGTTTTGTGACGCTGAGTCACAAACGGTTTCCTATACTGAGTTGGTGACACAATTAAATGAATTGGTCCGATTACGTAAAAAGACACAGCGACTCGACAACGAGCTTAAGAATGTAAACAAAATGCTCAATCAGTATTTTACTGATTTGGGTTGGCGCATGGTTCGTAAAGAGCTATCTCAAATAAAAAAGCGTCAGAAAAAATCTCATATAGAGGTAAGTAGGGATATTATTCAGAGATTAAAGCGTTATATGGAGACACAAAAGTTAGACAGTTTTGATCAGGCGATTGATAACTTATTGTCAGAGCATGATGCCGATAACTTACAAAACCATTTGCTGCATCCAGATGACAATATGAGTGTCGACGATATGCTTGATGAATGATCTCGAGCTTATCTAGTCCTGAAATAAAATGGGCAGAGTTAAGTTTTGTAGACCTTTATTTTGACGTCGCAATATCGCCTAAAATGGATTTGTTAATAATCGCTTAAATGAGCAAGTAAGCCGTGACTTATCTGTGCAGACACGTAAAATTGCTGTTAAGTTTAAAGGGATTTTTTAAGTTTAAGACTTGGTAACATGGGGCATCAGAAATGAGTGTAAGCATTGAAAATGATAGGAAAATTGCTGTCCTGTGCCGAATTGAGCCTGGCTGTCTCGGACCAGATGGTGTGGATCATATTGAGGCTTTTTGTGCTTTGGCCCAGAAAGCGATGCAACATTTCGACGTCGATGTTGGCACTTGGTTGCTGATCCCAAGATACGATAAAACCTTGGAAGAGATGCAATACAGTGTTGCCAATAAATTACTTTCCCGCGAACAAGCGACTAAATATCTTGTCTCTATCGGACGTGATATTGATAGTTTTGAAGAAAGATTTCAGGATAAACTCACCTCGCTAATTAATTTATACCTTGCGAGAAAACCTTAAACGGAATACTGCATGTTGCCGAGATTAACCTAAGCTCTAGCCTCGGCGCTTAAATTATCCATCGCTCATTTTTTAAAGCCGTTTTTATTTTCGCATTCAAGTTTTTATAAGAATAGCCAATTACTTCTTATAAAATCAATAGATTAACTGTCACACTTTATCTGCGGCATCATGGTTTTCAACCGATAAATTCAGCTCCGAAACTCAGTTGTCGGTAATTAACTCCGTAAAGTACCTCAAAATTTGCTAGACTAGTCGACTCACTTAATGCTGAATCTTTTTCTTGCGGTATACCCGAATTTTTTGGGTGGTAAGGATGAGTGTAAAGGACGGTTGATGTTCAATCCCATTCCAGAAACCAATCCATACATTAGTTTGTTGCAGCAGGATTTCGGGTTTTCTGAATTTCGGCCTGGCCAAGCGCAAACGATAACACAACTGTTGGCGGGGAAGTCGAGTTTAGCGATTTTTCCGACGGGTTCTGGTAAATCCCTTTGTTATCAATTTACAGCATTGCAGTTACCCCATTTGAGTTTAGTGATTTCGCCTTTACTCGCCTTGATGAAAGATCAGCTGGAATTTTTACAATCTAAGGGAATTCATGCGGCCAGCATAGATTCAACCTTAAGCGCCGAGCAGAGTCAGCAAGTGATGGCAGATGCGCGCTCTGGCAAGCTGAAAATCTTGATGGTGTCGGTGGAGCGTTTCAAAAATGAACGTTTTCGGCAATTTATTCAATCGGTTCCGCTGTCCATGCTGGTCGTCGATGAGGCGCATTGTATTTCAGAGTGGGGCCATAATTTTCGGCCCGATTATCTTAAATTGCCCGACTATCGGCGTGAGCTTGAGATTCCATTGGTACTGTTATTGACGGCCACAGCGACACGTAAAGTGAAACTGGATATGGCCAAGCGCTTTGATATTGCGCCTGAACACATAGTGCAAACGGGATTTTATCGACCCAATTTAGATTTGACTGTTCTGCCTGTATCAACGCAAGAGAAGAATGCCTTACTGGTACAGCAGATTGCATCTTTCTCAGGTGCCGGCATTGTGTATGTAACTTTGCAGCAAACCGCCGAAACGGTCGCACGACTCTTGATCCAACAAGGTATCGTCGCCAGTGCCTATCATGCTGGGTTTGAAGATGAAAAACGTCAACAAATTCAAAATGATTTTATGCAGGATAAGCTGCAAGTGGTGGTAGCAACCATCGCTTTTGGCATGGGAATCGATAAGAGCAATATTCGTTTTGTGATCCACTACGATTTGCCTAAATCTATTGAAAACTACAGCCAAGAAATCGGCAGAGCTGGACGTGATGGTGCGTTATCCCATTGTGTCACCTTGGCCAATCTTGACGGGCTCAATACCGTTGAGAATTTTGTGTATGGCGATACGCCAGAGCGAGAAGGTATAGCACAAGTCATTGAGGCTATTCGACTTGAACAAGATTCCGGTCAGTGGGAATGTCAGCTCAATGGCGTGTCGACGGCGAGTAATATTCGCCAGTTACCGTTAAAAACGTTACTTGTGCAGCTAGAAATTTTAGGTGTGGTTAAGCCGTTATTCGCTTACTACGCTGACGTTAATTACAAGTTTTTGGTCGACAAACACGCTATTCTGAGCCGATTTAATCCCGAGCGGCAGGCGTTTTTGACACAGATTTTTAATCATACGCAGATGAAGAAAATATGGGGCGCGTTAGATTTTGATGCCTTGTACAGTGCGACGGGTCATGAGCGCAGCCGCGTGTTAGCCGCGCTGGAATATTTAGCTGAACATCAGTTGATTGAATTAGAAACTAAACGAATTACTGATGTGTATCGGGTGGATGTTGCCGCATTAGCGCGTCCCGAACTCATCGATGAGCTATACCATTATTTTATCGATAAAGAGCAGAAAGAAATTGCGCGAATCGCGCAGTTAGTCCGCTTTTTTGAACTTGAGACGTGCTTAAGCCACAATTTATCCCGTTATTTTGATGATAATGAGACGCCAGCGGTCTGCGGTCATTGCAGTGTTTGCCGCGGCAATATTGCTAAGTTGCGCTATTCGACGGAACCAACTTGGCCGACAGATCAGCAGATATTGGCTGATTTGCGTGAGTTGAAACATCATTTAACGGCTAAAGGCATTGATGCTTTGTCACTCGATACCTATTGTCGTTGCCTTGCAGGCATGTCGGTGCCTTTGGTGAGTCGTTTTCAAGTGCGTAAGTTAAGTGGCTTCGGCCGCTGTGAAAAATTGAGATATGCTGAAATTAAACAGAAAGTTGAGTCACTGTTGTCGCAACTAGATGATAAAAGAGTTGAACATGAATAAGGCCGTAAAAAAGATGTTAGCCACCCATGAACATTTAGTTCACTCTGAAGGTGTGACTGTGGTTTCCCATATGCAAAGGGAAAAGGCAGAGTGGGTACAACATACTGTTATGATTGAAGATTGTGATGTACCGTTTAAATTTAGACGGGTGAAAAAATATCGTAATCTGCAAGGGCAAAAGATCAATGTCATCTATTACCCAGAGACAGAAACTGTGGCGGGTTTTGAGATAGAAATCATGCAGGTCGTTAGAATTAAACGATTCTAGTTAATGTTCTTCGAGTCTTTGCTTTTATCAATCAGCAAAGACTCGAAGCGCATTCGATTGATGACTCGAGCGTTAAAATCGTGCTACTTACTTGGAATATTGATAGGTTGAATCCACTTTCCACGTTCTGAAACGCAGTTCAGCGCCTTCTGGTAGATAAAAAACCTTAGGTAAGCGACTGTCGTAGCGCATTTTTAGTTCCCCCGGAATACGTACAAAAGCCTCTTTCTTCGCCAGTTCGAAACAGGCCATCATAGTGCTCGGCCCTTCAGCGATTTCATCCACTTGATAGTAGTTATAACCCCAACCTTGTACTGTCAGTTCCTTTAATTCCCCGTTTAATCCATGCTTATTGCAATCGACCATTTGAGTCTGGCCAATTTGGATTTCGATCATGTAATCATCTTCGTTTTCTAACTTAGGCAAACTCAAAATGTGCTGCACCATACCGGCCGCCGGAGCAGGGAACATCTTAGTCGCTTCCTGTGCGCTGTAATCTTTTGGGTCAAAACGTTGAATGCTGATCATAGGCGCATCTAATCCTGTTGGGTGTGGCGGGCTGACTGCCGCAGCATTGAATGACAATAATGCAAATGCAAGGGGAACAGCGCTAACGCTAAATAAGGTCTTCAATTTCATCTTGTTTCTCCTAATCGAACTGAATGGATGTCGACAAGTTTGTCGTTGTTCTGTCCCTATAAACGCGGCAGAGATAAAAAAGGGTTAAGTTATTCAATAAAAAATCGATGTTTACTCAAATAATTTTTATCCACCTGAATAATAAGGGTTAATTTTGCTTTTAAATGACTTATTTCGTTAAGTTCGCTACTATTTCAATTCTTTGCTGTGGCGATTTAATGACTCATAGCATGCGAAAAATATACGAAACAGCCTAGATAAAAACCTTAAAACTTGGATTTCAACTCGTTCTGAAAAACCGATTCTGAGTCTTTCTACAACTGCGTAAGGCTGCAATAAAGCCAATCTTACTCTGCTGAATCAGCTGTTTTCACACATAAATCAAACGCTAATCCATTAAACTTTGCCTGATATCCTTTGCCTAGTCTAGCTGCCTATCTTAATTCACATATCTGCGTCTCGACTGATGACAGTAATACATGTGAATTATGGGGATCCACATGCATGTTTAAAAGTTTGAAAACGGTATATCTTGATAAATAGTTAATTTGATCTTCATATATTTTGATTTTCAAACTATAATTCTGGCAACACGTTTTTTATCATTGATAGCGATGGACATGGAGTAGGAATTACACAATGAAATCAACAGCAGTCGAGCAAGCGACAGGGCATCAAGCTTCAGCCCACCGCCAAGGGCACTCACTCGCCCAATGGCAACACTCACATGAGTTTTCGAGTCAGAACCGCGATGGCGAAAAAAACACACGCTATGTACTGTATTTAACTGTGATCACTATGGTGGCAGAAATTGCTGCCGGAACCATTTACGGTTCTATGGCATTGCTCGCCGACGGTTGGCACATGGGCACCCATGCCGCGGCCTTTATGATCACACTGTTTGCCTATTCCTATGCCCGTAAACACGCTAACGATCCCGCCTTTGCCTTTGGCACAGGTAAGGTCAGTGTGCTTGGCGGTTACACCAGTGCAATAGCCTTAGGTTTAGTGGCATTGGTGATGTTGATTGAATCGGGAATGCGGCTGATTAGTCCTGAGCAAATTCATTTCAACGAAGCTATTTTTGTGGCCGTTATTGGTTTAAGCGTCAATATACTGAGTGTGTTTTTACTTAAAGATCATCATACCCACGACCATGGGCACGCTCATGGTCATAGTCACGGTCATGGACATGATCATAGTCACGACCATGAACATGATCATGAAGACGAACATGCTCACGCGCATGATAACAGCCAAGCACACACCCATGACGATCATGCCCATACAGCGCATTCACATGATGCGGATCCGTACCATGACTCACATGCACACGATGAAAGTCATCATGATCAAAGCCATTGCCAACATGAACAGGATCACCAACATGCTGCAGAGCATGAGCATGAGCATGAGCATGAGCATGAGCATGAGCATGAGCATGAGCATGAGCACAAGAGCCAGAAGGCCCACGGTAGCCATGATCACAACCTACGCGCGGCCTATTTTCACGTACTAGCCGATGCGTTAACGTCAGTGCTTGCCATCGCTGCCTTGTTGTTTGGTAAATACATGGGACTAACTTGGCTCGACCCGATTATGGGGATTGTCGGCGCTGTGATTATCAGCCGTTGGTCTTGGGGACTCATTCAGCAAACCAGTCCTATTTTGCTGGACGGCGGCGTTAAAGCATCATTACAACGTAAAGTCACACAAACCATTGAAGCTGTAACGGATCATCAAGTGGCCGATTTACATCTTTGGCGAGTGAGCGCCGATCACCATGCTATTATGGTGTCCATCGTGTCCCATTCACCAAAAGATGTCAGTTATTTTAATCAGTTACTGTCACAATTTCCTGAGTTGGCCCATATCACCATCGAACTCCATACTTGCCGTCAGCGCGAGTGTATGGCTAAGGAAGCCTAATGACTGTTGAACATCATCATTCATCAAACCTACATTCAAGTGAGCCACATTCGACTGCTCACTCAACAGCTGGATATTCAACGGCCGCACATTCAACAGATCATGCATTAAATCATGTGATTATTGAATTTTACGAAAAGCTGTCGTCTTGGGAGCACGCCATTGTACGTGACAAAGGTTTTAGTCTGTCGCAGGTGCACACGATTGAGTTACTTGGCGTGCACGGCGCTATGCGGATGAAGGAACTGGCGGACAAGATTGGTGTCACGACCGGCACATTAACGGTTCAAATCGATAAAATGGTAGAGGCACAGTGGGTCGTGCGACGCCCCCATGAAACCGATCGCCGTTCGATTCTGGTGGAGTTAACTGAGAAGGGCCAAGCCTTGTTCCTTGAACATGATGCTTTGCATCTACAACTCACCACAGATCTCACCGCAAAAATGAGCAGTGAGGAACGAATCGTGCTGCTTCATTTGCTGTCACGCATGAATAACGAGTTTTAATTTACCTTACGTCATCGACTAAAAAGCGTCCCTCGTGGACGCTTTTTTATAGCACGATATCTTTAAAAACGCGATTCATTCTAGATTAATCATCTGCTATTACAGTACCTTACCTTTTGTTACATTCTTGTTGGATTAATAGTTGAACTGGATATTAATTAAGGTAATGTAAGGGCAGAACTCAAGATGGACTTTGTATAAAAGGAATAGAATGAATAATAAATTACTGCCTTGGTGCATTGCAGGAGTGCTCGGAATGAGCGGTCAACTTCACGCAGAAGAAGATAAATATATTTGGTTGGAAGATGTTGAAGGCGCTAAGCCTATGGAATGGGTGAAAACCCAAAATGCCGCATCGGCCGCCGAAATTAAAGCCTTCAAAGGTTTTGATACCTTAGTGGCGAATAGCCTCGCCATCCTGAACGATAAAGAACGCATTCCCTACGCCACCCATATTGGCGACAAGTTATATAACTTTTGGAAGGATGACACCCATGTGCGCGGCATTTACCGTCGCACCACAATGGAAGAATATGCCAAGGCCGATCCTAAATGGGAAACCGTGCTCGATATCGATGCCTTAGGTAAAGCCGAAGCCGTTAATTGGGTATTTAAGGATATTAGCTGTCAATATCCCGAAAATGAGCGCTGTTTTGTCTCATTGTCTCGCGGCGGTGCCGATGCGGTGGAAGTGCGTGAATTTAATCTCAACACAAAATCCTTTGTTGCTGCCAAAGATAAGCCATTCTTTTTAAAAGAAGCCAAATCGAGCCTGAGCTGGATAGATAAAGATCACGCCTTTGTCGGTACTGATTTTGGTGATGGTCAAAGCATGACGGATTCGGGATATCCCCGGGGCGTTAAACTGTGGCAACGCGGCACGCCACTTGACCAAGCTAAGCCAGTTTTCACCGGCGACAAGGCTTCAGTTGCAGTCTCTGGCTGGGTGTTATTCGATGATAAAACTCCGCTGAGTTTAGTGACCGAGGCGCATACCTTCTATACCGCCAGCCAATATGTGTACCAAGACGGTAAACTCATTGGATTGCCTTTACCGCAAGATGCAGAGATTAAAGGTTATTTCAAAGGTAAGTTATTCATTGAGTTAAAGAGTGATTTAACCAATCAAGACGGTAACTTTAAGCAAGGCGCGGTCGTGTATGCCGATGTGGCGGATCTCATCGCCCAAAAAGCCAAGTTCAGTTTATTTGTGAGCCCGACTCAAACCGCATCGATTGCGCAGCTCAGTTTTAGCAAGAGTGCAATTTTCGTTAATTGGCTCGATAACGTGAAAAGCAAATTAGTGCGTTATGAGCAAGACGAAAAAGGCGCTTGGCAGAGCACTCACGTACCGTTTGAAGCGAATGGCGCCTTGACTGTAATGGACGTTGAGCAAGACAGTGATGATTTCTTCGTGAATTACACTAGTTTTCTTGAGCCTTCAAGTCTCTACACTGTGAATGCCAAAACCTTAAATCCAAAGAAAATTAAAGGTATGCCGCAACAGTTTGCTGCGGACAAGTTTAAAACTGAGCAATATTTTGCGACGTCTAAAGATGGCACTAAAGTACCGTACTTTGTGGTGATGGCTAAGGATCTTAAGTTAGATGGCACTCATCCCACGCTACTTTACGGTTACGGCGGGTTTGAAGTGTCGCTGCGTCCTTCTTATTCGGCCACCATTGGTAAGAACTGGTTGGAGCAGGGCGGCGTCTATGTGTTATCCAACATTCGTGGCGGTGGCGAATACGGCCCTGCTTGGCATCAAGCGGCATTAAAGCAGAATCGACATAAAGCCTATGAAGATTTCGAGGCTATTGCTGAAGATTTAATTGCCCGTAAAATCACCTCAAGCAAACATTTAGGCATCCAAGGCGGCAGCAACGGCGGCCTGTTAATGGGCGCGGCATTTACCCGCAGACCAGATCTTTATAATGCTGTCGTGTGTCAAGTGCCTCTGCTTGATATGTTTAGATTCAATAAGTTGCTAGCGGGTGCTAGCTGGATGGGCGAATACGGTAACCCTGATATTCCAGAAGAATGGGCGTACATTAAAACCTACTCGCCTTATCATAACCTGCATAAAGACGTGCATTATCCAAAGGTCTTTTTCACCACTTCTACCCGTGACGACAGGGTTCACCCAGGTCACGCCCGTAAGATGGTCGCTAAGATGAAAGACATGGGGATTGATGTGTTGTACTACGAAAATATTGAAGGTGGCCACGCCGGCGCTGCAGATAATAATCAAGCTGCGGAACTTAATTCAATGGCGTTTGCCTACTTATTACAGCAGTTACGATAATCACCGCAGGGTTAACATGAATGTTAATTCGTTGGTGATAAAACCGAGCAAGGCCCTAATAGGTTGGGGAGCAAAAAACGGTCGAACTCATTGAGGTTCGGCCGTTTTTTTAAGTTTGTTTTTAAAATGTGAGCATTAACCACAGATAATTTGAGCCATTACCAAGAGCTTGCTACTATGGCAAAAAATTTGACTGTTACAGCCTAAGATTACCTTAAGAATATTAAGTTAGTCTCGACAAACAACTAATTTGAGTGAGAGCTATCAGTGCTAGCAAGATTTAAGACTCTATCGGTGAATCGATTCACTTTTATCACAGCGTTATTTTACGTTTGTATCTTCAATATCCCACTATTCGGCATCATTAAAAAAGGCATCGAAAAACAACCGGATGTCGATCCTATCTTCATCGCCACTATGCCGTTGTTTTTAGCCTTTGCCCTCAGCTTTGTGTTTTCCTTATTTACGGTGAAGTACCTCGTTAAGCCGTTTTTCATCATACTCACCTTGTTGTCATCGAGTGTGTTCTTCGCCGCCTATCAATACAATGTCGTGTTTGATTACGGCATGATAGAAAACACCTTTCAAACCAATCATGCTGAAGCGCTGATGTATGTGAATTTCGCTTCGATAATGAATATGTTACTGACAGGGATTTTACCTGCGTGCCTTATCTATAAGGCCGATATTCAGTACCAGCCTTTTTTCAAAGAGTTACTACATAAAGTGCTGTTTATGCTGGCGATGTTGGCGGGACTCGGCATTATTGCTTTCTTTTATTTCCAAGATTACGCCGCCTTTGGCCGCAACAACGACGAGCTAAAACGTTATATCGTGCCGACGTATTTTATTGGCGCTGTGTCTAAGTACATTAATGTGCACTACTTACAAACGCCGATTGAATATCAGCCACTGGGTCTCGATGCTAAAAATGTCAGTGCCAACCCTAATGGTAAACCTAACTTATTAGTGCTTGTGGTCGGTGAAACTGCGCGTTCGATGAGTTATCAGTATTATGGTTATGACAAGCCAACCAACGCCCATACCCAAGATCAAGGCTTGATTGTCTTTAAAGATACCAGTTCATGTGGCACGGCAACGGCTGTTTCTCTTCCTTGCATGTTCTCGCGCATGGGACGGGAAGATTACGATTCACGCCGGGCCTATGCTCAAGATACTGCGGTAGATGTGTTGAATCATGGCGGGATTAAAGTGCAATGGTTTGATAACGACTCTGGCTGTAAAGGCGTGTGCGATCAAGTTGAAAACATTACAATTGATTTGAACAGCGATCCTGAGTTGTGTACTGGCCAATATTGTTTCGACCAAGTGTTACTCAACAAATTAGATGAAACCTTGGCCACTGCAGAACGCAAAGATACTGTGATTGTCCTGCATGTGATTGGTAGCCATGGACCGACGTATTTCTTACGTTATCCACCGGAGCACCGTAAGTTCACACCGGATTGTCAGCGCAGCGATATCCAAAACTGTAGCCCAGATGAGCTGATGAACACCTACGACAACACCATTTTGTATACTGACTACATCATCAGCGAAGTGGTGAAAAAGTTACAAGATCAGCAAGATAAATTTGATCCAGCCATGTTGTATCTCAGCGACCACGGCGAGTCTTTAGGTGAGAAGGGCATGTATTTACATGGCGCACCTTACAGCATTGCGCCAATCGAACAGACGAGTATTCCTATGCTTGCTTGGGTATCTGAGGATTTCAGTAAAGATAACCACTTAGACATGGCTTGTTTAGCTGAGCACGCGGCGAAGGGCGGTTTCTCCCATGACAATTTATTCGACAGTCTTTTAGGCCTAATGAATGTCAAGACCGAGGTATATCAGCCTAAGTTAGATATCTTTGCCAGTTGCCGAGGTTAATCAACCCATTAACTCGTCAATATTGAGTCGCTAACATTATCGTGCGACTCAATGTTATCTTGTGACTAAGTATGATCTACTGACCACAAGTTATTGAGTGATACCTCGTTAGTTTGTCTTAGTCGATCCAAGTTCGAACTTCAAAGAGGATGGCAACATCCTCTTTTCTTTTGCTCCCTATCATAATAATTGATTTCTCCCATATCCAAATCGAAGTACTTGAGTTAACTTAATGCATACAAAAACATAACAAGTCTATGGTTCGCGATTTATGCCTTCTACTGCAGAAAATAAAGAGCTTGATTCTGCCGCGCAAATTTTGCGTTTGGCCGTACCGCAAATGTCTGCCCTCGATATCCCCGTTACACCTGAAAACTACACTGTTTGGTATGAATATTTTGCAGGGACAAATCTCGATTTAAACCGTGCGATTGATGGCTTTCTGGCAAATTCGGTCTCTTTTACCAAGGAGGTCAACACCAGCCTGTATAAGAACTTTATTCAAGAAAAGTCACCCGAAGTGATTGAAAATGTGCAGATTGAAACGCAAATCCTGATCAATAGTTTGTTAAGTAAAATCAGCCAGTTGAGTCAAGGCACCGCGGCGTTTTCAGGTTCATTAGCTGAGTTCGGTTTACGCCTACAGACAAATCCCGACATTAATACCTTAAAAGAGCTGGTTGATGGTGTAGTCGATGAAATGCAGATGCTACTCATCAACAACCGTGAGATGGAGCAAAGCCTGTGCACCATGGGCCAAGAAGTGCAAAATCTTAAATCGGAAATGGAAAACCTGAGCCTAGCAGCGATGACAGACCAATTAACCTCGCTGCACAATCGCCGTGCCTACGAACTGAGCATTCAAGATCAAATCTACCTCTCCCAAGATCACCAAACCCGTTGCAGCCTTTTGCTAATCGATATCGATAATTTTAAAGCTTTTAATGATACCTATGGCCATTTAACCGGCGATAAAGTGTTGGCCTATGTCGCATTAGCCTTAAAACAATGTGTGCGAGGGGATGACTTTGTGGCGCGCTATGGCGGCGAAGAATTCGTGGTGGTGTTACCGAATACCCATTTTCACGATGCATTACAAGTGGCTGAGAATTTGCGGGAACGTATTTCTGAGCGCCGCTTAACCATAGGAAAAGACAAAAAACTTTCTCTTGGCGCGATTACTGTTTCTATTGGTCTGGCTTCATTACAGCAAGGCGACGATGCAGAAACTCTATTCAGTCGCGCCGACAAAGCGCTGTATCAAGCGAAGGCCGAAGGCCGTAACTGCGTGAGAGGATAAATAGATAGGGGATTTGCGGCTGAGTTTTGCTGGTTCAGTTACCATAAACAGGTTAATTTTGCTGCGTTTATTCAGCCAATGGTGCACGGCCTAGGCTCATTACCCATACTCTTCTCAAGCATCCTGACATTTTAAGTGATTAATCGATAAGACTAAGTTACATAAAAATTGAACTATGTAGTTGTACTATGGATTTCAGCAGATGTGATAAAAAAACGCCGCAAATCATTGCGGCATTTTTGTCAGTTTGGATAGCCGCTATTTATCACTGGGCGGTTTTAAATCCATATGCATTTTGATCAAATGCTCCTCCATGTCGAAGCTCACTTTAAAACCGAGACTCTTGGCAAGGCTGGCCATATTGCGATTCTCGAACATGGTAAAGCCGGTGAGCACAGGCGTGTCGTTAGCTTGGTAATACTTAATCAGTTTTTCGAGCAACAACTTACCTAAACCTATACCTTGATGATCGCCGCGCACTGCCATGGCAAACTCGGCCTCGGTATTGTCGGGGTCGATGGAAGCCCGTACTGCACCTAAGGTGATGTCATCCCCATCGGGGCCTTTGGCGGTGGCGATAAAGGCCATCTCACGGGCGTAATCGATTTGGGTTAATACTGCCATTTCCTCATGGGTCATTTTCGAGCGCACCCCAAAATAGCGTTTGTATCTGTCTTCATCGGATAACGAATTATCAAAGGCCAAATGCTTGGGTTCATCTTCGGGCAGAATCGGCCTTAGCATCACCTTAAGACCGTTTTTAAGCTCGGCAACTTCTTCTAATTCTTTCGGATACGGCATGATGGCCATGCGCGATGAACTGTCGGCATTGGCATCGTGCAAACGGATATTCACATCGAGCAGCGTGATGTTTTCACCCGCGGCTAATACTGGGTTTAAATCCAACGAAGCGATTTCGGGACAATCGATGATGATGTGGGATATTTGCGTTAGCATCACACACAGGGCATTCATGTCTAAACCGAGCGGTAAATGCCTGTCCTTCAACTTATGGGTCTTTAACGCTTGGATCACCATGTAACGCGCCAGTGCCATATTCAGTGGCGGCAGGGCAACGGCGGCGTCATTGGTAGGGTCCCATTCAGAACCGCCTTCACCCAAACAAATTGCCGGACCAAAGACAGGATCGCTTATCACGGCAACACGGATTTCCTGTGCGCCAGCGGTCAACGCCATCTTTTGCACTATCATGCCTTCGATAATGGCTTCGGGATTGGCTTGATGCACCCTTTGGGTAATCGCACTCGCGGCGTGGCGGATATCTTCGGCCGAGGTTAAATTGAGCATCACCCCGTGCACATCGGACTTATGCAAGATGTTCGGAGACTGCACTTTTAACGCTAAGGGATAGCCCGCTTCATTAGCGATGGCGACGGCTTCATCGGCATCTTTCACAAACCAAGTATCTATAGTGTTCAGCCCATAGGCGCGCAAAATAGGGCTGGCCTCATGGGTTTCGAGTACCGATTTACCTTTCGCTTGAGCCGCTTGCAGTAATGTGCGCGCCGTGTGGCTATCGGTAGGAATATTGTCGGGGATCGATTGCGGTACTTCTTGCAGCAGTTTTTGGTTACGGCGGTATTCAACCATATGCATAAAAGCACCCACGGCGCCTTCGGGCGTACGATAGGTGGATATGCCGCCCTTAGTGAAGCGTTTTCGCGCCTGATAGGCTGAGTCTTCGCCGCTCCAGTTGGTCAAAATATTAAGGCGGTTCTTTTTCGGATGCGCGTGGATCACGCTAATCAAGGCATCGGCGATTTCAACGCTTTCACCGAGCGCCGAAGGTGAGTGTAATACCAAAATGGCATCCAGCTCATTGGAATCCATCAAGATAGTCAAGGCTTTAGCATATCGTGACGCGTTCGCATCACCAATAATATCGATGGGATTTTGCCTTGACCAAGTATTAGGTAACACCGCCTCTAATTTGGCTATGGTGTCATCTGACAATTCTGCCAGTTTACCGCCGCGCATAATAAGTTCATCCACCGCTAACACCGCGGGGCCGCCACCATTACTGATAATCCCTAAGCGTTCACCTTGCAGCGGATTGGAATGCGCAAGGCTTTCAACCGCGGCAAACAGTTCAATTAAGTCGTTAACCCGCAGCATACCCGCACGGCGAAATGCCGCTTCATACACGGCATCGTTACCGCCAACGCCGCCCGTATGTAATTTTGCGGCGCGGGCCCCTTCGGCGCTGCGGCCAGATTTAATCACCAAAATCGGTTTATTGCGTGAGGCGGCTCGGGCAGCGGAGAGAAAATGGCGTTTCTCATTCACAGAATCGATATAAAGCATGATGGCACTGGTGCGACTGTCGCGACCAAGGTAATCGAGCAATTCGTCAAAGTTAATGTCGGTGGCATCGCCCAGAGAGATAAAGGACGAAAAGCCAATACCTTTGTTATTAGCCCAATCGAGTACTGTTGTACAAATGGCGGCCGATTGAGACACGAAGGCAATTTTACCCGGTAGGGCACTGGCATGGGCCAAACTGGCGTTTAATCCCAATGGCGGCAGCAACATACCTAAGCTATTTGGCCCCAGAATACGCATCCCGTAACGCTTGGCATTTTGCATGGTTAGGTCGAGCAGACTCACGCCATCTTCGTTAAATTCCTGCGCCATGCCCGACGCCATAATTATCGCCACTTTACAGCCAAATTGCGCCAGGGTTTCAACGATGGCGGGCACACGGCAAGCGCGGGTACAGATAACGGCTAAATCGGGTTTGATGGGTAACGCTTCAATATTGGGATAGGCGAGCACCCCCATCACAGCCCGATATTTAGGGGTGACTGGCATGATAGGACCCGAAAAACCACTGGAGAGCAGGTTTTTCATCAGCACATTACCCGCGCGTTTCTCGGTATTCGAAGCGCCGATAATGGCAACGGAAGTCGGTTTAAATAAGGAGTGTAATGTACGTTGACTCATAAGCGATTCCATCCCAATCAATGACGCTTCCAGTGTAACCTAGGGTATGAGTACTGCACAGTTAAGTTTCGGGTTCTATAAAGGCAAGTTTATTAGCAAATCATGAATTTACAGCAATTTATTGAAGATTTGCGTCCAATACTGAGGATTTCTAACGGGATAACTGCATTTTCCGCATTGCGACACGTAACAATGTGAAAAATTTCACTTTCATGTTTGAAAATTGCTCAGTACCAAGCTACTTTTTAATCACTGTACAATTATTGTGAAATACATATGACATACAAGGATGGGGTCGTTGCAGTGAGTGCGGCAGGCATTGGATATCTGCTTAGCTTAATGACATTCTGGGCTATGGGGCCGATTATTTCCGTGTTGATTATGTTGCTGTGGCAATCTTTTCAGCACAAGCAAATACAATCAGTTCAACAGCATGATGATAAGTCCTCAAACACCCATCTTGCCGCCGATTGGCAAGCCCACGTCAATCTGTATCAAGAAACGATCACCACACTCAACAGTTGTGAATCTAACATTGATAGCGTGCTGACAGTGCAGGGCGATGCGGTCAATTTGCTAAGCGAATCGTTCGATGGCTTAGGGCGGTTGATGACAGAGCAAACTGGGTTTATTTCAGATCTCGTAAAAAGTGCCGACGATGATGAGTTATTCCATTCAGATCAAATGAAGCAATTTGCCAATAATACCTCGATGACGTTAGAGCGCTTTATTCAAACCACAGTAGATATGTCAGCATCGACCATGGAGTTGTTGGAAAAAGTGAATCTCATCTACGAGGCCATGCCCCAAGCAATGAAAGCCTTACAGGATATAGACCAAATCTCTTCCCAGACCAATTTACTCGCCTTAAATGCGGCAATTGAAGCGGCGAGAGCGGGCGATGCGGGCAGAGGATTTGCGGTTGTGGCCGATGAGGTACGTGCTTTATCTACTCGAAGCTCAGGCTTTAGTGAAGGTATACAAAAACAGCTTAGATCGATTCAAACTCAGATTGAACAATTAACCGTACACGTGAGTAAAGTTGCCGCTCAAGATATGACTTATATCATAGATGCAAAGAAGGATATTGATACTGCACTTAAACATATTATTGTCAAAGCAGAGAAGGATTCTCATGTTATCGCACGCATAGATTCATCGGCACATGACCTCGAACAAGCCATCTCAGATACGATTCGAGGCTTGCAGTTCAGTGATATCACTTCCCAAAGTCTGATTTACACCAACCAATCCTTAAGTCATTTAAAAGAGTCCCTCAATCGTGTCGCCACTATGTCGCAACAGGAGTTTGGCATTCAAGGTGATGACATTTCGACACAAATGAGTCGCCGGCGTCAGGAGACACACAATCCCGTATCAAGGGATCAAATTACCTGTGGTGAAATTGAACTCTTTTAAATAGGGATATCACAATGTCAAATATTCAAACGATTCCATTGCCAGAACGATTTGATTTCTATTATCACAAAACATTTACGTACAGCTATCAAAGCATCATTAAACTGGAAGGGATTAATCATATTATTCTCGATTTTAGCCGAGTGCTTTATTTGGACAGTTCCGCTTTAGGTATGATGGTACTACTACATCGTAAGGCACAGGAGCTACATATTTCGACCTCTATTAAAGGTGCACATGGTCAAGCCGAGGAAATACTCAACATTGCTAACATGCAGAAACTCTACATTATAGAGAATTGCTAGTCATGAAATCATTAATAGCAAAGAAGAACTATATATTAGTCATCGATGACGATGTCATGATGAGCCAGACAATTAGTGACTTTATTCATGAGAAAGGTTACCACGTCATTGTCTGTAATAATATTGAGGAAGCTTTATCAGAATTATCACAATATAAGATTGACCTTATGCTGATTAATTTTTGGCAGCCAGATGGTACAGCTCTAATTTTACTTGAACATTTAAATGAAGAAAAAATAACTACTCCAGTCATAGTGATCAGCAATACTAAGGAACATCAGTCCGTATTAGAATGTTTTCGAATGGGCGTATTAGATTTTGTTGTTAAGCCAATTAACCTTGAGATATTTTGGTATAAAGTCGAGTGCTTATTAACTCGGGTTAAGTTACAGCATGAAGTTAAGCTACAAAGAGTTGAACTTGAAAAAATGCTGTATGAGAAAGCCAGAGAAGAAAAAATGGCTAGGAACTTATTCGAGCACTTAGTCAATATTGATAATACCCAATTCGAGTTTGTTCGTACTTTCTGCCAAGCAAGTGCCAATTTTAGTGGTGACATAATCCTTAAAGGGTTAGCTCCTAATGGCAATTTTTTCCTTATGCTTGCAGATTCAACGGGCCACGGATTAAGTGCAGCAATGCCAATTATGCGTGTTGCAAGTACATTTAGAGCCATGGTTTCAAAGGGGTTTTCTTTAGCAACGCTAATATATGAACTGAACTCAAAAGTACATAGAGAAAATCCTGATGATCGCTTTGTTGCTTGTATTGTTTTAGAAGTCGATTTTTATCGGAAAAAAATACATATTTGGAACGGCGGCATGCCACCCGTATATATCAAAAACCATCTTGAAACTGAAACAGCCTCAGACCATTATCCTGTAAAAAATATCATAAAATTCAAATCAACAAACATGGCTCTTGGCATTTTGCCTCCCCAAACCTTCGTGGCGGATATTGCTACGGTTGATTTACCCGTTGTCGGTCATGCCTGTTTATTTAGTGATGGATTAATTGAACAATACACTAATGAAAACAAACCATTCGGCATTGAAACTTTAAACTCATTATTTATTCAACACGCGAGTGAGCTTATCCCATACTTAACAGAAAACTTTAAAAACGTTTTCGATGGTAAGCCTATAACGGATGATATTACAGTATGCACATTAGACTTTGAACGATTGAGTGAGTGGCATCAACAGTATGATATCTGCCTTGTTCGGTCAAATATGGATGGCGAATTTGATTGGGAGGTCAAACTCGCTGGGCCTATGTTGTTAAGTGCTGAATATTTGAATTCTTTGAATCAATTCTTAGGTATGTTTGGATTTGCGACAAGTTTTTGCCAAAGGGTTTTTACAGTGGTTGCCGAACTATTTAGTAATGCTATAGACCATGGTGTACTAAAATTAGATTCTCGGCTAAAAAGTGATCCGGATGGTTTCGAACTGTACCATAGTATTAGAGACAGTTCTTCAGCACGACTCACAATGAATGATTGGGTAAAAGTGAGTTTAGTTTGGTGTTCCATAACGAATGAGTTGCACATATGTGTGGCAGATAGTGGTCAAGGATTTAAGGGGTATAAAAATAAAGTTGTAGATATCCCTCAGCTTTCTGGACGAGGACTCTCACTGGTGAAAACATTATCTAAGACCTACGAATTAGTATCACCAGGAAATATAACGAAAGTCATAATGGAATAGCGCATGAGTAAAAAAATATTAGTGGTTGATGATTCCGCTGCGATTCGACAAATGGTCGAAGCGACCCTTAAATCGGCTAACTACCAAGTGGTACTGGCCAAAGATGGCCGTGAAGCCCTTGATCTTTGTAATGGGCAAAAATTTGATTTTATCCTGACGGATCAAAATATGCCGCGAATGGATGGACTGACCTTAATTAAATCCTTACGTGCTATGTCGGCATTTATGCGCACTCCGATCATTATGCTCACGACGGAAGCGGGCGATGACATGAAGGCGCAAGGAAAAGCGGCAGGTGCGACGGGATGGATGGTAAAACCCTTTGATCCTCAAAAGCTGTTAGCGATTACGGCTAAAGTGCTGGGTTAACTGCAACGGGGTGCGCTATGTCCATCAATATGGCCGAGTTCCATCAGGTCTTTTTTGAAGAAAGTCATGAACATCTTGAAAATATGGAACAATTGCTATTGGCATTGGACCTTGCTTCTCCCGATCCTGAAGAACTGAACACGATTTTCCGTGCTGCCCACTCGATTAAAGGTGGCAGTGGTATTTTTGGTTTTACCGCACTGACCAGTGTCACCCATGTGATGGAAAACCTGCTGGACATGACCCGCAAGGGCAACTTCCAACTCACCTCATCGATTATCGATTTACTGCTGAGTACCGTTGATACGCTATCCCATATATTGAGCCTGTACCGCGAAGAAGAACAAATTGATTGGCAGGAGGTGGAGTACAGTAAAAGTCAGCTGGTCGCAGCGTTAAATGGCGAGTCTTTTAGCTCATCGGTTGCAGTACGCAATGGCACTGATATCGCTAACACTCCTGTGACTCCAACTCTCAATGCAGAGCCTTCTGCACTAGTGGAAACCGAGGATGAGCTGGGTTTTGGATTTTTCGAAGATGAAATGGAGCGCGATATTGTTATCGAAGGTGAAGACTTTGGATTTTTTGAAGAGGCTTATCAAGCTGAGGATATTAGCGTTGAGAGTTTAACATCTGAGGTTAGTGTCAGTGTTAATAGTACCGCAGAGCAGTTAGTTACTGCCTCTGA
This sequence comes from Shewanella sp. SR1, assembly GCF_020447145.1. Lineage (NCBI taxonomy): Bacteria > Pseudomonadati > Pseudomonadota > Gammaproteobacteria > Alteromonadales > Shewanellaceae > Shewanella > Shewanella sp. SR1. Next base: position 245,646 of record NZ_JAJAEF010000003.1, on the reverse strand, counting down.
TGATGAATTGGGTTTTGGCTTTTTTGAGGCATTAACCCCTGAATCCTTCGCCAATGAAATCGAGTTACTGAGCTCAAAGCCAGTGGAACCTGCGGCAGCTAAACCTGCCACAAATCGAGCGAATCAAGTTAAGGTGACCGCTAATACTCAAGCAAAACGTAGCATATTTAAAGAGAAGGAAACAGATCCCAAAGCACCGCCAGCTACCAGCGTGTCTGCAAGTACAACAGTAGCACCAAGCTCAACCGCAGCACTCAATCCAGCCATTACGCCAAAAAATACTCAAGTTGAGGTGAAAGCAGCGACTAAAAAAACCGCCGCGTCAGCTCCGGATGCCACCTTAAGGGTCGAAACCTCCAAAATCGATACTCTTGTCAATCTGGCAGGCGAATTGGTCATAACTCAGTCTATGTTGACTCTGATTGGGAATGAGTTGACTGGCGAGATAGGCGAGCGGCTTAAGACTGCACTCAATGAATTGGAACGTAATACTCGCGAAATGCAAGAGGCAGTGATGTCGGTGCGTATGCTGCCGGTATCTTTTGTGTTTAACCGTTTCAATCGATTGGTGAGGGATCTTTCTGAGCAACTGGGTAAAAACGTCAATCTCGTGATTGAAGGCGGTAACACAGAAATTGATAAGGGCATGATAGAAAAGCTTGTCGATCCGCTGACCCACTTAGTGCGCAATAGCTTAGATCATGGCATCGAAAAACCCGACATTCGTTTGGCAGCAGGTAAAGCAGAAATTGGGCAACTTTTTCTCAAAGCGAGTCAACGTGGCGGCAGCATAGTCATTGCTGTGTACGATGATGGCGCAGGTTTAAGTCGTGAGCGTATTATCCAAAAGGCGAAAGAGAATGGTATTGCTATCGCAGAGAATGCAAGCGACAAGCAAGTCTGGCAATTGATTTTTGCAGCAGGGTTTTCAACCGCGCAGGAAGTGACTGACGTGTCTGGTCGAGGTGTCGGTATGGACGTGGTGCGCCGAAATATTGAAGCCCTAGGAGGGAGAATCGATATCGACTCTGTGCAGGGTAAAGGCGCGACCTTTGAGATCCAATTGCCGCTCACCCTTGCGATTGTCGATGGTATGAGTGTGTCTGTTGGCAATCAGATCTACATTTTGCCCTTAGTACACATTATAGAATCCATTCAGCCGCAAACCGAACAACTCAAATTTCTAGCCAAAGAAAGACTCTTAAAAGTGCGTGAAGAGTACTTACCTCTACTTAATCTTCATCAACTGATGGAGATTGAGCCAAAGGCCAGCACGCCAGAAGAGGGCATAGTGGTATTGCTCGAAAGCAACCACAAGCGCTTTGGCCTGTGCGTTGATGCCTTAGTTGGCCAGCAGCAAGTCGTGATCAAGAGTCTTGAAAAACATTACCGCAGGATCCCCGGAGTTTCCGGCGCCACCATCATGGGTGATGGTAGCGTTGCTTTGATCCTCGATGTCGAATCGCTTGCATTGCACATCAAAAATTAAGGAACAGCAAATGGAGAGTCGATCAACCATGGCCGCCAAAGTGGAATACAGTTCCCAAGATGAGGTGGAGTTTTTGAGCTTTGTATTGGGTGATGAGCACTATGCCCTCGATATTATGTCCGTGAAAGAAATTCGCGGTTATGAGCCAGTCACTAAAATCGCCAACGCCCCTAACTTTATTAAAGGAGTGTTAAATCTGCGCGGTGACATAGTACCCATAGTCGATTTACGGATGAAGTTTGCTGTTGGAGCAGCCACTTATAACGAGTTCACTATCGTTATTATGCTCAACGTGTTCGAGCGCATTGTTGGCATAGTGGTCGATGCCGTATCCGATGTGATTAAGTTGTCGACGGAGGAAATCTTACCCGCACCAGAATTTGGGGTGGCATTCGATAGTCGCTACCTCAAAGGCTTAGCCACGGTTGAAGATAAGATGGTAATTCTGGTAAATATTCAGGCTCTGATCAGCAGTGATGAGCTGGGTCTAATTGATGCAAATAGTCTGACTGATCAGGAGCAATGATAATGGGTATCTTTAATATATTTGGAAATGCTGAAGCAAGCCTAGAAAAGGATGAAGAACGTCAGCGCTATTTTCAGTTGCTAGATAACAGTGGCAACAGTTTCATGATTGCTGACAGTCAGCGCAATATCATCTATGCGAATAAAGCCGTCGTCCGTTTGCTGCAAGAGGCCGAGGACGATATTCGTAAAGAATTACCTCAATTCTCGGTTGCCAAACTGATCGGCAGTAATATCGATATTTTCCATAAAAATCCAGCGCATCAACGCAATCTGTTAGAGCGTTTGACTCAGTCCCATACTGCACAAATCACCATTGGCAAACGTACCTTTAGGTTGATTTTGACGCCGATTATCACGGCTGAAAATAAACATTTAGGCACAGGTGTCGAGTGGATAGATCGCACCGAAAGTATTGAAGCCGAGCGAGCAACTCAGCGCATTATGGAAGCGCTCAATAATACCAGTACCAACGTCATGATCGCCGATGCTAACCGTACCATCATTTATATGAATCGCTCGGTCGAAGCCATGTTACGCCAGTCGGAGCACGAAATTAGGCAGGCTTTACCGCATTTTTCCGTGGATAAAATCCTCGGCAGCTCGATGGATATCTTCCATCGCAATCCAGCCCACCAAGCGAGTTTACTCGATAAATTAGACCGTAAATATGAATCGCTGATTAAGGTGGCCAGTTGCCATTTCCGTTTAACCGCCAGTCCAATAGTGTCAAAAGAAGGCGAGCGCTTAGGGACAGTGGTTGAATGGCTCGATCGCACCATTGAAGTGCAAACCGAGCAAGAGATTTCCCGCATTGTGACCGCAGCAGCTGCGGGTGATTTCTCCCAAAGGGCGGACACCGAAGGCAAGCAAGGTTTCTTCCTGATGCTGGCGAACAACTTAAATTCGTTAATTGAAACCTCGGACCGTGGACTGCAAGATGTGGCGCGCGTACTGATGGCGCTGGCGGATGGCGATCTGACTACCCGCATTTATAACGATTATGAAGGCACGTTTAATGATTTGAAAAATTACTCAAATCAAACCGCTGAAAAGCTATCTTTTATGATCCAAGATATTCAGCGAGCGGCGGATACCATTAATACCGCCTCAGCAGAAATTGCCCAAGGCAACGCAGATTTATCCAGCCGCACCGAAGAGCAAGCTTCGAGCCTAGAAGAAACCTCCGCCAGCATGGAGGAACTCACAGGTACAGTGAAACTCAATGCGGATAACGCCAGCCAAGCCAATGCCTTAGCATCTAAAGCCGCTGAAGTGGCGGTGGACGGTGGTGAGCTTATCCAGCAAGTCGTACAGACCATGGCATCGATTAATGAATCGGCGCGTAAGATTGCCGACATCATTGGTGTTATTGATGGTATTGCATTCCAAACCAACATCTTAGCGCTTAATGCCGCCGTTGAAGCCGCGCGGGCGGGTGAGCAAGGACGCGGCTTTGCAGTAGTCGCATCAGAAGTACGCAGCTTAGCCCAACGCTCGGCCAATGCCGCTAAAGATATCAAGGCATTGATCTCGGATTCTGTCACTAAGATCGAAAGCGGCAACAGCCTTGTCGGTAAGTCGGGCGATACCATGAAAGAAATCGTCATCGCCATTAAACGGGTGAACGACATCATGGCGGAGATTGCCTCAGCGTCCAATGAACAAGCACTTGGCATTGATGAGATCAGCAAAGCTGTGGTGCAAATGGATGAAATGACCCAGCAAAATGCTGCCTTGGTTGAAGAAGCGGCCGCTGCAGCTGAAAGCATGCAATCTCAAGCGCAACAATTATCAGACAGTGTTGCCAGCTTCCGCGTAGATGACGATGAACAGCCGCATGTTGTTCAGCCAACAAAGAAGAAAAAGCTTACGGTAAACACCACCTCGCTGACGGTTGCTCGTATGCCCGTTAAAGCAAAAATGCCCATGTCAAAATTGAAAAAAGTGGATCAAGATGAATGGGAAGAATTTTAATTGAGCGAGCTTAAATCGTTGGAGCGGGAGTTTGCCTATACCACGGCGCACTTTAATACCGCGCGGACGACGCTGTATCGGTTTTCAGGTATTAAACTTGCCGATAGCAAGGATGCTATGGTGTACAGCCGTTTAGTGCGGCGGATCCGGACACTGAAATTGTCCGGTTTTTCAGCGTACTTTGACTATCTGCTCGCACAGGAAAGTGAACACCAAGAATTTATTAACGCATTAACCACCAATCAGACGGCATTTTTTAGGGAGCCACATCATTTCGAGATACTCAGGAATTACTTATTGGAACATCCTGATACGAAAAGAATTTGGTGCGCTGCCAGTAGTACGGGTGAAGAGCCTTATTCGATAGCTATGGTAGTGGCAGAACACTTTGGCAACTTTAATACCCCCATTGAGATCATTGCCTCCGATATCGATAGTGGCGTACTGCATAAAGCCGAACAAGGTATTTATCCCCTAGAAAGAATTGAAGCGATCAGTGAGATACGTAAAAAACGATTCTTCCATCGAGGAAAAGGAGCTCAGTTTGGTAATGCCAGAGTTGTGCCAGAGCTAAGGCAGATGATCCAGTTCACCCGCATCAATTTACTCGATTCATTTTGGCCGTTAAAAACGCCAATCGATGTGATTTTTTGCCGTAATGTGATGATTTATTTTGATAAAGAAACTCAGGAAGTCATTTTAAAGCACATGATGAACTCCCTGAGTGAGGATGGACTTTATATTGCGGGACATTCGGAAAATTTTAATATGTTTCCGCAGATTATAACGGCGGTTGGACAGACCACTTATCGAGCAGCGAAAGGGAGTTCGAGTGCTAAAACCTAATATCGAATATGCCGTTACAGAGCCGAATCGCTACCATGATAGTCATTTTGGTTGCGATGCGGTGAAGATCTTACCCGGCGAATATTTTGCCACCCGTGAAAATACCATGATAGTGACTGTGCTTGGCTCCTGCGTGTCAGTGTGCTTGTATGATCCTAAGCTCAAAATCGGCGGGATGAATCACTTTCTATTACCAAGCGATAACAGTAATAGCACTGGGGTGCTCGCCGACTCTGCCCGCTACGGTGTGTATGCAATGGAACTGTTATTAAATGACTTACTAAAACTCGGTGCACGTCGAAGCGCAATTGAGGCAAAGGTATTTGGTGGCGGCAACATGTTGCAAGGTTTTACACTTCATAACATTGGTGAGCGTAATGCTGAGTTTGTAATTGAATATCTTAATACGGAAAATATCCCGATTATTGCCGCCGATTTACTCGATGTGTATCCGCGCAAAGTGTATTTTTTCCCCCATACGGGCAAAGTGAAAGTTCGCAAAATTAAAAGTTTGCACAACAGCACGATCCTTGACCGAGAAAGCGAGTATCGCTTACGGGTTCGTAATCTCCCCACGGGCGGCGACGTTGAACTATTTGGTGATTAAGTTATGACGATCAAAGTGCTAGTTGTTGACGATTCCGCGCTGATGCGCAGCTTGCTCGGTAAAATGATTGAGGCTGACCCTGAACTGTCTCTGGTTGGGCAAGCTGCCGATGCCTTTGAGGCCAAGGATCTAGTGAATCAATTTCACCCCGATGTGATCACCTTAGACATCGAAATGCCTAAAGTGGATGGCTTAACCTTTCTGGACCGCTTGATGAAAGCCAGACCCACAGCGGTAGTGATGATTTCTTCGTTAACCGAGCAGGGCGCAGATGCGACCTTTAACGCCTTAGCCTTAGGCGCGGTAGATTTTATCCCGAAACCGAAATTAGACTCGCCCCAAGGTATCCATGATTATCAGGATTTGATTTTAGATAAGATCAAATCCGCCGCGAAAGCCAAAATCATCAAACCGCAAAAATTTGTTGAGCCAACACGCCCAGTGTCGAGTAAGCGGCCGGTATTGGCCAATACAACCCTAACCCAGCATCTAGTTGCGATAGGCGCCTCTACAGGCGGCACCGAAGCCATTTTGTATGTGTTACAGCATTTACCTGCGGCTATGCCACCGATAGTGATCACCCAACATATGCCAGCGGGGTTTACCCGCACTTTTGCCGAACGCTTAAATCGACTGTCGCGGATAACTGTTAAAGAAGCGGAGCACGGTGAGCGACTCTTACCCAGTTATGCCTATGTTGCCCCTGGCGATCATCACCTTGAGATCATCAAAGTGGGTGGCAGTTATAAAGTGAAATTAACCCAAGATGAAAAGGTCAGCGGCCACAGGCCATCGGTCGATGTGATGTTTAATGCCTTGGCCAAATGTGCCGCGCCCAATATCAGCGCGATGATATTAACCGGCATGGGCAAAGATGGCGCCGAAGGCATGGTGGCGCTGCATCAAAAAGGTGTCACCACCTTTGCCCAAGATGAACAAAGTTGTGTGGTATTTGGTATGCCACGAGAGGCGATAAAATGCCGTGCGGTAGATTATGTGGTGGAGTTATCGCAGATGCCGAGCAAACTTATCAACCACTTAAGCTCACTGTGATGGCGACATTGAATGGTCTTCAACATTAACCATCAATCTGGCGGTGAGCCAGATAATAAGACATGACTACTTGACTGATACTGTGGCTGGGTTAATTGAGTCAATCCTGCTCACTTGGTGAAACCACTAACTGATTTCGGCCTAAACGTTTCGCTTCGTAAAGGTTTTTATCTGCCAGTAATAGACAATCTTGAAACTCCTCACATTCGTCCGAGAACACTAAACCGCCGCTGAGCGTCACCTTAAACTCGACGCCATCTTCGACAAAGACAATATGGCTAAAGCTCTCGCGGATCGCATTTAACTTAGCAATCGCCAGTGGTTTTTGCATATCTGGCAGCACTAACATAAATTCCTCGCCGCCATAGCGACCGGTAAAGTCAGTTTGCCGTAAGGATTGTTGTAGAAGATGGGCAAAGGCCAGCAACACCTTGTCACCACCGGCATGGCCATAGGTGTCGTTCACTTTTTTGAAGTGATCTAAATCGAACATGGCGATACAAACCTGAGAGTTAATTCGTTTAGCCACGTTATAGCAGCGCCTCGCGGCAACCAGAATCTGGGTATGGTTTAACAATCCCGTTAAGCTGTCGCGGCTTGCCGAACTGCGAATATCATGGCCACGTTGAGCGCGGGATATCACCTGCGCGACAAATAAGCTCGGCGCGGTTTGCTTCGAAATTAGGTCATCCGATCCTGCTTGTATGATGCTGACTTTATTCTGCATGGTATCGTCAGAGCTCAACACGAGAATTGGGCTAGACGTGTATTTATCCAGTTGGCGTATCATCTTTGCCAGTTCAAGCCCGTTCACTTCAGGCATGTATAAATCGAAGATGAACAGATCGGGTTCAAACTGCTCAAGGGCAGGCAAGACTTGCTCGGCGCTCGATAACCCTTTCACCATCAAACCGTGACTGCGTAACAGGCTTGAAAAATAATCCACCATAGATTGCTGATCATCCACCAGTAACACCTTCAAGGGCTGCTTCTCTGACATCTTGAGAGATTGATGGATTTTGCGCACCAATAAAGTGGTTTCCGCAGGTTTGACAAAATATTCGCTAACGTTGGCACGAATGGCCAGCAACCGCATGTCAAAATCCCCGCGCGAGGATAAAACAAACACTCGGGTATTGTTCTTTTCAAACTCAGTGGCGGCTTCGAACAAGGCCTCTTCAGTCCAATCGGGCAGAATTAAATCCAATAGAATAAGATCGAAGGGCGTTTCATTTTGCACCACCAGAAAGCTCGTGAAATTCAAAAAATGCTGCACACTAAAACCGAACTCTCGCAGTTGCTTTGTGATCATTGCGCCGACATTACCATCGTCTTCTATGATGGCAATATGGTGATCATGCCGCGCCTTAGCCGGTTTATAGGGACTTTGCTGCATTTGCGCCTCTACCACAGGCGGCGACGGTTGACCGCGCATATTGTTTTGCAACAACTGGTGGAAGAGGGTATCTAAGCCTTTGATAGTAGGAAGTTCGGGAGCTGGCGCATTGAGCAACCCTTTAAGCTGCAGCTCAAGTTTATCGACTATGTGTTTGGTCTCCGACAATCCAAAGGTCTCGCTCGACCCTTTTAAGTTATGCACCTCGCGATACACAGCAGACAGCATGTGTGCATTCCAATTCTTACGCAATGAAATCCACAAGGTAATGATTTGTTTCTTTTTATCCGGCAGTGCATGTAAAAACTGTCGTTTAAGTTGCTCTAACGAATCTTCAAAACTCATAGGCAATAGATATCCTAAATGATTGAGCCCTAGGTTTCTCCGTGTGGTCGCTACCTCGGGACGATAAAACCCGTTTATACTGAAATTGACACTGTTTTCAACAGAAGGATGTAACAGATTCAACCAATTGCACGTATTTTCACACAGACTAATAGAGTGTAAACCACTGCGAAAAAAACGACGGGGAAATGCACAGATGCTACCTGCCTAAATAGACTTCCTTTTTCAATCGCCAATACTCGGGTTGTGATATAAAACAGCAAAACGCAAAATTTTTTCTGCAAAACAGCAGGATAATGATGATGTGTATTTTGTATCAAAAGTGATTGTGATAAGTTAGCGTCATTAAAAACAATCACTTGTTGCAAAAGGATTTTTGTCAGTGAGCATAGCGTTTTATAATGGCCATGCCGTAACACTCTCGGCGCAGTATTTGTCTAAAACCTTTGAAGAAGTGCATTCAAGTTGGTTACATCATCTTTTGCCGATCCTCGCGAGAGACAAACTATCGATACTGGATGTGGGAGCAGGCTCAGGGCGGGATGTGCATTATTTAGCCAAAAAGGCACAGGACAAAGAGACGCAAATTTTTGCAATCGAACCTGCTATTGCTTTAGCGAAAATGGGGCAGATGTTAACGCGGGATCTACCCGTTCGTTGGATTGAGGATGGTTTACCTCAGCTACAAAAAGTGGTTGACCTAGCGCAACAGTTCGATCTGATTTTACTTAGCGCTGTGTGGATGCATTTATCTCCCTCTGAGCGCCCACTAGCACTAGCAACACTCTCACGTTTACTCAATTGAACGGGACTTTTAGTCATCAGTTTGCGCCATGGTCCAATCCCCGATGCCCGCGTTATGCACCCTGTCAGTGCAGATGAATTGCTCGCACTGGCTGCAGATTGCCAGCTAGCACTCAAAGATTCGAGCCAAGATGAGACTGACAAACTCGGTCGCACACAAGTGCATTGGCAGACGCTAGTTTTTACATCCAAACTGATGCCAAACGTAAATGCACCTGAAGCAAGCGTTATTATTCAGGGTCGTCATCATGCCGATTGATGCGAGAAAACAAGTTGAATTTATTAGCTATGTACAACGTCTGTTGGTTGAAGGGGATTTCGTTGCAACATATAAATTTGCCTTACTGCATGCGATCGCCGATATCTGCATCGAACGGCCATTAATACTCAATGCCGATCCTGAACAGAAAACCGCGATCAGTATTGATGAACTGGTTGAAAAGTTTGTTGAACTCTATTGGCAACACTCTTTACCTTTTGGTGCTGTTAATGCGCATTTTGTTCTACTCCAAAATAATGGAAAGCAATCAGCCTTAATCAACAGTTTGATTGAGCTACGTAATCAAGGCGTTAACAGTTTATCCCAGTTAAAAGCGCATCTTAGTTATCCTGCTCTATTGAGTAAAACGCGCGGCACCGTTAAAGAGGGCCCGTTATGGCGCTTACAAATTTTGTCTCGAAACGCAGATTGTTTTCTTTATCCCCATGATAAAAATAAAAATTACATCGAGTTGAATCCGGGCATCGCATTCTGCTTCAGGCGATTTCATGATTTAGTGGTGTCATTAGCTCGCACACAATGGGTGCAGAAAGTCGCAGAGTTTCCCGCAAATCAGGTCGTTATTGGCAATAAAGGCAATTTAAGCGAGTTTCTATTTGGCAGTGACCGACAGACGATCACTCACGCTAGACCTGTGCTGCTTGATATCCAAAAGGGCCAATGCTTCTATTGCCATAAGTCATTAAAAGAAATTGGCGAAGTGGATCACTTTATTCCTTGGGCACGATATCCTAATGATTTAGGGCATAATTTTGTCCTCGCTCATAGCAGTTGCAATAACAATAAACGCGATCATCTTGCCGCACAGCGTCACAAAGATAACTGGTATGAGCAAAACATTATCCAGCATGGCCAAGCGTTACATTCTGAACTCAGCCGATATTTCGTCTGTGAAAGTGATCGCTCCGAAGCCATCACCACTTGGGCCTATCAGCTTGCAGGGCAAAATCGCTCACCACTCTGGCTCGATAAAAAAACCTTAGTGCCTTTTAACGCGATAGATAATGACTTATCGAGCACAGCAATTTAGAAACAAAGAAGTAAGTAGCGTTTATTCAGTCTCAGAATCTTAATTATCTAATTTTTAAAGGAAAGGTATGACAGAGTTACTAAAAGGGATTTTTTCAGTTTCACTTATTTTGTTGGGTATGGGAGCGATTTTAGTCCCTATGTTTTTTGTTATACGGCATAGAGACAGAACGGTAAAGCTGCCTATTGATAGGGAAAAGTTGAACAGATTGCCTGGTTTTGGCATTCAAAAACAGCTCCAAGAGCTGCAATTTGATATTTTGAGCGCAATGCTCATGTCGGTCATCGTTGTCACCATTCCGTTTGCATTTGAAGGATTAAGGGGATACCTCGACAAAGGAACATTTCCTTTGGCATTTATTGGATTCATTGTACTCGGCCCAATTTATTTTGTGGCCAAAACCTATCGTAGTATGACTCGATTGACTAAGTTACGTTTGGGGCATACGGCCGAATTAGCGACCGCAGCCGAACTAATGCGTTTGCAGGGATTGGGTTATCAAGTTTTCCATGATATTCAAGCCGATGGTTTTAACATTGATCACTTAGTCGTGGGGATTAATGGTGTGTTTGCCATTGAAACTAAGGGGCGGCATAAGTGGTACAGTGATAAGAAGAATGAGTCAAATGGAGGGCAACATAAGGCACATGAGTTGTTTTACCGTGATGGGAAATTGGTGTTTCCGTCTTGGACTGAAACGGCACCGATTGAACAAGCTCAACGTCAAGCTAAGTGGGTGAGTGAATGGCTCACAAAGGCTGTAGGCCAATCTATTCCGGTAATGCCTGTACTCGTATTTCCCGGGTGGATGGTGAAGTCACAAACTAAACCACCGTTTCCTATCATTAATCATAAGCAAGTCGCTATTACACTTCCTAAGATGAATGCCGCTATATTCACTCAAGAGCAAGTGAATGCGATTGCTTATCAAATTATGCAACGTTGTTTGCAGGGCAAGCCATAACTCTCTTCAGATTTTTAAATCATTATTTAGCCCAATAAAAAAGTCGTCACTGGATAACCAATGACGACTTTTTAATGCGATAACGCTGGGTTAATCGGCGTAAGTTAGCCGAATAATACTATGCGCTTTTTCTCGCTTCCATTTCAGCTTGGCTTGAAAGGTACTCATCGAAGGTACCTTGAAAGTTAATTATTTTTTTATCTTTAATATCAATGATACGTGTAGCGAGTGACGATACAAACTCACGGTCATGGCTGACAAATATCAAAGTGCCTTCAAAATCTTTCAACGCATTATTTAATGCTTCGATGGCTTCCATATCCATGTGGTTGGTTGGTTCATCCATGATCAGCACGTTGATGTCTTGCATCATTAACTTGCCGAATAACAAGCGGTTTTTCTCTCCGCCTGAACAGTTACGGGCTTTCTTGTTGGCATCGTCTTCGGTGAACAGCAGACGGCCTAACATGGCGCGTACCATTAGATCGTTATGCTTGGGTTGGCGCCACTGTGACATCCAATCCATTAGCGTGTAGTCATTATCAAATTCGTCACTGCTGTCTTGCGGGCAGTAGCCGATTGATGCGTTTTCTGACCACTTGATCACGCCTTTATTGTGTTCTAAATCATTGACTAAGCAGCGTAGGAAGGTAGTTTTACCCACGCCGTTCTCGCCGATAATCGCTAATTTTGCGCCGGCTTCTAGGATCAAGTCGCCGCCTTGGAATAACTGTTCGCCATCAAAACCGTGGGCGAGATCTTCGAGGATCAGCGCTTGGCGATGCATTTTTTTGCCGGCATCGAAACGAATAGAAGGGTGGATACGGCTAGATGATTTCACATCATCGAGTTTAATCTTGTCCATCTTCTTAGCACGCGAGCTAGCTTGCTTCGCTTTAGAAGCGTTGGCACCAAAGCGGTTGACGAAGTCTTGCAGTTCTTCGATTTCAGCACTTTTCTTGGCGTTGCCCGACAATAATTGCTCGCGGATCAAAGAGGATTGGGCGAGGAAGTATTCGTAGTTACCTGGGTAAACGCGCAGTTCGCCGTAATCGATATCGGCCATGTGGGTACAGACGGCATTCAAGAAATGCCTATCATGGGAAATAATGATCATGGTGCATTTACGTTTGTTCAACTCGGCTTCTAACCAGCTAATGGTATGGATGTCCAAGTTGTTGGTCGGTTCGTCGAGCAGCAGAATATCTGGGTTGGCAAATAGCGCTTGAGCCAACAGGACTCGCAGTTTCCAGCCCGGTGCCACTTGTTGCATTAAGCCGTAATGGAAAGATTCTTCAATACCCGCTTCGAGTAGGATTTCACCGGCGCGGCTTTCGGCGCTGTAGCCATCCATTTCGGCAAATTCACTTTCAAGATCGCCAACACGCATGCCATCTTCTTCAGTCATATTCGGATTGGCGTAAATGGCATCACGTTCCTGTTTGACTTTCCACAGGGCAACATCCCCCATGATCACCGCATCGATCACACTGTATTGTTCAAACGCGAACTGATCTTGGCTTAGGGTACCGACTTTTAAGCCGGGCGTGATGGACACATTGCCAGAGGTTGGCGCTAAAGCTCCGCTGAGGATCTTCATAAAGGTCGATTTGCCACAGCCATTCGCGCCGATCAAACCATAGCGGTGACCATTGCCAAATTTCGCTGAAATGTTTTCAAACAATGGCTCAGGGCCAAACTGCATCGTGATGTTCGCGGTAGAGATCAAAGGAGCTTTCCTAGGTATTTGCTAACGGGGATTGTGACAAACAAGCCTCAAAATGAAACATGCGCTTCACCCACTCTAAGCCAAAACATTAAAGTTGGGATAATAAGGTCGCGGAGTATACAGACTAAGGGCTAAAGATGCGAGCAAGTATGTGATGCGCAGCTATAAATCGAGCCGTTTCAGTTGCGTTTATTTTGAGGATGAGCGAAGGCGTAAGCGGTTTATCGGCAAAATATTGGGACAGGTTTGAGCTTGCTACTGAGTGAAGGTCTGTTAAGTGACCCTCTATCTAAGCGTTCATCTATTAAGTAAGTGCCATATATTAAATGCCTTATATGATAGTGATATCTATTAAGTGTGTAGTGCTCTCTATTAATGATAGGCGCCGATGGTAGATTCAAGCCCTCATGGCGACTTGAGTTGCGGCGTATTCCCCTCACTAAAGCCGATGCCAAACCCTAACAGATCAAATAAAAGGAGGCGTTTAGCTTATTTACCGTTATTATTCCCGCAGTTTTGCTGAGAAAGCAGATTTTGCGGCTAATTCTGCGGCTACATAGTTAACTGCTCTATATGCAAGTTTTGGGTCTATAAGATTAACGATTCAAGCATATAACGCTGCATGCTAGTGCCGTCACTTAGCAAATAGCTTAGCGAGTATCATCATTCGCCTAGATGGCTTAAATGACTTAAATGACTTAAGTGATTTTAATGGCTTAATTGACTAATGTTATAGCTGTCATAGCCCGTTTAGTCGCGAATTCAGTAACTAATTTGATAACTCAATACCGTAAACTAATACAGTAAAATCAGCCAATTGGGCTGAATTTGGAATTCCCATGATACAAGAGCAACAAAACAACCCATTACACGGCCTCAAACTCGAGACAATGATCACTGAGTTAGTCGATTTTTACGGTTGGAAAATTTTATTCGCGGCATTAAAGCTAGGCTGCTTTAACACCAACCCGACCATTGAGGCCAGTGTCATTTTCCTAAAAAAAACCGAATGGGCGCGGGAGAAAGTGGAAAACTTCTACCTGTACCGATTTAAGCGTATGCCTAAAGCCGTCGGTGAGCAGTTTGATCTCAAGCCACGTGAACGAGGTTTTGCCTCAGGTATCGCGCCGCGTAAACCGATGGAACTGACATTAGCCTCTATCGCTGAAATGCAGGCCAAAGCCAGCGCCGAGTACGAAGCGGGTAACCGCCGTCCAAACTCTGGATATGGCTCAGGTAACTCAGGTAAAAGCGCAGGCAAAAAACCTGCGGGTGGACGCGGAACAAGTTCTGGCTATGGTTCATCGAATAGCAGTTCCCAGCGCCGAAGCGAACCCAGAAACGATTCAAGAAATGATTCAAAAATGACAGAGCGTTCAGGACCTGGCCCATCGACGGATGATAACGATCCGTGGGGCACTAAGCGCAGCTAATCCTAATCCGATGTCTGCTAAATTTAGCGGGCATGGTTTTTCACTGGCGTTAGTTTTGCACTCGTTATTTTCACGCATGCGATTTGCCGTTGTTTCTACGGTTTGCTGTTTCATGCTAGTAAGGAATGAGTGTTGTATTAAGGTCGCTCTGGTATGAGTTCGCTTTTACATGAGTAGACGTTAGTCGCTAAGTTGATTTTTGTATGGTGTGGCTTTTGTAAACGTCTGTTTTAAGTTATGGCTCTGACTATTTGATAAAACATCTGATATATCGCCTGATTAAATGAAAAAGAGGTTAACCGTAGAACACGGTTAACCTCTTTTTTATGATTAACTATTCACTTTATTGCATGAGGTTTAGAAAATTCTCGGGGGTTATAGTTTTAGATTTGCATATCGAGCGCATAATGAGTGAATTTCTCAATTTACAGCCAGATAGCGCTGGTCGCTCACTATTACGCCAAGTTCAAATAACTCACTTACGAAATCAGCCCTAAAACCTGCTTTAAACGCGAATGCCAAAGCTCATGCTAAGTACTGCTCCCAAGGTCTAGTTCAAACCTTTCATCCAAAGTACAAAAGCCTTTTCTACACTTTTCATTTGTCAATTCTTGTTCACTTGTTCACTTGTTACTTGATGCTTTTTGCGCTGCGCCATTTTGTCAGCAAACTGACCTTAGTGGATCTCGAGTTGTTTGACTATGCTGCTCCAAGGTAACCATTTAAAAGCTTGGTTGACATCGGGTAAGTGGTTGTGACCGTCCTGCACTACCAGCATTCCCTGTTGCCACACACTGCTGCCGACGGGCAAATGCGTGACGGCTAGACCATCGGTTTCGGCGCTGCCGTCGATGCTGGTTTCGCGGCCATTTTCCATTCCGTTCAAGTTCACGCCAATGCGAAAACGTCCCACTTGGGTATAAGGCGCGCTTGCTTGATAAAGCAGATAACTGTTATTGCCTTGACTGGAGACCACCAGCAAATCTTGTTTTTTACCGTGAATGTTCGCACCTTGGTAGAGTGAAATTCCTTCCACATCGGCGACTAAATCACCCTCGGCCTTGATGATCAGTTTGCCTTCAGTGCTGGCGTTCGGTTTGGCATCAAAGCGCCAAATGCCTTTGTCTTCTTCACCGATAAACAGTGCATGTTGGGCTTCATCGACCACGCAGCCTTCAACTTGGCTAGGGGTATGAATATCCCGCACGAGTTTGATACTGGGGCCATTTTGTTGCCAATCGACACGATATTGGGCGATGCGGCCGGACGTGTTTCTTCATTTTGACCACTAACTTAATGCAGGTCTTTCGTTATTAGTTAATATAAAAGTGAACTTATATTCAAAAAAATGCGTATTAGTTAGCAGATTGTCCGAGGCTATACCTCTGATTTTGCATATTTAAAGCATAGATATTCATGTAAACACGGATTAAGGATGCATATTCTATGTTGTCATTTTTCATTGATTTAACTTTAAGGATAAAATAAGGCTTATGCTGAGTACTTAAAGGCATAAACTCGCGAGTTTTAGAGTGATCCCTGCTAATCTGATTGAGTCTATTTAATGTTATCGCTAGGAATGCCGATGGATAAGAAACCCCTTGAATTGGTTTACCCATTTATAACGGAAGCTTTGCGGCTGAGCGAGAATGGTCTAGCGGTGTTAGACAAGCATAATCATTTTATCTTTTATAATAATACCTTTGCGAAAATGTTTGGTTTTGTTGATCAAGACATGGTCGGCAAGCATTTTGACGACATGATGCGCTTTGCCTTTACCCATAAACAGGGACCGAAAATTGAGCATGAAACCATAGAGGAATGGCTCGAGCTTATTCATGCGAATCAACGTAAATCGGCTTTTAGACGTTTTGAAGTGGATCTGGTCGACGGTAGCTGGTTGCAACTCTCGGAGCAGGTTTATCACAATGGCGATATGGTGATTGTTTGCACGGATATCACCCAGTTAAAACAGGTCGAATTTGCCCTCAGGAATGCGCAAACGGAGTTAAATCGCCTCGCGCTCACCGATGAGTTAACAGGAATTGCCAATCGGCGGCATTTTTTTCAGCAGTTAGAGCACGAAATCAAACGCTTGAGTCGCTTACAGTTGCCATTATGCCTAGTGATGATGGATATCGATAATTTTAAACTCGTCAATGATCGCTATGGCCATCAAGTCGGTGACAAAATCTTGCAGCATTTTACCCAATTCATCAGCGCCCGAACCCGTCCCTACGATATTTTTGGCCGCTTAGGCGGTGAAGAGTTTGCTCTGTTACTGCCAGAAACCACGGTTGATGCGGCCCAGAAAATCGTAATGCGTATGATGTCATCCCTTGCCAATGAAGATATTTCTGCAATCGTGGCTGATTTTCAATATCAATTTTCAGCAGGGGTTAGCGCATTAACCCCTGTGATTATTCACCATGGAATCGATAACAGTGCTGATATTGCAGATGTGGAGCAGGTTGCATTGCCTGTCGAAACAGGAAGTCAGTGCCGCTCGGATGCTGAAAAGCTGGTGGCCGAGGCGGATAAAGCGCTCTATCAAGCTAAAACCCTCGGGCGCAATCGCGTGGTGATATGGGACGATGTGATGTTAACGGGTAACCTGCCTAGCTGAGAAAAGTGCATATTAATCAGTATATTATTTATTCATGGCGCCAGTCATCCATGTGTAACTAAGACTGAGCCGCTAGCCCAGCGTGTCGCTAATCCAACAATAAAACTCAAAGTTGACAAAAACCAGCGCTAATCCAAAAAAAGAAACACGCTTAGCGGGAACAGTACTCATCACACTATCACGCATTCGCTTAACTTAGTGTTGTACTCAAAACGACGTTTTGTTCCTTTGGTTTTTCACCTAAAATAGCCGCCATATCAGTCCACATTGCTTTAGCCTTCAAGGGAAACCGTGTTAATCAATCAGCAATATACCCGCCATGGACCCGATTATCGATTTGGTGAGCAAGTGACATTTCTTGATGTTAAACAAACCTTTGGGTTTAGCCATGTGCGCGTTGGCCGCTGGGTCACGCGGGATGAATCGCGCCTTGCTGCGGATCTGGTGTTTGATTCGCTCGCCGATCTGGCCTTTATCTTAAAGCTGCCGCCTTTGACTTTAGGGCTGCGGGAAACCGTGAGTCTGGCCTTTGGTCATGGCGGCCAAAAGGGCGTGCAGGCCCATTATGCGCCCGCGACTCGGGAATTGGCCTTGGCTAAAAATGCCGGCGCTGGCGCTTTGGCCCACGAATTTTGGCACGCGTTTGACCACTATATTGCCGCTAAGTCCTTCAAATCTTCGTCTAAGCGCTTTCAATGTGCGAGCGATCTTTGGTTATCGGATCTGCCCATCATAGAACATCCACTGAATGCACGGTTATCGGAGATATTCAAGGTGACGTTTTTGAGTAGTGATGGCGATGAGCCCCATGATTATGTGCGCCGAGCGATTGCCATAGATAAAAAACATAGCATGCGGTACTTCGCACGGCCAACTGAAATGATGGCGCGGGCATTTGAAGCCTGTATTGAATCCTATGATGATATTTCTAATCCGTATTTAGTGTCAGGGACACGCTTTTCAGCAATGGCAAAGGAGGGGGCTTATCCCGATGAAGCCCACAGAAAAGTGATTTTTAAAGCTTTGATAAATTACTTCGAGCCGTTAGGAATGGCATTAAGTAAACATCCGCTCGGCTGATTTAAGCTTTTGAAAGTACGTCAAAAACACGGCAAATGGCAGTGTGATGCGAGTACGAGCTTAGTTGGCGAGTCGACAAATTAGAAACTGATTTAACGATTTAACGATTTAACGATTCAACGGTGAGTGAAGGTGTGAGTCGTGCCGTTTTGTTTAGTCGAAAGTGTTTGCCAGCAGTAGGCCAAACTGTGGCGGATAGCATCCAGATATTGGGACGCCTGAGTATCCATTAAATACCAATAGCTGGGTTTTGATTCTGGCATGTGATTAAAAAATAATGCTTCGGCATTGATGACTTGTTTTAAATCTGCATATTTTAGCCAAACGTCGATAGGCGTATGAGCCAGCGCAATCAGCCCATCGAATTGTATGTGTTTTACGGAATATGGAATATCTGCCGATGGGCTTGATTCTTGTAAACGCGCAAGTAAATCAAAGGGATTGCCCGTGTTCATCATAAGCGAAGCTTGGGATGAACTCTCTTTGTCTGTTGTAGCTAAGTTTGCTAAAAAAACCGGTGACAGAGTGAACTCCGGCCAGTCGAGTGCGGGCGCGAACGTCTGCGCAATCCGCCGCTCGCCTAGCCAGTTATGCACCATACAAGGTAAGTGGTCTTCAAGTGGTAAATCATTGGGCCTTGCTAAACTCGGAAACAGCGACATACGCTGCACTTGTACATGCTGAGACAACTGCTGCATCAATACGATTGTGGTTAAGCCAGATGAAGGCCAGCAGCCAAGCTGAGGCGTTAATTCAATCGCAACTTGTGTCAAAGCTTGGGTAAGTAAATCATTTTGCGGGTGACCTTGTACCACAAAAGCATATTTTGATTCGGCAAAACCGCCATTAGCGATATTCACTATCTGATTATTTTGGTTACTTTTCTCATTCCATTGAGTGCCGTTAAAGATAAATGTCGTGCCCGTAGTCGCAGGCTGCCAATTGCCAGAAGCATTCCCAATAATTGTCACTTGCTCGAAGGCAAGTTCGCGCGCCAAAGTGTGCAGTTCGACTCGCGAATGCGGCATCTGCAAATGTTGGTGCATGTGGGTATGAGACTTAGGCATAGGCTGAATATCTGTTTCACGGACTCAAAATGAACTTCATTGTAATGGATATCTCCCTGAGCCCAAAGGCTTAATCCTCTGTCGTTTACCGGATGATGTTTTAACACATGATAGTGCTGCCTTAGGGATGCCGCGCATAAAAGCGATGCGCGGTATCCCTAGTGAGTAAGATGATCAGAAATTGTAGCTCAGACTAAGTTCGACATTTCTCGGCTCGCCGAAGAACCCTTGATCGTAGAAATCGATACTGGAGTAGTACTTTTCATCAAACACGTTTCTAATATTCAAGCGGACAATGGCATCGTCAGTAATTTGATAACTCGCCATCAGGTTGGCAATGAAGTAACTGTCTTGTTCAGAGCTTGCGCCGTTAGGACCTGCATTTTCTACATAAATCTTGCTCTGCCAGCTTAAGTTACCACCCAATGTGAGATCTTCGAGAGCACCATTAAAATGATAAAGCGTGGATAATGTTTGTCGATTATCTGCCTGAGTTAACCGTGGGTGGTGGTATTAATTGGCAGAGTGACAGTTACTCTGAAGGCGGCACAGTGAAAATAGATCAGGAGTCTCACTCCATCGTTAACCTGATGGCCCGTTATAACCTCGCCGATAATATGGATCTGCAACTTAACGTGGAGAATTTATTAGACGAAAAATACTACGCTTATATGTCAGCCTCATCCTCAATGTCCGAAGCTTATAGCGTGTATCACTATGGCACGCCACGTAATGTGACCTTGAGTTTTAATTACCGCTTTTAAGTTTTCCGCTAAACAGGGTAGCCGAGTGATCGGCTACTTCTCCTGCATATTCTATTATTGCTAATGTTTTAATTGCTCGTGCTAGTTCGTATTAACGACTCAGCACTGACATCTATAGATGTTGGACTAAGCCAACCTTTGCTTTGTACCCTAATCCAATACAGTTATCGCCTGAAAGTGAAAGGATGATGTGGTTCAACCAAGTCATGGAAGGACAACACATTAGGTTAGCAGTTTCTCCCTATTTTTTGCAGGCATTATACTGTTCGCAATCAGTGCGGCAACGAACAGAGTCAATGAATAAAAACGGGTATACTCATCATTAATAACCTTATGCTGAGGCTAAATATGCAAATTGAAACGCTTTATGATGTTATGCAATGGACTAAAAATATCCACCAACAACTGCATGTGTTTGCGGCACATTGCGCACTGGAAAATGATAGCGAACGGAGCGAATTACTGCTGGAATATATTTCATCTCACGAGCAGAAAATGGCACGGGTCATCAGACAGTTCGAAGATAATGGCAATAGCAATGCACTTAACACTTATTGTCGACATTTCTATGAAAAAACGGCCATACCTATTCACTTAACAGGTGAACATCCGTTTGAGAAGATGGATACGGATGAAATAGCAATAGCCACACTTGAATATCATAAAAATATTGTTGGACTGTTTGAATATCTACAAAATTGCAGTTCTGCACCTTCCGTAACTGAATTTCTTAGCAATATACTGTCTCTTGAAGAAGCAGAAAAGCGGTTGCTGGCACGTAACATGAAACAAATTGACGATTTATAGCATGTACAGTCCAGGCAGGCTCTGAATTTATTCAGTAGTTAAGGAATTAACTCATCTCAAGCGTTGATGGTAAACTGATATATAGCGGGATTAGCTATATAATAGAACTAGATGCGTTAAAATTCATATTGAAATCTAGTGATAAGTAATTTTTAACGTTAGTCATATCAAGTGTGTTTAGTTTATTGATTTAGTGTGGTTTATTATTTTTGAGATTTGTGAGCGACTACATTGATACAGTCTGTACGCTATCGCACAGACGCACTTTCAAAGAAAGTATAAATTTGGTTATAGGTTTAGATTGATATATCTTCAAAAATTGACATTCACATTAATTAATATAATTCCTGTTATTTAATCTGATGATTTGTGAATATGACTCGGTTACAGCCTTAGTCCACAGTCACAAATAGTTAGATAATAGAAAATAAAAGTAATTCATAATGGATTTTAAATTCACAGTGACATGTTCACTATGGTGCACACTCAAGGATTTACGCGCAAGATAAAGTTCAATATGGCGATAAATCATTCCTATATTAGAATTCATTTTCATTTTGCATCATTATTAATATCAAAATTGATACTATGTGCTTGATGTAAAGCATTGCCAGTGAAATCTTACACTAATAAATCGATATTACTTTCCTTTAACCTAGTATTACTAATGCATTTACTCATTAAGATATTCACTAAAAATCAACCCTGGCTCAGAGCTGATTATGAGCACTTATTATTTAAACATTATATCAACAACTTCAAAAGGAAATTGACCATGAACAAAGACTTGATAGAAGGTTCAATAAAAGATGCTGCAGGCAAAGCGCAGCAAAAAATAGGTGAGATAGTTGGAAACCCCAAACAACAGGTAAAAGGTGTTCAGAAGCAGATAAAAGGTAAAACTCAAAAAACAATGGGTAATGTAAAAGAAGCGGCTAAGGATGTCGACAAACATAGTTAATGTAAGAGGCTTTACGATTAAGTAAGCACCTTAAGCATAAGGTATGACTACTTTATGTGAGTTTTTAAAAGAGTCTTAGTCTGTAGTGCTCAAGTCATATTAATTAAGATTTCTGGTTCGAGTGATATCCATAATGTCTAGGAGACTCTCATGACGGTAGGAACAATATTATTGGTTGTTTTGATTCTGATGTTGATCGGTGCGGTACCGACGTGGCCACACAGTAAAAGCTGGGGGTACGGACCAAGCGGTGGATTAGGTTTGGTGGTATTTATCCTCGTTATACTCCTTCTACTCGTTATACTCCTTCTACTCGTTATACTCCTTCTACTCGGTAAAATTTGAGTTATAAACCCTAAGTGATGTGATACCTCAATATTGAGTCGTCATTTCAATGTAAACAAATAATGAGTGATGTTTTTAGTCGTTTAGAAATGACTGGCATCGCTCGTTTTTCTAGCACAGCAGTGCTCGCGATACTGGCATTTAAAGGTCCCATACTGCTAAATGACTTTACACGCGAGATCGCTTGTTAAGGCCACATCAAGTGTCGTCCTTACGATAATGATAAAAGTCACTAAGCCCGTAGTGATAAACTTTGCACGCTAGTATTCAGCAAGGTTGTATGAAGTGAGCTAAATGGCGAAATAATACATGCAGAAATGGGTATTACAACAACGGCAGCTTAGTAACTAAAGGCGTTTTCTCGTGCAAATCGCTTGCACAAACAACCAGATTGAATGCTTATTTGTGAGCAATAGGTGTATCTGTAAATAAGTAATGTTTTAGCTGTTTATCAAAGCTTTGGTCTTGTCTCCTTATCCATTCCTGTAGCATTGCAGCATGTTCTTTCTCTTCGTCTCGATTATGTTCAAGTATCTCTCTCAACTCATTATTCTTGCACGCATCAACTCTTTGGTTATACCAGTCTACCGCTTCGAGCTCTTCCATCAGTGATGTAAGTGCTCTGTGCATGTCCTTGGTTTTATCTGTGAGTTCAGTGATAGATTCATGAAAGCCTTCATTCGACATTGGGAGTTCCTCGCTAAATGCTGATGGGATCGCTCACTATAGAGCGATTATGATAATTGCAGGTGATTGTCTTAACGCTATTTTTAACGAACAGACGATGAATGTATGATTCTGCAACATTGACCTTCGAGTGTCTGTTCGATGCCGTACTTAGTCAGAGATTTTTAGGAAGCTAGTTTAAAAAGATTGAAGAGGGCGCAACAATTCTACTGCCAATATTGGGTTTAGTAGGGGATATTACGTTTTGGATGTTGAATAGTGTAGATGTTCTGGAGTTTATTTAACTAAATCAAAAGTATAGAGGCAATGGAGGATATGACGATGTGTTTTAAACACGGTTTGATTTAATTTTTTATTGATAATTGGATTACTAACTAGGCGAATAGATGAAATGCAGAATAAGAAATGGTACACCCGAGTGGACTCGAACCACCGACCCCTACCATGTCAAGGTAGTGCTCTAACCAACTGAGCTACGGGTGTATTGTATTATTTTCACGTTTTAGACTCTGTGAAGAGAGTGGTACACCCGAGTGGACTCGAACCACCGACCCCTACCATGTCAAGACGTTAGTATTCATTAATTAGATAAAAGCCAATTTAGCATTATTAACATAACTATATGTTTTATAAAGATCAATATAAATCCAAACTCACTTCTCTAGGTGTTTTGGCGTATTTTCAAGCATTTATTTACTTGATTTTGGCACACTTTAGGCACAACCTGTAAATGTCATTTTTGACCACTATTCCATCGCAGGGTAGGTTTGCAGATGAATCATCAAGTTGAAATCATACGACGTGAATTGGAAAAGCTTCTTGAAGGTGTTCAACTAGAGAGGGTAGATTTGAAGTTCATCAGTCTTGATAAAGATGTGGAGGAATTTGCTAAGAGCTTTAATTTAATCAGCGCATTGAAGCCAAGTTCAGATGATTCATTCGAATCACCAGTTACCATTTTACTCGATGCCTATCAGTCCCCATTTTTGGTTTGTAAAACCGAAGCAGGACATTATCGGGTGTTATCAGGTTTATTAACTTTTCAGAAGTTATGCAAGGCCAAATATGCCAAAAATGGGGATTCAACCGTCCCTTGTTTAGTCCTGTCTCGAAGACCCAAGGCGCAACTGAGACGATTAATTTTAATGAACGATGTAGTGAGGCCGCTGTTAAAAGAATTTGTGGATATTAGCGCCGATACCATTAACTATACATTGCCCCATTTGTTTACGAGTGTAGATCAGCAATCAGTCTTTTTTTCCCCCGAATGGCAGTCATTATTCCCGTCGATTAAAACAAAGACTGAACTATGTCGATGGCTACATATCAGTACTAAATCGGTGAAGTTAAAATGACAATACTTGAACAAAAAGTCCTAAAACACATAGAAGGCTATTGTAAGATAAACGCTATAGAGATCGATGCCGAGACCATTTTAGCTGATCTCCATGAGTTTTTAGAAAGGGTCAATGCGCCTGATGATCTGAGCGCTTTTTTCCAATTAATTGTGTTAATTACTCGTGTGAATAATGTTTCTACTGAAGTAGCGAATTTTATTCAAAAAATGCTGTGTCTTGCGCCTTACATTTATAATGCCTTCCATGCACACCAAATGGTAGTGAACGATTTATCAATAAACAAAGAGTTTTATCGAAACACGTATCGTAAGGGATGGTGTCATGAACGCCCATTTTATGTGCTTTTGATCTGTTCTTGGAAATATAAGGTTGATTACCATTCCTGTGCGTTACTTGCCGCCTTCATCAAGCAGTATTTTGATACCCTTGACTCGCTGACTGATCCTGAATTTGCCACTAAAACGACATCAAGAGAAGAGGAAGCATGCAGTAATTTTCGATTAATGATGGAATTAGGAGATAAGACGTTCGACGCTAGTCGAGTACACATATTGAATTCTCATCTTGATAGCCCAGAATCAATAGCAGCTAATCTCGATAGCATTTTTGCTGGAAAATATAGCAAACTTAATATTTATCCGACGTCCCATGTTAGAGTTCTGCGCCATTTTTTTCGCAATAGTTGGTGTCCCGCCATTAGCCGTACTCGTGGACATGGCGATAAAGATAGAGGACCCAAGAGATATGGAGATCCGGTTACCGACCCCATAGTGGGGACTGATGATGGTTTATCTGCGATATTGCCACAAGATAATATGATTCCAGATAGCGAAGGTCTGGACGAAGATGATTTCTACCCGTCGCAATCATTTGTGATGGCTAATGCTGATATGTCGGAAAAGCGAGACAGAACGGCGTTGCTTGACGTTGCAATTAATTTTAATCCAATGGTTAAGCACCGGACTGAAATTGATGTTACTAGCCGAGTAAGACGATCTCATAACATCGGCATGCAAAATACTCAGTTATTGATGCCTGCCGAACTCTACCTGCTCGCTAAAAAATTATTGGTTTATGGCCGTCGCGGATCAACTCGAGAAACCGCAATAATTCTATGGACTATGCTGATTCTCAGTAAATCGGTTTCAGAGGTCAAAAATCTGTGTGTGTTTCGTGATTTGTCATCTAAAAAACAAGGTCTTTATATCGATCCTAGCGGAAATGGATGGTGGTGTTTTCCTCTATCGCACTCAACAGGACCTCGTCTGAACCAAATAGGGCTAAGAAAAACGGTTGAAGATGTCTTTACTGCGTGTCCAAACTTTTTGGTTAAATTAATCACCATTCACATGGGAGCACGTTTAGTCGGCAATCTTATTGAGGACGTTGACGTTGAAAAAATTGAGTCTAAATTGGCCCAAAAGCTGGCGAAAATTTCTGACAACTCCGGTGGTGGGCGTTTAAGTCTTAAAAGATTAACCAACTTTGTATGCAATTACATCAACTCTACAAATGTGATAGATCCCATTTATATCGATTTTAGTTATGCAGTTAATATGTATACAACTCGAGTCGCCCGCAGTTATTCAAGTGTTCGAGATCAAAAACGCTGTGAGCAGTTATTGCATTTTTGGAACGATGTTGAAAAGGGGATCTCCGTTTACAGTGGTAACCAACTTACAGTCAGCTTATTTGAGTTGAGATACTGGCAGCAAGACGAGCAATATTTGGGCTCGACATTTACTCCTACACAAGCCACTATCCAGCAGTTGATAATCCATTTGTCTTTGCAAACAAAGGCGTTATTCCCAACACCTCAACACAGGTTAGAGGATATTTTAGCCTATCATAATGCATTTGTAGCTTACACTGCATGGATGTTGCTGTTTGGTACCGGCTATCGTGCGGCTTGGAATCCATTACCTACCTTGGCTTTGTTTCTACCTTCTTTTAATTTGATGGGAATAAGCGACAAAGACGATAGCGACTTTACTCATTCACGTATTGTCGCAATCCCATCAGTGTTAACGGCTCAATTAGTCGAATATCGAAGGCACCTTGGCTGTTTGCGCGGATTGTTGCGGCTATTAATGCCACAATTATGCAGCGAACTAGACAATATAATCGATGTTGATCGGCAAGTATTAAGCTATGACAATTTACAAGCCTCAGCTTGGTATACAAAGATAAGAAACTCCCGAAGTCAACATGGTCCATTTTTTTTCTTTCAAAAGCAAAAGTCAGGAATTGTTACCCGCAGCTTGTCTCCTTCACAATTAATTAGCGTACTAAAGGAAAAAAACTCCATACCAGCCAATGCAGGTCGTCACTGGTTAAAAAGTAGTTTATTAGATCAAGGAGTCGATCCTGAGTTAATCAACTTTCAAATGGGTCATTGGCAAGCTGGTGAAGTACCAATAGGAAATTACTCAGCGTTAAGCCATATCGAAGCCATTAATGAATTAGTGCCTATCTTAGATAAGTTATTCAGGGAGGTAGGATGGCAACCACTAAAGTCAGTGCTTTCATAATCCAGCTATCAAAAGAGGGGAAGCTACATCCATTATACATAGAATGCCGCACCGCATTTTTAAAAAGCATATCGCCATCTATTGCTGTAAAAAATAAAAAGTCAGAAAAAATTGAAAACGAATTTTTTGCATCCTATCACAATCTGCTCGGGCATCTAAAAAAGGAGATTAAACTTTCTGATAACGCTTTTTTACCAGAAGAGTTAGAAAACGTGCTTGCCGCATTGAAGCCTGAAGTGCTAAGCAAACAAGCACAACTTCTCATACTGCAATCTATACTCAACTATGCCAAAAAGTTCTTAGACATAGACTCGCCAAACATTCCTTCAATCATCACGTTAAAACGTGATAAACCGATGTTGACCCCGGTAGATTTGACAAAATTACCCATAGTCGAGCTCATTAACACTCAATTAAGCAGGGAGTTGATAGCGCCTCATAGAGATTTAGATGACAAGGCTAAGTTGGGGAGACTATTACTCGTCTTATATTGCACAGTGAACATAGAGAAAACTGAACATTTACAGCTTATGGTTGAATACCCACAGGACATATTCTACGTGGGAGGAATTTGTTATTGGCAATGCCAAAATATCAAAATAAATTCGCCACGGTATGTGCTAAGTGATATGGCTGTCATGGCTTTACAGCAATGGCATAATGTGCACCATAGCGCGTCTTTCGCAATAAAGCCCAGTCAGTTCAAAGCTGCTTTAGTGCATTATCTTAATTACGGATCGTATTTCGATTGGTCAGATATATCACTATTGAAGCTAAGGGTGCTGCGACGAATTGATAACGTCCTCCGTTATGGCCCGGTTCAATATCGTATGTACATGTTACCTGGCGCTTGCCAGCCATTGCCCACACATGCGTTTGTACGTATCCTGACAGGAAAAGTTTATGCAAACGCCGAACCGTACCTTTCAGAAGCCATTTCTGATAAAACCAAGGCTTTTCGTGATTGGTCCGTTGTCACGAACGAGAAAACTTCTTTTGTGTCGATGGAAAAGACCCTCGAACAATTAGATAAGGTATATACCGAGCTCTGCTATCTTGTAGATAGCAACAAACCTCGAGCCGATTGTCTTGGGGCTATAGCAATCATTCTGGATCAACAATCATCTAAGAGTAATCCATACTTTTGGATTTTATGTGCATGGCTGTATTCGTTACTAAAGACAGGTGGTACGCACAAGCGGCGGCTAAAAGTCTCGACAACTATTGATTATGTCAAAAGTTTAAGCCGGCCATTTCTAATCATTTTTTGCACAAGCGATATTTACTTATTGTCTGGTGAGGATTGGGCTGAGAAATTAAATGATGCTGCTGACCATTTTTCTTCGGCACAGCGAAAAAAATATATCTACTATTTTGCGCAGTTTCTGAGTGATTCAGGCTTTGTTCGAGATTTATGTTTATCTGATATTGAGGTGTTTGGGAGCTCCAGTGAGGTAGATAGCAACCTGATTTCCCATGAGCATGTGCAAGTCATGTTGTCCTATTTAGATCATCAATCGGCACATTGTCCGGCGCACCACGATGCCTATTTTCTTTTGTGTTTCTGTTTTTACAGTGGATTACGTCGAAATGAAGCCGCCAAGTTAACCTGGGGGGATTTTACATTCTCTCTGACTGAACCAACCCATAACGACTTTGATTATGTTCAGCTTTCAGTGAGACCTAATAAACATAGGACATTAAAAACGACCTCCGCCAGAAGAGAGTTACCTTTAGACGCTTTGTGGCCGAAAACGGCATTGAGTAAGTTGCGATACACTTATCGAATCATCCATGGAGCAGGGGCTAAGAATAGCACCTTACTATTTGATAATCAGAGAAGAGTGAATCAGGCTTATGACTTAATAACAGACTTAATGCGTCATTACACCCAAGATCAAAGTTTACGTGTACATCATTTACGACACAGTTTTGCTAATTGGACCTGGTGTCGTTTGAATGCCAGCATCATAGATACGGGCAGGCGACATTTGACCTTGTTCAATGATGAGTTTTTTGATGAAAAGTATCTAAAAAGGTTGCAAACTCGTCTTTGCTATAGTGATAACACCCGCAAGAAAATGTTTATCCTGTCTCATATGATGGGCCATAAAGACGTGCAATCGACGCTAAATAGTTATCTTCATTTAAAAGACCTATTGTATTACCTGCAGCACAATTCGCGCTTTGAACTGACAAAATACTTTACATCAGAGTGCGTGGGTCGTGTGACACTGCAACCCCTTGAACCAGGATTGAGTCTAGCTGAGCGCATAAACTACTACACTCAGGACGTAATGCACAAACTTGCCATTAAACCAGCTCAACAAACAGTCAGCCTAGTGATGCCAAGTTTAGCGAACTTCTCTGTCAATATAAAAACAGACTTAACTATCAGTAGCTTAACTTGGGCCAAAGCATTAAATGCGTTACATACATCATCGACCACCGAAGTTGCCGCGCACTATGTGGTTCCATTAGATCAATTACAAAAGTTACTCAGTAATGCCGAGGCTATTCATAAGAATTATCCTCGCAGAGGTAGGCACTTACCCTTAATCCCTAAGTTTCCGCGTATAGACGTTTCAGTTGTTAACATCCAACAAAATAAACATTTAGCTAATTCAACACGTGTGTTTATCTTTTTATGTAATAAATTGGATAACAACATTAGTGAAGGTTCATTGACCTTAGAAAATATTCGCCTAGGGATAGAAATTTTGCGGTATGCGGTTCCCGGTAAAAATTACGCCTTACGCTGTCCAGACTCAAATATTTCAAGAATGTTTATCCGCCTATGTCAATTGCTGGATTTAAAAGTCAGGCATTTACAGTTTCGCTATCATAATGCAAACCTAGCCCCTGAAAAGTCTAATCTTATCCAGGCTAGATGGAGGAAGACACTTATCAAACATGGTTTTAGTGACACTAACTTTGTCGTTGCTAGTGAGAGTGAAGGGCTTTATTTAGGCAAGCATGATGGTAATGGGTTTCTAGAGATAGCCGTAGTTAACAATTCATATAAGCGAATACAAAGACATCAAAGCATATTCAGTTTTTTACATTTGCTGCTTATTTTGAGCTATTGATGTAGATCTTTTTTGAGGTTTATGCCAACGAAACTCTGATGGAACAGTTGTCACATTAGCATTTTTTATCGTCATTTATCATTAAGATTGCTCAACTTAATTTAATCTTCGGATGACAGAATCACCGACTTTTCTAAAATCATAGTGGGCGGGTAATGACTTAAACTGATCACGTACATACCCCGATTGTGCAGAGCTGCGGTCTGCTTGCTGAAGTACGTATTCCATTGCATAGCGGACTTTATGGCCATAGGGTTTTGCAGCAAGTAAGTCGCTCAGTAGAGCAAATACCTTACTGTTGATGGTGCCCAGTTCACCCAGAGGCTTAGCTAGAATCGCGAAGTTGTAGCTCTCATGTGGGCCAGGCACATAATGTTCAATGTGCTGGTTTAACATGGCATAAATTTTACCAATATCATGAAATAACCCCGCTACCAGTCCTGTCTGACACTCGATTTCTGAATGCTGTAGATGTTTGGCATTGTGATAGGTCATCTCAGCGACCTCTATGCTATGTTCAAATAGTCCATTGGCATAGGAATGGTGATGCTGATAACTGGCTTTGGCCTTGATAAATATCTTAAGAATGTCTGTTCTCTCAAAGATAAAATTGACGAAGGGCTGTAGTTCAGGACAAGTCACTAGGCTTAATAACTTCAAAAAACGACCTAGCAACTTCTCTTTTGTCGAACCCAGTAGCTGAGTTAACTGAATATATTCATTTTCACTGTAACGAGTGAGTATGGGTTTCATCGCACAGATAACGACATTGCCTCGGCTATCATGAGTAATGTTCATTTGAGCTAGCCCATAGTTGAATTGACATGTCCTGGCAATATCTGCAGATGTGATGGCATGTATTGTCTTTTGGTTTGAAATAAATTCACAGTTAGCAGTAGGTAGATGACCACTGATTTTAATGTCTTTAACCCATGCAAATATAACGTTATTCATAATGGGGATCTCCTGATGTAGCTAGCTGAATTTGTTTTACTAAGCGGTCGAAAGCACTGCCGTCCTGTCTTGTGATATTGGGTACATAACGGCTATACACCTCGAACAACATTTTGGTCGTGCTATGCCCCATTTGTTTAGCAATCCATTCAGGGCTCTCGCCAGCTGCTAACCATAAGGTCGCGCAGGTATGTCTCGTCTGATAAGGGCGACGACGTTTTAGGTTCAAAGCGGTTAATGCCGGATACCAGATCCGCTTGGTGACATTTCGATGATCGAGTGGCTTACCTTGAGAGTTACAAAAAACGTACGTCAATCTCCCTGTCTGGCCGAATTGACGCTTAAGCGCCTCAGTTACAGGTTGAGACAATTGAATACTGCGATAAGATGCCGATGTCTTGGGTGTTTCGACATTGCCATCAACCAGAGTCTCTTGAACTAATATCTCACCACGCTCTAAATTGACGTATTGCCATTTAAGACCATCGATCTCAGCAGTTCTCATCGCGGTAAAAAAACGCACCGTATAGTAGTCACGAAAATCTTCTCTAACGTTAGATAAAAACAGCTGTACATCTGCTAATGAGAAAGGCTCTATAGGTGTTTTATCAATTTTTAACGGCCTAATATTGGTAAATGGCGTTGGAAACTCAAAACGAAGAGCCGCTTCGTTTAAGATCCCTCGCAGCGGAGTCATAACATGATTAATCCAGTCATTACTGAGTTTACCTTGCCTTCCTTTCCGTTTCGGTTCACTGATACTAGCCCGATATTTAATCAACTGTGGGCGGGTGATTTCGTCTAAACGAAAATGACCGAATTCAGGCATCAAGTAACGCTCAAATATCATAGCGACATTCTTGTAGTGACTAATTTTCCACTGTATCCGGTTCTCAGCCAGCCATTCAGCGGTAAATAAACTGAATGTGGGGATATTGCTGAGTAATGTTGATCCACTGTATTTTTGTACTTCGACTAGATTGTTCTCGATAAGCACATCAGAATCGACAAAATGTGAGCATCGTGGACTTGATGGAAAATAATTCCTAAATACAAATCTATTTAATCTTATCTCGGCTTCCATTGTGTTAAGCATTCCCATTAGACGAGAACGGTTCAGCCGGTTATCGAGCAATGTGGTCTGTTCGCGACACCTAACGCCCTGATAGGTAAAATCAAATAACAATTTACCATTTCGTGCACGAATATTAGCCATGACATACACCTCCTCTAGCCATTGGAATGATGAATTTAGCAGGGGAGCTTGGTTTAAATAATTCCATTTCAATTACTTCCCAGATGTAGAAAATTTTTCGACCACCGAATGGCTTTATGTAATGAACCCCTTCGATGAAAACATTATCTTTCAATGTATGGTTGATATAAGGCGCGCTAAACTTTATTCTTTGAGAAAGTTCTTTTGCATTGAGTAATGTTTGTGGCATAAACACCTCGAAATGTTCTTTGGGTTGATCAAATGTTCTTGATAGGAACATTTAAGCATGGCGGCGATGTTCTTACAAGGAACATTTAAATGTTTTTACGTATTTTAAGGATGGAATTGAGTGATTAGATTTAAAATCAAAGAGTTAATTGCTGAAAAAGAATTCAGAGAGCGAAGAAAAATCACACTTCAGGAAGTCGCAGATTCAGCTTGTGTTAATCGAACGGCCTTATCTAAGATGATGAACCCAAGCTACGAATACTCGACGACGACCAAAGCCATCGACTCTTTGTGTCACTATTTTTGTTGCAAAGTAGAGGATGTGATTGAGTACGTAGAAGATTAATAGCTGCGTTTCTTAGTAGTAAATAAAATTATTTGATGTAATATTATTTACAAACTAATGGATGAGTGACCACATTGAACATACTACTTACCTGGCTTGGTAATAAAGACCTTGAAAACATGCAGTCTGACAAGGGCGCCGCAATTGTAACCTTGGCAATAAAATCCAAAATTCCCTTCGATAAAATAGTTATTTTATCCAATAAAGATGAACAGCTGTGGCCACAATTTGAACGCTATTTAAAAAAACAACTGGCCATTAATCAGCGTCCTTTTCACGATATTCAAGTCTTTAAAGCCCATATAAATAGCCCGATTGATTATCAGTCAATTGCAAAAACTAGCGAACATTGGATAGCAAAACTGAGTGATGAAGCGCAAACGCTTTCAATAAACCTCACATCCGGCACGCCAACCATGACCACTTTGTCAGTGCTTATAGGTAAAGGAAAGCCCAATACCCACTTTTTACAAACCACCCCAGATAATCAATTAATTGAGGTGGATATCCCCCTCGATTTTATTCATACCTATGTCAAATCTGCCGCTAAGAACATTGCCTCGAGTGCAAGTGCTTTATCCATGCACAGCACAGCGTTTACAGCTTTAACTGCCCAATCACCCGCCATGAAAGCCCTTATTGTTAAAGCTCAAAAAATTGCCGCCGCTGAAGTCCCTGCATTGATTTTAGGTGAAACGGGTACCGGAAAAGAATTAATGGCTCATGCCATCCATAAAGGAAGTTTAAGGGCCAATAAACCCATCAGAATCGTCAATTGTGGCGCTTTTGCGCAAAACTTGGCAGATTCTACATTATTTGGCCATAAAAAAGGGGCCTTTACGGGGGCGGACAAAGACTATGCTGGTCTATTTGAGCAAGCCGATGGCGGCACGCTTTTTCTCGATGAAGTAGGGGAGCTGCCTCTTGATATTCAAGTTAAATTGCTACGAGCCTTACAGCAAGGTGAGATTAATCGCCTTGGAGACAATAAACCCATTTATGTGGATGTGAGAATCATTGCGGCCACACATCAAGATCTACAACAACAGATCGCCGCTGGCCAGTTTAGAGAAGATCTGTTTTATCGACTCGCGGTCGGCATTATCCAAATGCCAGCACTAAGAGAGAGAAAGCAAGATATCCCAAAATTAGTCAATCAGCTCATTAGCCAAATTAATCACGTTGGGTCCAAACATCCTCAGTATCAAAGTAAGAATATTTGCGAAAAAGCAATAGAGTTTATTTCCAATCAAGCTTGGCCAGGTAATATTCGTGAGTTATGGAGCACATTAAATCGGGCCTGCTTATGGTCCGACTCAAGCATTATCACAGCTAACGATCTTGCAGATGCCTTGCTTGCATCACATAAACCACAACAAGCCACTGATATATCTATGTCTCTTCACGATAAAGTTGATATAGTTCAACTCACTGATGATATTCAAAAAAACTATGTCAAAGCCGCGTTAAAGGCCAGTGGCAATGTAAAAAAGCAAGCCACGCAAATGTTGGGCTTAAAAGATCATCAAACGCTAACCAATTGGATGAAGCGTTTGCAGATTGACATAGAAAAATAACCATCGCGGCAGATTGGCATTGTTATTGCGAATGCAGTAGGGACATAAGGAAGCAACACGGAATGAAGCAATCAATGAATTTTGAGCATATTCAAACAAAATGGCCACAGCTCCATCAATTAGCAGCATTTGCTGAAGAGTATGCGATATCAGATCCACAAAGTGCATTGGTTAAACTTCGCTGTTTTGCTGAACAGGTTGTCGGCTATTTTTATAAAGAACTTCAATTACCTGCTTTTCCCAATTCAAATATCTATGACAAGCTCACATCGGATGATTTCACTAGCGTAGTCCCCAATTTAATTACCGATAAACTTCACGCAATACGCAAAAGCGGTAATCAAGCGGCACACGAAGGTCGAGTCGATCAACAACAAGCTATTTGGATTTTAAAAGAAAGCTATTATGTTGCCTGTTATCTATTTATGGCTTACGGAAATGGGAAACAAGCTGATTGCCCAGAATTTACTGCGCCAGAACAAAAGCAGCCCTTAAATCAAGGTGATGCTGAATTTACTAAAAAAAATAAACAACTAGCACTACAGCTGAGCCAAAATGAAGCTCGGCTCAAAAAAGCGTTAGAAGAATTAGAGGCGTCTCAACAAGCACAAAAACAAGCCCAACAAGAAGCCGAAAGACTCAAGCAAACGATAAATGAAGCAAAAGTCGGTGAAATTAAGGCGCTTAACAAACTTATCACTGCAAGTTTTAACTTTAGCGAAGCAGAAACTCGTGCGCGGATCATTGACATGGATCTACGGGCTGCTGGTTGGCAGGTGTCTCTTGATGAAACGAGCACAGATGAAGTAGGTAAAGAAGTACAGGTAACTGATCAGCCTACCAGTACAGGCATAGGTTATGTAGATTATGTGCTTTGGGACGATGACGGAAAACCACTCGCAGTAATAGAAGCGAAGCGGACTCGTGAATCTGTCGAAAAAGGCAGGCAACAAGCTAAGCTTTATGCCGATGCACTCCACAAACAGTACAATCAACGACCGGTTATATTTTACTCTAACGGTTACGACATCCGTATATTAGACGATGTCCAAGGCTATAACAGTCGTAAACTTTACGGCTATTACTCTAAAGACTCGCTGCAATATCTAATTAAACAGAGAGGCCTTAAAAAAGATTTAAATCAAACACCAATCGATACCAATGTCGCAGGCCGTTTGTATCAAATGGAAACAATCACTCGTGTATGTGAACGTTTCGCCGATAAACATCGCAAATCTCTTATCGTACAAGCAACCGGCACAGGAAAAACGCGTGTATCTATTGCGCTGGCTAAACGGCTACTCGATGCAGGCTGGGCCAAACGCGTACTGTTTTTATGTGACCGTAAAGAGCTACGTAAACAGGCGGGCAATGCCTTTAATGAGTTTACCAATGAGCCACTATACATCGTAGGTAAAACCAAAAAAGAGTTAGCTACAAATTCAAGGGTATTCATTGCTACTTACCCTGGCATGATGAGTATTTATCAAAAATATGATGTTGGTTATTTTGATTTAATTGTCGCTGATGAATCACACCGTTCTATCTATAATATTTATGGTGATATTTTTAAATATTTTGATGCACTAGAGGTCGGCTTAACCGCCACACCTGTTGAAATGGTATCGCGCTCAACGTGCCAGTTATTTGGTTGTGATTTCAAATTGCCTACGGCTAATTACCCATTAGAAAAGGCGATTGAAGAAGGTAACTTAGTACCTTATAAAATTGTTAGTTTAACCACTAAATTTTTACGCGAAGGTATCAAAAAAGATAACCTCACAGATGAACAAATCGCACAATTAGAAGATCAAGGCTTTGACCCTAACGAGTTAAACTTTGACGCTAAACAAGTCGATGAAGCGGTAAAAAATAAAGACACCAATCGCGTTATTTTACGTAATTTAATGGAAAAAGGCCTGCGTGATAGTGACGGTCAACTACCTGGTAAAACCATAGTATTTGCCCGCAACATTGCTCATGCTGAACTCCTGTCGCAGCTGTTTGGCGAAATGTATCCTCAATTAGGCAGTAACTTTTGTCGCGTTATCCATTCAAAATATGAACGGGCAGAAGAGTTAATTGATGACTTTAAATCAAATGAAGTAAACAGTGCTCGCATTGCTATCTCAGTAGATATGCTCGACACCGGAATTGACGTTCCAGAATGCGTAAATCTTGTATTTGCCAAACCCATTAAGTCAAAAGTCAAATTTTGGCAGATGATTGGTCGTGGCACACGCCTATGCAAAGATCTCTACGGAAAAGGCAAAGATAAAACCCACTTCTTAATTTTTGACCACTGGGAAAACTTCAACTACTTCGATATGGACCCAAGCGAAGAAGATGTAAAACAGGCTAAATCTCTTACGCAAAAACTGTTTGAAAGCCGTCTGTTACTGGCTGAAACCGCGCTTAAAAAGGCAGACATAACGACCTTTGATGCCGTGATAAAGCTTATCCATCAAGATATTAAAGCACTTGATATGAACACTATCGCGGTGCGCGATAACTGGCAAGTGGTTGAATCCTGTAAAGATGATAAAACGCTTAACCAATTTGCGCCACAAACAAAAGCCAATTTGTTTGAGTATATTGCACCACTAATGCAATGGCGTAACATAATGGGGCAATCTGAAGCCTATAAATTGGATAATGAAATTGCCACCATTCAAATGCTAATGTTTACCGATCCCAATCAAATAGATCTTGTTAAACAAAGTTTAATGGGCAAGGTAGAGTCATTACAAATGCACCTAAATGAAGTGCGTGCAAAAGCGAAAGATATTGCCAACATTCAAACCCGTACATACTGGGACTTGCTAACCTTTGATGCATTAGAACAAAGTCGTTTAGCACTGCGCAGTATCATTCATTTACGCGACAAAACTGCTCAAGTTCCAACAGTTGATTATGTTATTGACGTAAAAGAAGAGGTTAGTGAAATACGCGAAACAACACGACCAACAAAAATTGTCTCTATCGACTATCAAATATTTCGTCAAGAGGTAGAAAAAACACTTTCGCCATTGTTTGCAACGGACCTAGTTCTGCAGAAAATTCGCAATGGCGATCCGGTAACAGAGGATGATTTAGCAAAACTAAACTCCCTTGTGCATACCCAAAATCCGAACGTTGATTTAAATACCCTAAAAGATTTTTTCCCTGAATCAACCGCCACGTTAGACAAAATATTGCGCACTATTGTCGGAATGGATAAAGACAATATTGAAACAAAATTTACTGAATTTGTTCAACAAAGCCATACCCACATGAATGCCAAACAACAGCGTTTTATTAGCATGTTGCAAAATCATTTAATTCGTTATGGGTCGATACAAATATCCCAACTTTATGATGCACCATTTACTCAAGTCCATGACATGGGATTAGATGGGGTATTTAGCGAGCAGCAAGCAGATGTTATTCAAGATTTCATTACTCAATTTGATGTTCAATTAGGCAATAAAATCTATTTAATTGAAAAAAATCAAGAATTTAAACAAATGATATGACAGGGAGTCATTCAAAATGAATCAATTAATAACCCCATCACAATGGCTTGGTCAATTTCTAAAAGACAGAGGATTACGGCAACCTACAGGTAAGCCATTATATGAATATCAAGCAACTGAAGCTGAATATACGTTACTTAAAGAACTAGTTTTTAAGCATAAAGACAGTAAACTTCATGGATACAATAATATTTCATGGGCAGCCATTTTTTGCTTGTATTGCTCCGTATGGTATCAGCGTAACTATGAAAGCAATGATGGTTGGAGTTGGCATGCTATATGGGTTGATTTGGGGGATGAATTAACTCCGTCTCAAATTGAAAAAACAGTGCTTAAAGGTATTGAATCTTATTGGCTGAGACCTATAAAAACTTACACCGAACGCCGTAATTTTTTAGGTACTCTGTTTTCAGAAGGAGGACTTCCATTTAAATTGTTAAGTAACAATGACAATAAATTTGGGCAAGTCCTTAAGCGGATTTTGAAAAATGTCGCGGTAGCAAAATTACTTGGAGAACCAATTGAAAAGCTTGTAGCCATCAATGTTCAATCGTTACCTCAAGCATTTAATGAACAAGAATCTATTCAATTAATCACTTTAATGACAGAAAAACTGGTCAATCTTGTGGATATTTTTGCATTAGAAAACAAATCAAACCCCGCAGACTACCTAGATAATGTTTCACCCAAATGGCGCGAAGATTTCCCAATTCCTCTAGATAACAGTATTGGAACAAACATCGTTAACTCTTGGTTATTACAAGCAAGTCATGAAGGTTTTAAACGCACCAAATTTAATAAAAAGTTATTAACAGAACATTACCTAAATATAAATGAGCTAACCATCACTACAAAATTGCTTTTACCTGATGAACTCATAATGAAAACACAACCACATCAACTTAAATCAAACCGATTAGAGTTGTTTTTGGCGGAATCAACCCAGGATTTACAAAATTTAGGTGTTTCATATATAAATGGAACAGGTGAGTCCGCATTAATCAAAGTTAGAAATCGAAGTATTAGGGTGTTGAGAAAATCATCCGAGACTCAATTGTCAGTTGTAGCTAGGCAAGGTGGAAGCGAAATTGCTCGATGGTTATTGGATAACACTAGTGTGTTTCTCAATGAGATGCCAGTTGGATTTATCAAGCAAGATGGCGAGTATAAATATGCTGGTCAAGCCACATTTAGTCACAAAGAAGAGTTGTATTTAATATTACCAAAATCGTCTAATTACAACATCATTAACGGTGAAGTTTCGTCATGGCCACAAAATATTCATAGTTCAAAACCCAATTTCATATTACTTCAAGGTGAAATTGTTATAACCCTTGACGATGATAAATATCGTGTTAAATCATTGAATACATCAACAGCCGAGTTAGGACTTAACCTATTCGGGGACATGATAACTTACGACACGGAACCTAGTGCGACGTATCTAGGACTGCCTAAATACCGGTTTATAGACAGTGACCTTTCTTTGGATCATGTTTTAACTGAATACATAAGTGGCCAACCTAAGTCAGAATTAATGTTGCACGAACTTTATGGTCGCCAAACATTTGCATTAAAAAACCAACATGGTGAAACCTTATTCCGAAAACGAATAGGCCTGTTACCTCCTGGAGTGAAAATTTCAACTAAAGCAGGAATACAGATCGGTCAGGGTGAAATAAATATAACAACAAAAAACAAAATGATTTACAGCATATCAACCGATAGAGTGACTTTTATCAAAAAAGATACACCCGACGGAGTTTGTTTACAGTTATCTTGTGACGGACTACCCCCATCAGAGTTGACCCTAAGTATTACACCAAACTTAATGGCTACCCCAATTCATATAAAGCTGCCTTATCCAAGACAAGGAGCATTTGTATTTGATGCTATAGGGGAGCCTCTCAAGAAGCACTTATCAATAGATGATCTGCTCGGCAGTCGTTTACATTTGTTTGCATCAGCTGAATGCTCTGCTAACTTCGAAATAGATATTGTTTTAGAAAACCAAGGTCGATCGCCACCATACTTTAAACATCAATTCCGTGTTGGTGAACAACCTACAATTATAAGTTTACATAGTTTTAAAGATGAAATTAACGAATTACTTTCTTTAGCCCCAGATCTGGATGCACAGGTCACAATGACCATTTCGAGCTTCTCTGGCAACTTAAAATATAAAATATATCGTTATAGTAGCCGAATATACGAAACTGAAGATAAACGTTTTTTTAAAATTTCAGCGGAAGGTCAAAATGTTGTAGCCGGTGCAGAGTTGTTACTAATGCAAATGAGCAATCCTGAAAGAACACCCACAAAAATAGAAGCATTAATTAGTGAAGGCATATCCACTGGTCATTATGAAATGCCGCAAGTAGATAAAAATGAAGGTCCATGGTTAATAGTACCAAGCTCAAATAGTGCGACAAATTTCAGAGCAAAATTGCTCGTAGGTCATGACAGTAGCAATCATATGTCAGAAGACGAAGCTGATCACGATCAAGTAAAACAACAGGTGAACTCACTACAACGGGCTGTTCAAGCATATCATCCTAAATTTAATACTCACGTGATAGCTGATGTTGTAATGCAAATGGCTGATAACCTACAACATAGTGGATGGGAGTTTTTGGTTAAACTCTTCAGCAACTATCAAAATTTGTCCTTAACAACATTCCAAGTTTGGCGTGAAATTGTGGCAAACCCCAAAGCATTAATACTGTGTTTTTATCGTTTCGAAGCTAATCCACAATTTATGGCGCGAATAGAATCAGAGTTTCCGGTTCTATGGCAAGTGACACCACCAGAATTATTCATCCAAACTTATAAACAAGTTCTCGATTGGTTAGAGCAAAAAGGTGTCGATAAACAATACGTAAAAATGATAGCAGAGCCTTGGTATGAATCTATTTTGTATCATATACCAGGTTTTAGCGAAGAGTTAGTGAGTTATCTGATTACAAATAAGATTGACCCCAAACTTAAGCTACCACTACCAATAATGAACATAGCTGGACAGGATTGGCTACAAGACCTATTACGAGAACACAGTGAAAACGATGTGTGGCCTGATAGTGAAGGTTACGAATTAAGTAAATGGTATCAAAATAATTCACTCGGACAGATAGATATTAACAGTCTACATAACTTCCAAAACTCTGTTATTTATTTACCTGTGTTCTTAGCTGCTGTATCAACGGGTAAAGCTAATTTATCAGACATTTATGATAGTTCATCAAATGCAATTTTTAAGTTGAAGAAAGTACGTGACTTTGATCCTAATTGGTTTGCAAGCATGTATACATTCCATTTATTAACGTTTTCAGAATTGATTTAAGGCTTTATTATGGAATATTTTTCACAGCTAACGAAGCAAGCAGCAGAGCGTGCACAAGAAGCGTCATTGAGTGTATTTGGTATTAGTAACCCATCCTTAAGAACACACCTAAAAAGTGTATTAAATCAACCGAGTGGCAAAGGCGAGTCTTTATTATCTTCACCTTTATTTGAACATACTTTTGGTTGGGAGCCTGCAAAAGTCAGTATATCTGAATTGAAAGGCACACTACTGTCTAAAGAAGTCATCACAGCACTCGATCATACAAATAATGGGCGCTATCGATTCAATGCAGAGTATTCGCCATTTACTCATCAATTGAAAAGTTGGCAA
Source organism: Shewanella sp. SR1 (assembly GCF_020447145.1). Taxonomy (NCBI): domain Bacteria; kingdom Pseudomonadati; phylum Pseudomonadota; class Gammaproteobacteria; order Alteromonadales; family Shewanellaceae; genus Shewanella; species Shewanella sp. SR1. The sequence goes on along the minus strand of NZ_JAJAEF010000003.1, from coordinate 204,344 downwards.
ATGTTGTTAAATGATAATCCTCAATCTGTTGTCGTAACCAGTGGTACTGGTTCAGGTAAAACAGAATGTTTTATGGTACCAGTGATTGAAGATCTTTATCGGGAGATAAAGCAAACCAATGAGCCCCTTGTGGGCGTCCGAGCGCTATTTTTATATCCACTCAATGCATTAATCAACTCTCAAAAAGAGCGTTTGGATGCTTGGACTAAGCACTTTGGCAACAACATGCGTTTTTGTTTGTACAACGGTAATACAGAAAATTTGAAGGCTAAAGTTTCATCAGCTCAAAATTTAGTACCCAATCAGGTTTTGTCACGTGAATTAATGCGAGAAAAGCCAGCACCCATTTTAGTCACAAACGGCACCATGCTTGAATACATGATGGTGCGACAAGTTGATGCTCCTATCATTGCAGCATCAAAAAAACAAAAATCACTAAGATGGATTGTACTTGATGAAGCACATACTTATGTAGGGTCTCAAGCCGCTGAGTTGGCTTTGCAATTACGACGAGTATTAATAGCCTTTGGTGTTGAAGCAAAAGATGTTCGATTCGTGGCAACATCGGCTACGATCGCCGGTAAAGATACCGCTAATCAACTCAAAAAATACTTAGCTGACCTGGCTGGTGTTAACCAAGATCAAGTTACCGTGATTGGTGGCCAAAGGGTCATTCCACAAATACCCCGACTTGAAGAGAAACATACCAGTATTAAAGACTTAATGTCTATCCCAGCAGATGAAACGGTAAAAAAAGAAGATTTTAGTTTGGACGTTTCACGCACTAGGTTTGATGCTCTAGCCAGTTCATCAATTGCTAAAGCGATTCGAACTGTGTTTGTGAACTCATCAATACCTCAAACATTAGAAGACATAAATCAGAAAGTGTCTAATCTATTGGGTGATAAACCTTTTGATGAACAAACTTTATTGCTTTGGATAGATTTACTGACGGCGACCAAACCCGCGCCCAATAAAGAAGCATTTTTAAAAGTCAGAGCGCATTATTTTCAACGTATGTTCAGTGGATTATTTACCTGTATCGATCCTAGCTGTTCGAAAAAAGCAGATACAGAGCTTAAAACAAACTGGCCATATGGTTACGTTTATTCAAAAAGTAGAACTCATTGTGATTGTGACACTAAAGCCCCAGTGCTTGAGCTAGCTTTTTGTAATGAGTGCAATGAACCGCATCTATTGGGGGCAGATAAAAATGGAAAATTAAGTCAATGGCAGCAAGATGCTGGTGATGAATTTTCACTGACTGTAGAAAGTAACGATGATGATGATGAATCAAAAGAAACTAAAAAATCTTCTTCAAGTATTTCAAAAATTGTTTTGTCTAGTAAACAAGATAAAGCAGACAAAGATGATAAACGATATTTTTCACCAATCAAAATTGATATTAAAACTGGTGAAATTGCAAGTTTAGCCTCCAACAGCGTGCCTTATTTTTACAATGAAACAACGCAACCGATATGTTCGAATTGCAGCTATAAAGGGTTTAGTGGTCATTTACCCTATCGCCGGAGTATTCTCGGTGCGCCATTTTATGTAGCTAACGTAGTTCCAACCATTTTAGAATATTGCCCTGACCATGAAATGAAGCCTGGAGATCAAGAAGGTCCTCAATCTTTACCCGGAAGAGGTCGGAAATTAATTACCTTTACTGATAGTAGGCAAGGAACAGCCAGAATGGCTGTTCGGATGCAACAAGAAGCGGAACGTTCAAAGTTGCGTGGATTAGTTGTAGACATCCTAAAAAAAGCTCAACTTGAAGCACCTATCCAAGAAAAGCCAAATGCAGATGCCAAACCCGAAGATCTTTTTGCATTAGCAAAACAAATGGCCTCTATGGGACTTAAAGACAAAGCAAATGAACTAAATGAACTTGCTGCATCTTTATTGGCAGGTACTGCAAGTAAACTCAACCTGATTACATTGTCTTGGTCTCAAATGATAGACAGTTTGATTGCACATGGCAGTGTAAGCAAAGCAATGCTTCAATATAATAAATATGCAAATCCAGAAGTGTTTGATGGTTCTGCAGGACCAAGAAAGCTTGCCGAGCTGCTGCTTGTTCGTGAGTTTGCTCGTCGTCCTAAACGTCAAAACAGCTTAGAAACTCAAGGAATGGTTAAAGTTAGCTACCTTGGTCTCGATAAAATTACTAGTTTACCCAGTATCTGGCCAGGGTCGATTGAGGATTGGCGTGATTATTTAAAAACGTGCCTCGATTTTTATGTCCGAGAAAACAGTTATATAAATTTAAATGAAGACTGGAAAAGTTGGATTGGAAGTAATTTTGCAACAAAAACGTTAAGAAACCCTTTATCTAATGAAGATGATGAAAATAGAGTTAAGAAATGGCCACAAATTAAAGGTAATCAATTAAACAGACTAGCTAAGTTACTAGTGTTGGCTTTTAATCTAGATATCGAAAAAAATATAGATAAAGATATTATTAATAATATATTGCGTGATGCATGGGATGCCCTAACAGAAGGACTTCACCCCATATTAAGCTATGAAGGTAATCAGTTCTTTTTAGACCGCAGTAAAATGACTTTTTCATTCGTTGAAAAAGCTTTCATTTGTCCAATTACTAATAAACTTATAGATACAACGTTAAGGTCTATTACCCCGTATCTACCGAGGGATCTGAATAGTGGTAACTTTAGATGTGAAGAAGTCAATTTCCCAGCAGCTTGGAGCTTCTCGGCTAAACAAGAAGATTTTCAAATTGGCGTTAATAAAATTAGAAGATTAGTCGCTGACAATGTAGATGTGCAGTTATTACGTTCTCGAAACCTCTGGACAGATATTAACGATAGAACTATCGAAGGTGGCTTTTACTACCGCACTGCAGAACATTCGGCGCAGCAGTCATCTGAACGTCTAAAAAATTATGAAAAATTATTTGAGCAGGGCAAAGTTAATGTGCTGAATTGTTCGACCACCATGGAAATGGGTGTCGATATCGCCGGTATTTCAGCCGTTGTTATGAACAACGTGCCACCGCACCCAGCTAACTATTTACAGCGAGCAGGTCGAGCAGGGCGAAGCAAAGAGTCCCGAGCTTTAGCTTTTACATTGTGTAAATCTAACCCACACGATACTCAAGTATTCAACAATCCGGCTTGGCCATTCACAACATTAATATCGGCGCCGATTGTCTCACTTAACTCGGCGCGATTAACACAACGTCATGTTAATGCATTTTTACTGGGTATTTTTTTAACACAAGAAGTAGGTCATACCGAAAAAGAGAAAACATCACTCAATTTAAGCTGGTTTTACGAAAGTGAAACCTTGAGTATTTGTGATCGATTTAAAGCCAATATAGCAGCCCAAATAGATTCATTTGAGAAAGATATTTCACGACTAACTAAGGGGACAGTTTTAGAAGGTCGATCAATCCAGTCATTAGTCGATGTAACGGTTAATAGCATTGAAGAGCTTCAAACTGCTTGGTTAAAAGAACTTCATAGTGTTGAAAAAGAACTCAGCAGCACTCAAAAGGATGGCCCTTATGCATTTAGACTAGGCATGGAATTACAACGTCATCGTCGCGAGTACTTGTTACGTGAGCTAGCAGCAAAAGCATTTTTACCCGGTTATGGATTCCCTACAGATATTGTCAATCTGGATAATTCCAATATTGAAGATTTCATACGTGAGCAAAAAGGACGTAGCAAAAATAATGCTGAACGAGAAGACAATATCTCTCGTTTGCGTGGCTTACCGTCACGCAATCTAGCAATTGCCATACGTGAGTATGCACCAGGTGCTGAAATGGTCATCGATGGCCGTGTATTCCGTTCTGCTGGCGTATCGCTTAACTGGCAAAATATTGCTGTTGCAGACGCTAAAGATGCCCAAAAATTTGATTTAGCATGGCGCTGCGTTAGCTGCGGGCAAACAGGTTATACAACAGAAATTCAAACGTCTGACAGTAACCTGTGTTGTTCTCATTGTGGCCATTCAATAAAAGTTGAAGACAAATTAAAAGTGCTTCAGCCCACAGGTTTTGTCACCGATTTCTATGCATCGCCAACAAACAATATTACCACTCAACACTATATCCCTGTTCAACCAGCTTGGGTCAGTGTTAATAGTCCAATTCACCCGTTACCTAATCCTAAACTGGGTTTTATGCGCTACGGTACAGACGGAAGTGTATTTAACTACAGCGCAGGCGAACACGGTAAAGGCTATGCAATGTGTCTGAGTTGTGGACGCGCAGAATCCCTTACCGCACAGGGTGAATTCCCCACAACATTAACACCTGAAAAGCCACATAAACCAATCCGCGGATCTAAAAAAGATAAAAATGATGGCCGTCACCACGACTGCGAAGGGTCTTCACATATTCACAAAGATATTTATCTCGGTAGTCAAACTAAAACCGATGTACTGGAAATAGTACTTTGCCACCCAAAAACCGGTGAATATCTAAACGACACCGGACCAAATACAGAAAATAGATCAATCGCATTAACCCTTGCAGTTGCCACGCGTAACGCACTCGCAGCAAGTTTAGGCATATTGAATAATGAAATGGGTTATACAATAAAACCTACGTTAATCAATACACAGCCGGTATTAGCAATACAACTTTATGACACGATAAGTGGAGGAGCAGGCTTTGCCTCTAGTGGGTCTACCATGATTGCCGCTATCCTATCAAAGGCCTATGACACGCTTCACTGTAAAGATCAATGCGACAGCCTATGTGCCGCTTGTTTACTTGATGCCGACACGCGTCACGATGTCGATAATCTAAATCGCTTAATGGCTCTGGATTGGCTAACAAAAGATTTCAGTCTAAGTTTAGCTATACCTGAGTCAATGCAGCTGCTTACCCAATCACAACATGCAAGCCAAAGTGCATTTGAAGAAATACACATAGCGTTGAATAAGCAGGCTACGGCTATATCTTTGTTTTTATCAAACGATCCAAATGAATGGGATTTAGCGGCAAGTACATTTAGACGAAAGCTAAAGCAGTATGATAATTTCAATGATGAGCTTTCATTAAATATCGTAATACCTTCTGACGTACAGTTAGCATCATTCGAGCAAGTCATAATTGACGACTTACTTCAACTTCATGCCAAAGGCGTTAAGCTTTATCAAGGTAACCCAAGTGTTTCAGCTGTAAACGGCGACAGCGGCCATATATTGGCGCAAGTTCATAACAGTGATGGAGTATTTACCATCGCCAGTAATAACCTCACTGTGGCAAACCCAGATCAAAATTGGTTACAGCATAGAGATAACTCATATTTAATTAAATCAAACCTACATCAAGATGTGTCTATAGTGTCTATTGATACCTCTGTGTGGCAAAAAACCGCAAAGGTAACCCAAATTGCGGTAGAGCTAACTAAAGAATGTAATGGTCTGTTAACTGAATTTGGCCAACATTTTTGGCAAGCCTTAAAAGATAACAACGAAGTGCTTAAACAGGCTTTAGACTCGCAACACATTGAAACCATTCAATACAGTGATCGCTACCTTCAAAATCCTTGGTCACTGCTAATGTTGGGGGAATTACTTAAACCATTTGCTACCGTGTCACCAAGAGTCGACATTTTTACTTTATATAACAGAAAAGATTCTATTGGCTCCAAGGTCGAACATGATTGGGACGACCAGCAAGAAATGCGTGAGATGTTTGAACACTGGTTTAAATTGGGGTTAAAAATGCCTATCAATTTAGATGTTGCGACTTATAGAGGCAACATACAACATCGTCGAGAACTGGTTCTAACATTTGCCTCAGGATTAAGCTTCTCAATACGCTTTGATCAAGGCTTAGGTTACTGGAAACATGATCTCAAGTATCACAATGCAAAATTTGAATTTTATGATGTCCAAGATCAATTAATCCAATTAACTAAAATCTATGACACTGTTAGTGTCAAAAACAGTTTTGATTGGTCAACCGATATTTACGTTAACCAGATAACGTAATAAACCTAAACTGATTAATTTACTAGCACACACATCATCTTGGCGATAAAACACTTATCGCCAAGGGTAAAACTGACTAGCATAGGCTCTATAGCCAAGTAAGCAGCACATCAACAATAAGAGTACACCATGATCACAGGTCAACTAAAAAGCAAAATCGACAAGCTATGGGAAGAATTTTGGACCGGCGGCATTACCAATCCGTTAACGGTTATCGAGCAAATTACCTTTTTAATGTATGCCCGCATGCTCGACATGAACGAACAAGTTGACGAAAAACGAAGTGCACGAACTGGCCAAGCGTTTAACCGTCGTTTTAATGATGCGCAGCAACACCTGCGTTGGCAAAATATTCGTCATTTAGGTGCCGAGCAGCTATACAAAACAGTTAAAGATGAACTCTTCCCGTATTTTGGTTCAAGCTCTGCAGCATCAGTAAAAGAGGGCAACGAAGGCTCGTTATTTTCTGAGTTTATGAAAGATGCCCAGTTAATGATCCAAAAACAAAGCTTATTGGTAAAAGCGGTTGAAATGGTTAATGACTTGCCACTTGATAACAGCGATACCAAAGGTGATTTGTACGAGTATTTGCTCAGCAAACTGACCACCGCCGGCATTAACGGCCAGTTTAGAACGCCGCGCCATATTATTCGCGCCATGGTAGAAATGCTAGACCCAAGCACAACCAGCCGTATTTGTGACCCAGCGAGTGGTACCGGTGGCTTTTTATCCATTTCTTACGAATACCTGCTCGAAAAATACACCTCAAAAGACTGTATAGAACGTGAACCATTATTTGATGAAGACGGTAAACCGCTTCTAGACAATCAAGGCCAGCAGCTTGAAAATATACTATTTTCTGGTGATTTAATCGATCAACAAGCACGCCAACACATAGACACCGACATGTTTCACGGCTTTGATTTTGATGCCACCATGCTTCGGGTTGCCGCAATGAACCTAGTGATGCACGGCATTAAACAACCCGACGTGCATTATCAAGACACCCTAAGCCAACGCTTTAGTGAAAACTTCCCACAGGATTCAAAAGAAAGCTTCGATATCATTCTTGCTAACCCGCCATTTAAAGGCAGTTTAGATGAAGAAGACGTTTGCCCTGAGCTGCTGCGAAAAGTCAAAACTAAAAAGACAGAACTGCTGTTTGTTGCCTTAATCGAGCGCATGTTAAAAATTGGCGGTCAATCGGCCACCATCGTGCCAGACGGTGTGTTATTTGGCTCATCCAATGCCCACCAGCAGTTGCGTCAATTATTAATCGAAAGCAACCAACTTGAAGCGGTCATTTCATTACCTAGTGGGGTATTTAAACCTTACGCTGGTGTGTCTACTGCTATCCTTATTTTCACCAAAGGCGGCAGCACCGATCATGTATGGTTTTATGATGTCCAAGCTGATGGTTTTTCGCTAGATGACAAGCGAACGCCAATCAAAGACAACGACTTACCAAGCCTAGTGAGTGAGTTTAAAGCCCGTGATAAAGCCATTGCTCAAACCGCTGAAAATGACAAAACTCAAAAGGCATTTTGGGTCAGTAAAGACGATATCGTAACGAACAAATATGACTTGTCGATCAATCGCTACAAAGAAGTGGTGCACACTGCCGAAGTCTATGACGACCCAAAAGTCATCCTAACCAAGCTTAAAGCCCTAGAAAACGATATTCTAAAAGACTTAAATGAGCTGGAGGCAATGCTGTGAGTTGGGGATATGAAAAATTAAGCATTATTGCACCTTCAAAGCCATTAAAGCATCCTGTCATATCAAATTCTGAAAAAGTGTGGATGCTTAATTTGGATATGGTTGAGGCTAATAGTGGTCAAGTCATAGGTAAACAAAAGTCACCACTATCTACAGCGGGTTCATCGACTCATTGGTTTGATACATCACATGTTTTATATTCTAAATTACGACCATATTTAAACAAAGTGGTAATGCCTGATGAGGAGGGGCTTGCTACAACAGAACTTGTTCCTTTAAAACCCGATAGTAAAAGGCTAGATCGTGCATATTTAACCTATTACTTACGTTCTAAGACATTTGTCGATTGGATCAGTGAGCAAGTAGCGGGCGCCAAAATGCCACGAGTGTCAATGAATGTGTTTTGGAACCACGAAATTCCAATTCCTTTCCCTGACGATCCGGCTAAAAGTTTAGCCGAGCAAAAACGCATTGCCTCAATTTTAGATAAAGCCGATGCCATCCGTCGCAAACGCAAGCAAGCCATCCAACTTGCCGACGACTTCCTCCGCAGCGTCTTCCTCGACATGTTCGGCGATCCCGTCACCAACCCAAAAGGCTGGGAAGTTAAAGAGTTAAAGAAATTAACAATTAAGTTAGGAAGTGGATCAACTCCTAGGGGGGGTAAAGAAGCTTACCTTGAAGAAGGAATTTCTTTAATTCGTAGTTTAAATATCCATGACAATAGATTTGTTCATAAAAATCTGGCTTTTCTATCTGACGAACAAGCTGAAAAACTTAAAAATGTGGTAATCGAAAAAAATGATCTTTTGTTAAATATTACTGGAGCTTCAGTGTGTAGAGCTACCTTAGTTGATAACAAAATTTTACCTGCTCGAGTAAACCAGCATGTTTGTATAGTGAGAGTTAAAGAAGACGTTATATTACCCACTTATATAGCAAGGCTAATCACTGCTAAAAGCTATAAACAAAAGCTAATGAGTATTGCGACTGCGGGAGGCGCTACAAGAGAAGCGCTGACTAAACAACAAGTTGAGTCGCTTGAGATAATCGTACCGCCAATAGAGTTGCAGAAGAAGTTTGAAATGATAGTCATTAAGATTTTAGATATGCTTGAAAATGCAGAAACTCAAAATAAAAAACCATTATTTGATTCATTAAGCCAAAAAGCCTTCGCTGGCGAGCTATAACTAAAAACAATCAATACCCAAAATACTAAGGGAGTAGTAATAATGTTGGATTTTTTGCCATCGCATTGGTTGATACCTCAATCACTGCTTGGGGTATCGTTTTGGCTTGCGCTATTGATAGTGTTTATTATTGCGCTGATAACCATTATTTCGCGTACGCTTAAAAGTAAAAGCAGAGTAGAGCAAGTCAGGCAGATTATTAAGGGTGAAACTATCACCACGCTTTATGATAATAGCCTGACTATTGCTGAACGAGCGAGCGCATCAAAAGATAAAATAGTGCATAGCTTGTGGCATGAATTTAGCGAAAGTTTAGTACAAGATGATCGCACCCAGCGCGTTTATAATACCCTAGATGCAGAGCACTTTTTTAATCATAAAACCCTTTCTGCTGGGTTAACCTCTAACAGGTTATTAGCTGCAACCCCTTCATTTTTAACTGCAATTGGTGTGTTAGGTACCTTTATGGGCCTGACTATGGGCCTGCGTGATATTCATATTGAAAGTAACGATATTGAAGTATTAAAAGCCGGTATTGCTAGCATGATGAGCGGCGCGGCGTTTGCCTTTGTGACCTCTGTTTGGGGGGTGGGTTTAAGCTTACTGCTTAACTTTATAGAGAAAATAGCCGAACGGACCATTTTAAGTAACATTATCACCGTACAGCAAAAAATTGATTTTCTTTATCCTCGTTTACCTGCTGAAAAGTCGTTAGTTGATATCTCTAAAAACACCAGTGAAAGTAGTCAAGCTCTGCAAGAGCTTCATGAGCGTATTGGCGACCGTTTGCAAGAAACCATTTCTGGCGTCAGTGACAGCATGCAAGAAGCATTTACCAATGCGTTAAACAACGTAATGGCACCTGCAATGCAATCATTAGTGAGTAATGCCAGCCAGCAAACCAGCGGGGTGTTAGAGCATCTTATTGGTAACTTTACCGAAAGCATGCAAGCAGCAGGTAGAGGCCAAGGCGAGCTCATGCAAAAGTCGACTGAGCAAATGCATGAGGCGGTTAGTCGTTTAAGCGAGCAAATGAACGCGGTACTTGAACAAAGCAGCAAACAATCACAGCTAATGGCAGAGCAGCAGGCTGGAGCATCTTCACAATTTAATCAACAGCTTGAAGCAATGCTGAGCCAAAGCGAACAACGCCAGCAGGCGATGGAGCAAAAGCTGTTTTCAGCCATTGAGTCACAGCAGCAGTCGCAAGCTGCACGTGAAGCAAGCCATGTAGATAACTTACAGTCGGTATTAGGTGATTGGTTAACTGAGCAGTCGCAAACGTTAACGCAGTTATCTGAGTCTATGAGCCAAGTGCAAAATGCTATGGGTGAATCAAATCGTAGTTTTGTGAGTGATATTACTAGCCAAAATGAAAAGACCACTGCACAGCAACAAGCCTTTACCAGTGGGTTAGAAACCAGCTTACAAAGCTTTATGCAGAACTCAGCACAGCGCCAACAAAAGCTTGAAGAAAACTTTAGTTCGTTATTACAAAACCAACAAGTTGAGGCATCTAAACGAGATGAGCAATATCGTGATCAGCTGCAATCTCAGCTAAGCAAATGGTTAGCGCAGCAAGACCAAATGCTGACGTCAATGACCGATGCGGTAAAACGGACACAAACCCATATGGATATGGTTGTTGCACAACATAAAGAAGTCGTAGGCGAACTTAAAACGGTTGCACAATCATCGGCGACAAGTAGCCAAAACTTGAGTAATAGTTCAAACCAAATTGCCATGTTATCCACTAATTTAGTGAAGGCCACTGAGCTGTTTGATACGCGTTTAGCTGACATGACGGACACAATTGAAGATATTTGTGCTCAAAATGATGAATTAGCAAACCATGTCATTGAACAAGCAAAAATATTAAAAGAGCTTGAAACGTCGCTTGTGACAACAACAGAACAGTTTGGCGATACTGCAAAGTTAGCCTTTAATGGTTTCACTGAAATGAAAACACACCAAACCGAGTTCATAAAAGGAATTGAGTCTTCATTTGAAGGTTTAGGTAATACATTAGCTAAACAGGTATCGGATATTGAGAAACAAACAAATGAATGGCTACGCAGTTACTCAGCAGAAGTAAATACCCAAGTTAAAGAACGCATGGAAACCTGGAATACAACAACACTTGAGTTTAGCGACCAGATGCGCAGAACAGTGAGTTCAATTTCTGACTTAGTGGATGAATTGGAGCAAAGCTAATGCGGATATTTAGAACAGACGACGTGAGTGTAGATGAGGAAAACCCCTATTGGATGTCGTTTTCTGACATTTTGTCTGGGTTGTTAATTTTATTCATTTTAGCGTCTGTTGTGTTAATGGTTGAGCTTATGGAAGCCAAACAAGAGCTTGAAAATAAGCAACAAGCATTTACCCAAGAGTTAGAAATGTTGCACTTAGCTGAAGGGGTTCGTAAAACGATATTACATGAAGCCGCTGATTTATTAAGGCAACGTGGCATACAAGTGACCGTTAGTGAAAATGAAACCGTGTTAAGTATTCCTAACGATATTTTAGGGTTTGATAGCGCCGCATTTAATATTAATCCTCAATTTGAACAAACCGCGCTTGAAATTGGCGAAGTGCTTTCAATGGTGATTAATACAGACAAGCGTGAGCAATTTCTGGATACCATTTTTATTGAAGGCCATACCGACAGTAAAAATTTCAATGGCATGCTGGGCAAAGGTAATTGGGGGTTATCTACTTTTCGAGCGATTTCACTGTGGGAGTTGTGGAGCCAATCATTACCGAGTCACCTTAATTTAGCGAGTATTAACAACAAAGATGGTAACCCTCTTTTTTCAGTAAGTGGCTATGCAGCAACACGAAGAAAAGTAGTTGATGAACTGACAGATGTAGATTTTGGTGCCAATAGACGAATTGATATTCGCTTCACTATTCGTAGACCTACAAGTTCGGAATATGAATCAGTAAGAAGTCGTTTGGAGATGCAGTAATTATGCTGTTTTTACCCCCTAAACCAGAGCTCGCCCAGTTTAACTGGGAGCGTATTACAAAGCAGTGGAGCAGCCTTACATTACAAACTAAGACAATTGCTGATGGTGCAGGGCAAGGTGAAGAGTTTAAGGCTCTAGAACAGCAAGTTAGTGGTTTTGTGGTTAATGGGGATGTTGCGCAATTAAACCATACACTGCTTAAACGCAAAGGCGTTAGGGTGTTAACTCAGCTGTGGATTGATAAACAAGAGATAAGAAAAGGCTCATTAAACGAAGCGACCATTGATTACATTCAAGCTAAGCACCCTAAGCTTGGCATGTCGTCGTTAATGAATTTAATTTCGTTAGTTTATCGTTATTTTGATGCCTTGGTTGATGGCAATATTTTTAATAAATTAACAGCATGGATTAAGCAACAAATAGCGCAACGTTTAGATGAGCGGAAAAAAAGCAGTGATACCATTATATCTGTTCTGAATAGTGCAAAATGGTTGTTTGATTTAACTGCCCCTAAGGCGTTAGTGAATCTTGCAAAACAAAACCACTTAGATCTTAGTGAACAATTAAAAAAATTGCGTTTAAACGAGTTACCACAAGGGCGTTTTTTAGATGTATGTCATGCTCAATACTACCTAGACACACTAAGGGAAATACCCGTTGGTGAGCCGAACGATATTCTACACGAACTATTAAAGCGTGATGTTGCAACCATGCCTTTTGAAGAGGGCAAACGCATTGGCCACATCGCACTTGAGATTATTATTGACCGCTCTGCCGGTGCACCAAGTGAAGTGTGGCAAAATTTCGTGCTCAATTTAGCGGGTGATCCCCGTATTGCCAATACCGCAAAAAACTATCGTGAGTGGTGGAAACCCATTGGTGAACATAGAATAAAAGCGGTAACAAGCTGGCTTGCTAAAGAAGACCTAAGGTTATTTTTGGGCGCTATTGCAGAGTACGCTAATCACACTGGTGATGAATCACTCAATAGGATGTACCCTGCGCGGAAACGATTTTTAGAGGGGCTTTACGAACATGGCTTTGTTCGTAATGCACGACTAATGCTTGGCTATCAAGCTGAAAATACAGTAAAAAGAGTACTTGGTAAGAGCTTAACGACCAGTTATATCAAATTAAAAGCAATGCCACAGACGTCAATTATTTATTTAGATTGTGGTGACTTTCATATTGTTGAAGGCTCGCATAATTTTAAATTATGGATTTATATGGGCTTACCTAGTGAGAGGGTAACAAATTACTCGTTAACCGAGTTAACTCATGGCGAGCTCACAAATCGCTTTCCAGCTGAATTTAATGAAAGGTTACCTAACGGAAAATACTTGGCTATTCAACATTCACCAACGTCTTGGCAAAAAAATGCCATTGATTTTTTGACGGATAATGGTGTTGAACTGGATTTAGAGAAACTGTTTGATAGCGATAAGTACAGAAGGTATGTCAATCGTTATGGATTGCCTGTTGTTAAGAAGAATACACAAGAAAATAATCTTTTAGAGGTTAACTTGTTAAAAGCTTTACACGCTTACCAACCTATTACGGCTAAAGAGTTAGTTAAGGTTTTAGACAATGAATTTTCGATGTTTGCAGATCGCCCGACAGTTAACGCTAAGCTTTATACAATGTTATCACAAAAGAAAGTGACTCGAGACGAGAGTTTTTGTTGGTATCTTGCCGACTGAAATGTGATTGACACTAGTAATATTTAAAAGGAATTAAAACATAAATGTCACTTGTTAGCTTAATAAAAGGGCTTTTGCCTAACAATAATAATAGTCATTTAGCAGACGATAGATATTCCTTAGTGTATGACTCATATGGCGTTAACTTTGTAACTGACGAGGCTTCTTACCATTGTTTAAACAAAGGTGAGGGCGGCGGCAGTCAGCTCATTGCGCATGTTGTGTTAAAAATGCTCCAAGAAAGAGACATCGCACAAACGATACCTAATGGCTTTAGAGTGGATAGCGAGCAAGCTTGTTTACTCGACCCAGAAGATGCCGAAGTTCTTGGACTGCCACCTTTTTGTAGTCACGATTTTGACATTGATATTCAAGGTAGAACAACTAAAAGTAGTTTTACATTACAGTTGTTTGCAATGCTTGGTCATCAAAAATATCCCGTCAAAAGAAAAGGGCCCATACTGGCTTTTAGTGAGCAAACACAGTTTTTAATGACACCTGAGCAGCTTAATGCTGTTTTGGCTGTAGAAGATCATTCATCTCTTACACCAGATGACCGCACTGAACTTAATAATGTTTTGGCTATCGCCAGGTTACAACAAGCGGTAAAAGACGGTTTAAAACTCGATTTAAAGCAGTTTGATAAATTTAATTTAGTCCAACCAGAGCAAATTACTGTTACCGCTAACCAAAAAGCAGATGGTAGCTTAGAGCTTAGCCCAAGCTTTGGTGATGGCTCATCGATTGAAGAACTGCAAAATCGATTTGCTCAGTTACAAGGTGACGGACAGGTAATGCGAGTAAAAGATCGCATTGTGTTGTTGTCAGATGATAAAAAACAAGCCATAAAAGAAGTGCTGCAAAATCGGACCATTCCAGCACATAAAGTCGCAGAATTTATTAAAACACCATCCGCTTTTTTAGATGCATCCATTCTTAATCTTGATTTAGGTTTTTCCATTCGTGTTTATGGTATCGGCAAGATGGTTCATATTCCCTTTGGGCAAGATAATGATGGAAGTAACGGCTGGTTTTCAACTAATGCTGCGAGTGAACCTCCAGAGCGTTTAGTTAGGTTGCTTGAATGTGAAGAAGATATAGCTTCTTTTGAACAAAGTTACGAGCAAGCTAAAGGGCAAAATGCCGACAGTGTCATTGTTGATGATGAAATCATTGATATTCGTGATGAGCAGCGTGTAAATGAAGCGCTTGCAGAGGTAAGGGACAATTTAGCAAATCCTATTAATGATACTGACCTACCTGGTTTTGATGATATTCCGGACCGTAAAGAACAAGTGTCTTTATTGCTAAAAGATGCAGAAGATCATAATCAAGATATTGTAAATAAGGTCGCACAGTTAGACCGAAAAATTAATTTTGATCGCAGTAATTTAGCCAGAACCCCTTTCCCTCATCAAGAGTCTGGTGTTAGCTGGATGATGTCGTTACTTAAATCGGCGCAAATGGATAACTATGATGATATGTATCGTGTTCAAGGCGCCTTGTTAGCAGATGATATGGGGCTGGGTAAAACGTATATGACGCTAGTGATGTTAGCGGAATATTTAACAATGCAAAAACAAAACAACAAATCTGAAAAGCCTATTTTAATCGTCGCTCCACTTAGTTTATTAGAAAACTGGGAGCAAGAAGTGGCAGTAACGTTTAAGCATTCGCCATTTCGAGATATAAAAGTATTACAGTCAGCAAGGGATTTGAAAGAGTTTAAAGTTCAAGGGGCTGAACGAGAGTCCATGCAGCTTACTACTGTGATGAATGAATCACATGCTGATCATAAATCTATTCGTTACGCCCTACACGTGGGTGCTGATGCAGCTACTAAACGCTTAGATATGGATAGACGTATCGTTATTACTACTTACCAGACTCTACGAGATTACCAGTTTTCTTTGTGTGTAATTGATTGGGGGGTTGTAGTGTTTGACGAAGCTCAAAATATTAAAAACCCTAATACGCAAGCGACACGCGCAGCAAAGGCGTTAAAAGCTGACTTTAAACTACTCGCAACGGGCACGCCTGTTGAAAATAGCTTAAGTGAGTTTTGGTGCTTAATGGATACAGCACAACCAGGATTATTAGGTGATTGGAGCTATTTTAGAGAGCGTTGGATTAAACCTATTAGTAATGCTAATGAAGAAGAAAAAACTGAGGTACGCTTAGACGTTGGACATGATTTACGCTCCTCTGTTGGGCAGTTTATGTTACGCCGTACCAAGGAAGAAGAATTAACTGGAATGCCAAAGAAAACTATAAAAACAGGTATTCATAAAGATCTTGCTGACAATATGCTATTTGCACCCGAGCTCGCTCGTAATATGAGCGGTGGTCAGTTACTTGGCTATAACCAAATTGTTGAAGACTACAGAAAAGCCAAAGCAAAGGAAGAGGGCGGCACTCATGCTTTAGCAGTACTTCAGCAATTAAGAGCGGTTAGTTTACACCCAAGACTGAATGAGATTTTTAAAGCGCCGCCAAGCACAGCGAAAGAAGCGCTGCATAAAATGCAGGAATCTGAAAAGTTGCTTATGTTGATAGATATCTTGGCAGATATAAAAAACAAACAAGAAAAAGTCATTATTTTTGCGACGACTAAAAAGCTTCAGGCAGTGCTTAAAATTTGCTTAGACAAAATTTATGCGTTACAGATTCATGTCATTAATGGTGACAGTAAAGCGATGGCAACGAAGAAGGACCAACTGTCGCGTAAAGGAATGATTACCGACTTTGAGTCGAGACAAGGCTTTAATATTATCATTATGTCACCGGTTGCTGCTGGCGTAGGATTGACCGTTGTTGGCGCAAATCATGTAGTGCATCTAGAGCGCCATTGGAACCCGGCAAAAGAAGCTCAAGCAACAGATCGAGTCTATCGAATTGGTCAGGAAAAACCTGTTTTTGTTCATTTACCCTGCCTTTTACATCCAGAGTATGATTCGTTTGATGTGAATTTAGACAAGTTATTAGCTAAAAAAACGATGCTCAGTGATGCAGTAGTAACGCCAGAAGCCGTCAGTGAACATGAGCTTATGTCTTCAATGGGCTTGTAGGGAATATTTAAACATGTCACAGGGAAGCTGCTATTCATCGATTCTTATATCTAAATTTGATTCGTTGTTGTGATTCTTGTAACGGGAACGATAAAAAAAGTATGAAATTATTACTATCCGCAACCAATGCACTCAACAAATGGCTTAAAGCCGACTTGTCTCGCTTGCCTGAGAAAGATGGCCAGAGAGTAGGGGTCCATAGCTTAGCGTCAGATAATCACACCTGTTGCTGGCAAGTACATATTATCGATAATGCCTATAAATCACGTCACAAAACCATTATTGCCTGTGAAGCAAACAGCCGTTTTACTGTATTTATACCCGCTGATACAAAACTAACGCTGGATGAATTAGCAGCACGCTTGCAAATGGAGTGGCAATATTCATTAGCAGAAACCTTGCAGCAGCTGCGTGCCATCCCAAGTAGTGATATTGCTATGCTATTCAGTGAGCTATCTAAACTGAACATGGATACTCATTGGGTTAAAAATACCGATTTAAGCATTAGCGGCCATATTAGTGATGCCGCACTTTGGGTTAGCCAAACGTTGGCGGAGCAGGAGCTTAATGAGCTGCCTTCCGATTTGTGCACCGATTTATCGATTCATCTAAACACTCAAATGAAGCGAGCTAAAAATCAAAAACAAAAATTTCTACCAATAGTAAAGATGATGGATTACTGCCAAGATATTTTAATGGAACCGCAACCACTACCAGCAAAGCCAGATTTAGCATCTGTTACTAATACGGCTGAAAATAGTACTCTTGCTGGCGACAAGATAGTGCAATTGAGTGATTACAGAAAGTAATAATAATTACCAATTGTTAAGATTGATTACCTGGTTTAATTGGTGTGATTAAACAAATTTGTCGCAAGAAATTGAAATATAAGTGTTTAAATAACTTATAGCTGTTGGCGTGATTGTGGCGCAGTTCTGGCATTAGTCGTCATACATTTATTGAAAAGGTATGAGCAATGTCCAAGCTGTTGTTACTGTTAGCCCTGTTAATGGTGATTTTGATCATCAACGCCATCGCCTTGCTAGTATACCTTGTCAAAGGCGACACCTATGAAGTGCCAGTTAGCAAAAACATTGCTAGCCAAGATACTAAGCTTAAACAGCAAAAACAGTTAAAGGATTAATATGACTAGCTTAGGAATAGTATTAAACAAAGGTAACAAGCCGAATTCAATTAAATGGATATGCTGTGTATTCAGCAGTATTTTTTATGATTATTTAACTTTTCTATCAAAAAAAATTGAGTTCAGCAAAGCTTCATGCTTGAATACAAGCCTCTGAAACAAGGATGTTTTTATGCCACTAGATCTCTCTAATACCTTAGTCGTTGGTATTTCAGCCACGGCCTTATTCGATATGGCGGAATCTGATCAAATTTTCAGAAAAACCTTTGAATCAGATCCTGATACTGCCATTGAAAAATACCGCGAGTTTATGCTGGCACACGAAGATGAACCGCTAAAACCTGGGACCGGTTACCCTCTGATCAAAGCTTTACTTGGCCTTAATCAATATCAGCAGGGCAATAGCCCTCTTGTTGAAGTTGTAGTGATGTCACAAAACAGCCCAGATACCGGTCTTCGGGTGCTTAATACTATTCGCCACGACAAGCTCAACATTACCCGTTCAGCCTTTACCGCGGGCGAAACCGTAGCCGATTATCTCGATGCCTTTGATGTGGACCTGTTTCTCACCACCAATGTTAAAGATGCTCAGCAGGTGATTGATTCTAAGAACTGCGCCGCGGCAATATTAAAAGCGCCGCCAACGGATGCACCGGAAATACCAGAGGGTCAAGTCCGCATCGCCTTCGATGGTGATGCCGTATTGTTTTCCGATGAAAGTGAATTAGTTTACAAAACCCAAGGCATGGAAGCCTTTCATGCTCAAGAAGACGCAAAACAAAATATCCCAATGGCAGAGGGGCCTTACGCCAGTTTATTGCATAAGTTGTCTCGCTTGCAGGATAGATTACCCATTCGCGTTGAATACTCACCGATCCGCATTGCATTAGTCACTGCTCGTAATAGCCCTTCGGAGATGCGAGTAATTAAAACCTTAAGGCATTGGGGCGTGTATGTTGATGAAGCTTTTTTCTTAGGAGGAGTAGAGAAGACTAAAGTGTTAAAAGCCTTTCGGCCTCACATCTTCTTCGATGATCAGGACGTGCACCTTGATGCTGCTGCTAATTTAGTTCCTTCCGGAAAAGTCCCTTATCTAAGCGATTCAGCATTGTCTGAAAAGTTAGCAAGTGATCTCATATCAAAACACAGGGAGTAATTAATAATGGTTATGCCACATGGAAATATGGCTTGGCAGTGTGAGAACTGCGGTTGGAAAAAAGAGCAATACTGTAGATCTGATGTCATCATTGGGCCTCCACAAGAGTGCCCAGAATGTAAAAATACAAATTTTAAGTTTATAAAAATGCCTCAGTCATTGAACTATCAACGACTTGTTTAGCTTGCTGTCTCAAGATTGGTCTAAAACGGGCTTGATAGTTTAGAGTGAAAATGACATGGCATTTTACTGGTAAGCAATACATCATAGACAACAGCTATCACCTACTGTGAAATAACTACGTGTATAACCTTTTTTCAGTGTATTCAGGTGGCAAAAAAGCTCTTCTAGTAAAGGCGCCTAGAGTGCACTTAATGAATTTTGTAGAGATTCTATTGTTAAAGCTGTAATGGATTGAAAATACTAGCCCCTTTGATGAGTAGCAACCGAGAACAAGACAACAAAAAAATTTGGGCCGAGTACAATTATTGTTTTTTCCGAAAATAAATGGAAGTTTACTTGGCTATGTTAGTCAGTTTTTTAGGAAAATAAATGTGTAATAGTTTTACTGAATCGCGTGCTGAAACGAAGACATCTGCTAATTTTAAACAAAAAGAGAAACCATCAATACAGAGGGGTGAAGATCCTGAACCGAGTGTTGTCGATGTCTGGTATCCGATCTGTGTTTATACAGTAACTGTTCAATATAAATTACTCAGTGAATTAGGTGAGCTTTCACACTTTATCTTGAGTGTGATGGATTCACATAACTTAAATTTAACTCAGATTGAAGAGATCACCGATCTTAGTCAAGTACAATTATTCTCGGTGATTGAGCGACTAAAAGGTTTACAGCTACTTAATGAGGATGGCATAACAGCTAAAGGGAAAATGCTTGCCTATATATTACGCCATGTCCATGATAAAGAGTTGACCCTTGGACTCGATCGTCATTACCATCATTCATATAATGACATAGACATGTTGATTGTGCCTGGAGAATCATCTGAACTAAAGAATATTCCACAAAATGTGTTTGTTATCCCTGCGGTCCGTCAGGCTAGATATAACATGACTGAAGACTGTTTTGCCCAGGCTGCGCGTTTTCAAAGAAAACTGCCTGAGCTATTACCAAAATTAATTCCTGAATTTGAAACCTTGTTAAGCCAACTTGGTGAACGTTGGGGGCTTGAGTGGAATGTTACAATACGCCAGATTGATAAAAATAAAGGTCTATGTCAAAGCCTGCCCCTGAAAATGTATCTAAATATTAAAGAACAGGATAAGACTCATTTAATCTTATATACACCCGCATTAGTATTGAACACTCGGTTTACCCTGGCTGAAGGCTTTGACTGGGATGATAATTTAACTCCACCAGAAGACGTTTGCACGGTATATTCCGATGTTGATAAGCAAATTTACGAGCACAATAATGTTGTTGCTTCTTCAAACCCTGAGTTTACCTTGCAGGGTGAAACTTATTCACTCAACTTAGATGTTGCGAAGAACATGATCACATCAGGTTCGAGCCAGCTAAACACTGGTCATGAGCTGTTTTCACGAAACCATAGCTTCACTAAAGCCTGGCAGCTACATCAGTACACTTATCATGAGTTGATGGATAATTTGATTCACTCAGATTTAATCAGAGGATAGCGATGAAAACACTAGAGAAATATTCATCATTAACTGAGCATTTATTTAATGACAGCCGTGTTCAACGCTATGGAATGATGTTGGTTAAACATGGTCTAAAAGGGGCAGCGAAAAAAGTTAATCCAGCCCTGATGGTGATAGATGCCGGAATGGCGGTACTTGATGCTTGTAATAGCTATCTTAAATACGCCAAAGAGTGCGAAGTCACACGCCAAATTGTGGCTGAAAATAGATTAATTGAGGCACAGCTAAGTCAGCAACTTGAGATCCTGAAACTTGATCATAAACTGATGCTTGAAAGTAGCGAAATAAGATACCAGGCGTTAGCTAGAGCTGTTGCCGAAAGCTCGGTAGCAGTTATGCAAATGCAAAAGTCCATAAACCAATCGCTTAAGCACGCACATAAAATGCAACTTCTTGTCAGAGCCGAAAGAGAGAACGGTATATCTTTTGAACAGTTACAGGCGTTGCAAAAGCAACTAGATGAATTTATCCGTTCAGCCATGATGTGTGTCATGAGTGCAGTAGAAGATTAATGGAAGAAAAGAGAATAAAACAATGAAAAAAGTACCACCAATCCAAGGGCAACATATCCCACGCTCTAATCAATCGCGATCTAGCACGATGATTAAAAGCAATAATTCAAAAATTGATCTTAATGAGGTGCTTAGGAAGCTTGACGGTGCTCAACTAGTAGAGTTAGGCAGTAAGGTACTTGATACAGCCAAGAGTGGCATTGATCTATTTAAGGAAATTGAAAAAACCTCACAGATACGCGCTCAAATTTCACTGGATATGGAAAAAGTGGAAGCAGGCAAGCAAGCTGCTAACTTAGACTTTAAAATTAAAATGGCTGGATTTGATACCGAAGATAAAATTGACCAGCGCAGGCATTCAGAAAGAATACTTGAACTATCAGAGTTTGGTAAAAAGCAAAATGATGAAGATGGCCAAATTATGAAAATATTGGCGTTGGTGGAAACTGGGACAATTTCTGCCGAGCTGTTGGCAGAATTAATTAACCAAACTAAAAGTTGAGGGTTAAATGCCATTTCCATTATTTGCTGTTGCTGGGGCCGTTATGCTTACTGCAAGTGCAGTAGCTTGGTATTTTAACCAAAAAACAGATGAAGAAAAGCATCGTCAGGGAAGGGCTTATCAAGAGCGCGACAATATTCGGTCACGTTTTGAAAGTGCTGCGGAGCAAGAGTCAAGCTATTTTACTGAAGAGCAAATAAAACAAGCTGAACGAGATAAGACGCTGCTGTTAGCCGAAATTGAAAAGCTATCTGAAAAGATCACACCGATTTCAGAATCCTTGAGTGAATTATACAAAATTATCCAATCGGAAATTGCTGCTGAGACGACGAGTCCTTATCGTCGCTCTGCTTTATTAAGGGAGTATGCTCGGATACAGGATGCCCAAAAGCGCCTGATTGAGTACCGAAAATATTTAGAATTTGAAAAGAAACAAATTATTAATTATTGGCAACAGCAGAAATACGGGCAACTTATCGATTTAGATTTGGCGGATGCTTTGTTACCACTGGAATGGTTGTATGAAGGAAAGCTTGTCTTAGCTGAATTGTCCGATATTGGCAGGCAGCAACCCAAGTTTGAACATCGGTTGTTGTTTAATGGAAACCGGGAGCAACAACAAGCGCTAGCGATAGGCTACGGTGATGACTTCCCAATTTTAGTTGTTCGTGAAGGCAACAAAAAAGACGGCGCATTTTTTGGGTGCGTCGCGAAGGGTCTGTGCTTTCACGATCATATTCGCTCAAATACGCCTGCGTATATGGTTGTAGAACGATATTTAGCCAAAGATAAATCCTATTTAGGAACCCTGTTTGATGGGTTGATAAAAGTTCAGTTACCAGAAATGGCTCTGTTACATCCTTCTTTGAAGTGTATCTCAGGTCAAAAGCTGCCCGTGTTTTTTGATTCGTTTGATTCTACTCTCTCATGTAATCCTGCTGGAAAGCCAAATCAAAGAGGCCGAATGCCTTTACCGACAGTTAGTGCCAAGCCTCCTGCTTTTCTTGGGCAAGATCATCTTGAGCTATACATTGAGGTGGAGGAACAACAATTAGAGTGCATTACTGATGAGCTGTTTTACTCTGAGCAAAGCCAATGGACTTTAATCGGTCATGACTTTGAAACTAATGAAGTGGTTCTTGGCAAAGCGAGTGTTCAATTAAGTTGTGTGCCAACAGCTACAAGTGATGGTTTAAGTGTTATTAAGGCGTCTCAACATAAAACTACACAGATCGGTGTTGACCTACCTTTCGACTTTATTCTGGCGTCAAAAGAGATCGAACCAAATAAATATTTTAGCTGGTCCTATGGTTTAGAGCAGTTGTATACCTTTGTGAGTCAGGCACTAATCGATAAAAACTCAACCCAAGAGCGACTACAACAAGTCGAATTTTTTAAGCGCTGGCAGAGAGTTGTTGATTATCAGAGAAAAGTTGAGAGTGAAAGAACTGTCGAATTTGATGTTACTCCGGAGTTGGTGGAAAACAGCAGTTATATTTTGAGGATCTCGAAAGAATCGATACAGCAAGCGTACATCGATGAAAGTTCGGTTACTTCATTTATCAAAGATATTGAGATGGATGAGTACCTTTCTTTAAATCGATCTTTTCGCTTGCAGATTTGGGACGAAGAACGAGGCGGCTATCTACCCGCTATTGATCGTAATAAAATATACGATAGTGAAATATCTGTTACTCCCGAACAGTCTGTCGAAATAAGAGCTACTTTGTTCAAGTTTAATAATATCAACCTAGAACAAAAACAAAAGTTCAAGTTTTCTATCTCCAAACCCAATAGCGCGTTACAAAGGCAGCAACAAGCGCTGGATGCTTTATTTGAGGACAGATTAGTTGAATTACGCCTTAAAGACATATTTTTATCTCCATCAAGCTATAAGCCAGAATATATAGCACATTGGAAAAATAAAGATATTGAATGGCGGGACTCACTAAGGCCAAGCCAGCAGGAGGTTGTAAAAACAGCCCTGTCGGCAAAACATATAGCGATGATTCAGGGGCCTCCGGGCACAGGGAAAACAACTACTATCGTTGAGATGTTGTATCAACTTATCTCTCACAATCCTCATCAGCGTATTTTGGTTGTCTCACAGCAAAATACTGCAGTAGATAATGCCATTATAAAATTTAAGAAAAAATATCCAGAACTGATTGCTGACGGGGTGAATATTGTTCGAATCGGCAATCCAGGAAAGCTTGATGATGAAATCAAGGAAGATCATTTTGGCAGACTCTATGATGAGTTTTTGTCAAATAAACTGGACACTATAAGCAGCAAAGTGCATTTACTAGAAGATACCGTTAGAAATGCAACCTATGAATGGGCCGCGTTGCTAAAAGAAATGCAAGCTAAGTCAAGTAGCAATAAGGTTTCAGATGAATTTTTTACAACCATGCTAGCAGACAAAAATTTGATTGGCGCAACCTGTGTTGGCCTGGCGGCAAGGAAAGCGGGTCTGGACCATTTAGAGTTTGATGTTGTTATTGTTGACGAAGCCGGTCGCGCAACGGTCCCAGAGCTGCTAATTCCCTTGCTACGTTCAAAAAAGGCTATTTTGATTGGGGATCATCATCAATTACCACCGAGTATTTCACCTGTTCTTAGGGATGATTCGGCAAAAGAAGAGCTCGAGTTTCTGAAAGAAACTTTCCTAGAAAGCAGTTTTTTTGAGGTGTTATTTGAGCAACTCCCAAACGATTGCACTGCTTCATTGCAAGAGCAGTTCAGAATGGCGTCTCCTATCGGAGATCTCGTTGCTGAGCTGTTCTACACAACGAACGGTGAACGTCGTCTTTTCAATGGTGCTGTTGATGCGAGTAACACAAGTGATTTTGTACATCCTGCTTGTTTAATTTGGCAGGATGTCAGGGGTGAGCAGAATAGGCCGCATAATTCTACCAGTATAGAAAATCACGATGAAGCGATTGCAATTCGAGATTTTTTGCGTCAAATAGCCGGTAAACAAAAAGTACCTATAGACGTTGCAGTCATAACACCTTACGGTGCGCAAAAAAGGAAAATACGTCAGTTGTTAACTAAAGATGGTGAGAGTCAAAATTTGATTCACCTTGGTAATCTTAAAATAAAAGTTGATACTGTGGATAGTTTTCAGGGCAGTGAAGCTGAATTAGTTTGCTATTCGACTGTCAGGACTTATGGGGCGCTACAATTTTTGTTAGATCGAAAACGTTTGAACGTTGCTTGCTCAAGGGCTAAGCAAAATTTGGTATTTTTCGGCCACAGTCAGTTTTTAAAAAATTGGAATCCTAACAACGGAGAAATAAATTTATTTTCGGAGATACTCAAAAGAACAAAGTTGATTAGCATTGATATAAATACCAGGAAAAAAATATAGCATAATGCTAATCTCCCCTTCCATAAACCAAGCATGACAAGGACAGCTACTTGGTTTATTATTTTTTAGCTTAAGAAAACCTCTGTGGCAAATGATTAACCACGAATTAATATGATTTAAACTGGTACATGTTATGGTTCTACGGGTTCAAGCTTCATCGCTTAGTGTATGAATGTTCTGATCTAATCCCATCGGACACTTAATCTTGAGAAGTATGGTCAATAAATTAAGAGGTCAGGTATTCCACTGTGACTGAGGCTTGAAACACGATTGAATTTTTAAAGTGACTCAGCCTACAAGGAAGTTTTTGAAGCAAGATGTGATGGCTTACATGAAATATTACAACTTGGGGTGACTTCATTCTGCTAATGATGATCTGTTATCTGTAGAGTTTAAAAATTCTCAACTTAAAGTGTACAAAGCGGTGTGCCTATCCTGGTGGTGGTCAGCGTCACAAACGGCAAAAGCTTCTTGTGCCAACATGTTTGGCACAAAACGGGCACAAATTATAAAAAATGCCAAATTTTCAAGTTACTGCGATAAATGTGGGTTAAGCAATCGAGGTATAATCAGAGAGCTAAGGAGGAGGGCATGTTTGAATGTCACTGCAAAAAAATGTGTTTAGGCACGAAAGTTTTACATTAGGCACAAATAAAAATTGAGAATCTTAATGGAAGATTATAGTAAATTGAAGTTTTATAGGGAGTTAAAGCAAGAAATGGTACACCCGAGTGGACTCGAACCACCGACCCCTACCATGTCAAGGTAGTGCTCTAACCAACTGAGCTACGGGTGCACTGTTTGAATTTCACTTTTTATACTCTGTGAAGAGAGTGGTACACCCGAGTGGACTCGAACCACCGACCCCTACCATGTCAAGGTAGTGCTCTAACCAACTGAGCTACGGGTGTATCGTAAATTTTAACTTGCTATTCAAAAGCGTTGCGCCTTGGAACGAGCGCTATATTAGGGGCATAGCGCAGAGCTGGCAAGCAAAAAAATCAAATTTGTAGTCAAATGGTGAATTGCTGTGCAACTTGTCCAGTGTTTCAGCAAAGTCGCTGATAAAACCGCAGTTTCTTATCCGTTTATACCAATCGTATAAAATATCTGCTCATTCAGCGGGAGTTCAACGCGCTTTAGACAAGGCGAAGGCTAGGGCATAGTGGTGCTCTGTCTAAAGCCTTAAACGCAGTATAAAGCGCGTTGCCATGCCGTTAACATCAGCCGGCCTTCGGGAGCCACACAGGCATCCCACTCCGGTGTTGCATTGACTTAAAAGGGAATGACCACTTCTGCGTCAATGCGCCTTGGATTGAGATGCCTGTGAGGCTCTGAACTGATTGTGATTGGTATTAGAGAAGGCATCGAAATCAAACTGATAAACAAAACGGCGAGCATCGATGCTCGCCGTTAATGCTATCAATGATGCACACTATCACCATCGATGAGGCTCAAATGCACGCCATGTTTTTGGATATAACGCAGTCGAATGAAAAATAGCAGCGCCGCCGAGGTGAGACCTGCAATCAATCCGGCCCAGAAACCATGGGCGCCCATGGCAGGAACGATATGATCCGTATAAGCCAAGGTATAACCGAGTGACATCCCTATGCCCCAATAGGAAAACAGCGTGATATAAAAGGCACTGCGGGTATCTTTATAACCACGTAGGGCTCCGGCGGCAACCACTTGGACTGAATCCGATAATTGATACAGTGCCGCCATTAACATCAAGCTGCCGGCTAAAGCGACAACTTCAGGATCACCATTATAAAGCTCTGCAATCTGGAATCTAAATATGACGGTCAAGACTGCAGTTGATAATGCAAGGGACAGCGCCAGCCATAAACCTACTTTGGTAACCACTGCGGAAATATCGGCGCGATCACGGCCTAAGTAGTAACCAATTCGAATCGATACCGCGATACCAATAGATAACGGCAGCATAAATACGATGGCAGAAAAGTTCAGTGCTATCTGGTGACTTGCCACCACAGTTGCGCCTAATGGGGCGAGTAACAGCGCGATAATGGCAAATAAACTCACTTCAAAAAACAGCGCCATTGCTATCGGCATGCCGAGTTTGGTCATTTTTTTCATCGTTTCAAAGTCAGGACGATGAAATTTACTGAAAGGAGCCAAGGCCGCGAATTTCTTATGCAGCTGCATATAAATCGTCATGGCAATCAGCATGGCCCAAAAAACCAAGGCAGTGGCAATACCGCAGCCAGCGCCACCCATCGGAGGTACGCCAAAGTGTCCGTAAATAAAGATGTAGTTGGCGGGGATGTTCACTGCTAAGCCGACAAAGCCAATGACCATAGTCGGTAACGTGTAAGAAATCCCTTCACTACAGCCGCGCAGCACTTGATAAAGCACAAATGCGGGCGCACCCCATAAAATACCGTCGAGATATCCAATGGTTAAGCGGTATAATTCGGGTTCTAAATCCATATGGCCAAGCACAAAGGGCGCTGATGCGAGGAAAATCATCACGCCAATGCCACCAATGATGGCAAGATAGGCACCTTGAAAGGCCAAAGGTTGGATGGCTTTTTGATTATTCGCTCCATTGTAGTGGGCAAATAAAGGCGTAAAAGCCATCAGCAAACCTTGGACAAACAGAATAGCGGGTAACCAAAGGCTAGTGCCGACCGCCACAGCGGCCATATCAACCGCGCTAACACGGCCCGCCATAACGGTATCAATAAAGCCCATCATGGTCTGAGTGACCTGAGCTATTAGCACCGGCAGCGCCAATTGGATTAAACGTTTGGCTTGATAGCCTGAATTATTCATAAATACAGCCTTTAACGATTAAGCGAGCAGAAAATGTTTACAGGTATAGTTCAAGCCACCTGCGAGGTGGTTGCAATACATAAGAAAGATGGCCTAAATACCCTTGAGGTAGCGTTCGAACCTGATTTGCATGAGGGACTTGCGATTGGTGCAAGTGTGGCAAATAACGGGGTATGTCTTACTGTGACTCAGGTCGTTGATGATAGGGTATTTTTCGACGTAGTGGAAGAGACCTTGCGACTGACGAATCTGGCTAATTTGTCTATAGGTCAAAGCGTTAATGTTGAGCGTTCGTTGACTTTTGGTAGTGAAATTGGTGGTCACATTCTCTCTGGCCATATTCATACCAAGGCTAAAGTCGTCGATATTAGCCATACAGAACAGCATTATGATCTGACACTGGGCATTGAGCCTAAATGGATGGATTACATTTTTTATAAAGGTTTTGCTGGCGTTAACGGCTGCAGCTTAACGGTAGGCGAGGTGAGTGACTCCGGCTTTAAGTTGCACTTAATTCCTGAAACCCTAAAGCTGACCAATTTAAGTCAGTATAAAGTGGGTGATGAACTTAATATTGAGATCGACAGCCAAACGCAAGTTATCGTCGACACAGTCGAGCGCGTGCTGGCCAGGCGTTTTAACGAACAAGCACGTTAGTCTCGTGACATCGCAGCCTTTAGTGCAATCTCGTTTAATAGATTTGCTCGTCGTCTGAATCGATATACAGCTCAACGGTACGTCTCAATTCGTCGATATGTAAGCGTAAGTGAATGGGATTACAACAAATTCGGCAATCATCGTAATAATCTTGATCTCCGCAGCTGGCATCGATACTGATATCTTGATGGTGCCCGCAGTGGGGACAAGCAATAACTTTGTTCATGACTCTCATGGTGTAACTCCTTATAGCTAATAGAAGAAAGCCACAATAGAGCAGAGCCCCAATAGAATAGAGCGAATCACTCAGTTCAATCAGTACATCTCACACTTAGTTCGTTCATCGCACCTATTGTTGTGCGCGTTGGTCATGTTCAAACCTGAGTGCTGTTTATGCGCGTCCTATTCGAGTGCTTCTATTTAAGTGCTTCCTATTTGAGTATACAGCAGAGTGCAGTGCGCTGACTTAGACGAAGTCGGTCTCAAAACGCAGCATGATAGACCTTCTGGTTAAATGCTTTGCTTAGTGGATCAATAACCCTTTTAGCATTTAGTCCTTAACCGTGACTAACCCTTCCATTTCGCTGCTGTGTAACACGCCATCGCGGGCATTTTGGGTAATATTCAGCGTTAAACGCTGCATCTGTAGCTCAAGCTCACTTTTAATATCAACGAGTAATACTTGAGTATCGATCTGAGGTTCGTTTGTACTTATATGCTGCGGTTCAGGTAAAGCGGCGGCTGTGTTCGTGAGTGCTACAGCCAGTAGAATGCAGTTCAACATATCAACTCCCTTGTCATGTTTTCAGTGATGGCTAATAAACTGGCGCCAGAATAGGGGAGTTAGATGACCGCTAAGTTACCAAGACACTGCAAAATCATGAATTTGCTTTTTGCTTTCAATCCCAATTCTGGCCAATATGCTTGCGCCTTTTAGCTACAATCCCTTAGAATAAACGCCCTGCTACGCAAGGCGGCTAAGACTCCTGTACTGTCTTAACCTAGCGAGCATTTCTCTTACATTAACTAAAACCAAGTGGCCCTACGTGTGGGTCACCACTGGAAAGGACATTTCATGCCTGTAATTACACTTCCCGATGGTAGCAAACGCGAGTTTGCTCATGCTGTATCGACCCTCGATGTTGCCGCCGATATTGGCCCAGGTTTAGCGAAAGCTTGTATCGCTGGCCGCGTTAATGGCGAATTAAAAGATGCTTGCGATCTCATTGAAACCGATGCAGAACTATCAATCATTACCGCCAAAGACGAAGAAGGTGTTGAAATTCTTCGCCATTCTTGCGCGCATTTGTTAGGTCACGCGATTAAGCAAATGTGGCCAGAAACCAAGATGGCGATTGGTCCTGTTATTGATAACGGCTTCTACTATGATATCGACCTTGAGCATAAGTTGACTCAAGATGACATCGATGCCTTAGAAAAGCGCATGCTTCAACTGGCCAAAACTAACTATGACGTAGTTAAACGTGTAGTTAGCTGGCAAGAAGCGCGCGATACATTCGCGGCGCGTGGCGAAGATTATAAGATTGCCATTCTGGATGAAAACATCAGCAAAGACGCGACGCCTGCGCTGTATCATCACGAAGAATACACTGATATGTGTCGTGGACCGCACGTACCTAACATGCGTTTCTGCCAACATTTCAAATTAATGAGCATTGCTGGCGCTTACTGGCGTGGTAACTCAGAAAACAAGATGTTGCAACGTATCTATGGTACTGCTTGGGCTGACAAAAAAGCCTTGAGCACACACTTAACCCGTCTTGAAGAAGCGGCTAAGCGTGACCACCGTAAAATCGGCAAGCAGCTCGACTTGTATCACATGCAAGAAGAAGCACCAGGTATGGTGTTCTGGCATAACGACGGTTGGAGCATCTTCCTCGAATTAGAAAGATTCATTCGCCGTAAGTTAAACCAATACACTTACCAAGAAGTAAAAGGTCCATTAATGATGGACCGCGTGTTGTGGGAACGTTCTGGTCACTGGGATAAATACTCAGAAGCCATGTTCACGACCAGCAGTGAAAACCGCGAATATGCAATCAAGCCAATGAACTGCCCAGGCCACGTGCAGATCTTCAACCAAGGGTTGAAATCTTACCGCGACCTGCCATTACGTATGGCTGAATTTGGTTGCTGTCACCGTAATGAACCTTCTGGTTCGTTACACGGATTAATGCGCGTACGTGGCTTTACCCAAGACGACGCCCATATTTTCTGTACTGACAGCCAAGTTCAAGAGGAAGTGAGTGCTTGTATCCAGATGGTTTACGATACATACGCCACCTTCGGCTTTGAAAATATCGTGGTAAAACTGTCGACTCGCCCAGAAAAACGTATCGGTGACGATGCGATGTGGGACAGAGCGGAAGAAGCGCTTAAGCAAGCTCTGCGTGACAATAATATTGAATTCACCATTTTGCCAGGTGAAGGCGCGTTCTACGGACCAAAAATCGAATTTACTTTACACGATTGTTTGGACCGTGCGTGGCAATGTGGTACTGTGCAGCTCGATTATGCGTTGCCAAGCCGTCTTGGTGCAACTTACGTTGCCGAAGATAATAGCCGTCAGACCCCAGTGATGATCCATCGTGCCATTTTAGGCTCTTTGGAACGATTCTTGGGTATCTTGATAGAAGAATATGCAGGACGTTTCCCAACTTGGTTAGCCCCAATGCAAGTTGTCGTGATGAATATCACTGATAAACAGGCTGATTATGTTGAAGAAGTCGTAAAATTCTTCAAAGAACAAGGTATTCGAGCGTCTTTTGACTTGAGGAATGAGAAAATAGGCTTTAAAATACGCGAACACACCTTAAGGCGTGTCCCTTATTTGTTGGTCGTTGGCGATCAAGAAATGGAAAATAAGGAAGTAGCGGTGCGTACCCGTGATGGTATCGATTTAGGTAAGATGCGACTTGAAGATTTCGCCACTAAAATCCATCAACAGATTTCGCTCCGTAGTCTCAAATTGTTGGAGGAATAGGTCATAAAGATCAAAAAAACAGCAGGGCGTCAGCCGGCCCCTAATAGAATCAATGAAGAAATAACAGGTGTACCTGAAGTACGCTTAACTGGCATTGATGGTGAAGCTATTGGTGTGGTAAGCATCAGAGATGCTCAGAATTTGGCAGATGAAGCAGGTGTAGACCTGGTAGAAATCAGCCCAAATGCTGAACCTCCAGTATGTCGCATTATGGACTACGGTAAGTTCCTTTTTGATAAGGCTAAGTCAGCCAAGGAACAAAAGAAGAAGCAAAAGCAGGTTCAGGTTAAGGAAATTAAATTCCGTCCTGGAACTGACGAAAACGACTATCAGGTAAAACTACGCAACCTGATACGTTTTCTGGAAGACGGGGACAAAGCGAAGATTACGCTACGTTTCCGAGGTCGCGAAATGGCACACCAAAACCTGGGTATGGATCTATTGAACCGTATCAAGGCTGATTTGGACGAGTATGCGGTTGTTGAATCTTTCCCGAAAATGGAAGGTCGACAAGCAATTATGGTGCTAGCGCCTAAAAAGAAATAAGTAGGGCAAAACTTAAAGTAGCAAAGGCCTATGGCCTTTGCTCGCCTTGCTTTTTATTAAACATCCCAATGCGGAGTTTTAGAAATGCCTAAAATGAAAACAGACAAGGGTGTAGCGAAGCGTTTTAAGAAAACCGCTAATGGTTTCAAGCGCAAGCAAGCACACTTACGTCACATTTTGACGAAAAAAAGCACTAAACGTAAACGTCACTTACGTGCCAAATGTTTAGTATCAAAAGCTGACGTTCCAGCAATCGCGCGTCAATTACCTTACGCTTAATTTAGGAGTTTAGAAAATGCCAAGAGTTAAGCGTGGTGTAACCGCTCGTGCTCGTCACAAGAAAGTTTTAAAACTAGCTAAAGGTTATTATGGCGCTCGTAGCCGTACTTACCGTGTTGCTGTTCAAGCAGTAACTAAAGCTGGTCAATATGCTTATCGTGACCGTCGTCAGAAAAAACGTCAATTCCGTCAACTTTGGATTGCACGTATTAATGCTGCCGCTCGTCAAAATGGTCTGTCTTACAGCCGTTTCATCAACGGTCTGAAAAAGGCGTCTATCGAAATCGATCGTAAGATTTTGGCTGACATCGCTGTATTCGACAAAGTTGTATTTGCAACTTTAGTTGAAAAAGCAAAAGAAGCGTTAAACTAAGAAATTAGTTTGTTGCTGTAGAGAAGGGACCATTTGGTCCCTTTTTTTGTGCGCCATTTTTGACTTAACCCAATGATGTTATTTACCTAAACACTTATAAGCGCTCATCTAAAAGCATCGTGAAGCAAAGACACTAACACGCGTGAACAGTGCTAATTGGTAAGCCCGCAAAAAAATTTGCTATCTCTTAACGATTTTGGGCTAAAAAAATAGCAGGCTTAGCCTGCTATTCGTTGAAAAATCGAGTCTAGTTACTTTTTAGCGTCTAAATAACGCTCAGCATCGAGTGCGGCCATACAGCCTGTGCCCGCAGAAGTAATCGCTTGACGATAATGTTGGTCCATCACATCACCACAAGCATAAACACCTTCGATACTGGTTTGCGTGGCGTTACCTTGCAAACCGCTCTGTACTTTTAAATAACCGTGGTTCATTTCCAACTGGCCTTCAAAAATACCGGTATTAGGACTGTGACCAATGGCGACGAACACACCAGCAACGGCTAAGTCAGTAATAGAGCCATCTTTGGTGCTCTTCATCTTCAGGCCGTTCACCCCCATAGCATCACCAACCACTTCATCCATGGTTTGATCTAAGTGAAGGATGATGTTGCCATTAGCAACTTTGTCCATCAGACGGTCGATCAGAATTTTTTCTGAGCGGAAGGTGTCACGACGGTGGATCAGATGCACTTCAGCGGCAATATTGCTTAAGTACAATGCTTCTTCAACGGCAGTGTTACCGCCACCGATCACAGCGACCTTTTGATTGCGATAGAAGAAACCATCACAGGTCGCACAGGCTGATACACCGCGGCCCTTGAATGCTTCTTCTGACTCTAATCCTAAGTAACGGGCAGAAGCGCCAGTTGCGATGATCAGCGCATCACAGGTGTACTCACCGTTATCGCCTTTCAAACGGAAAGGGCGCTCAGTTAGAGTCACTTCGTTGATGTGATCGAACAAGATTTCAGTATCGAACTTTTCAGCATGCTTCTGCATACGTTCCATCAGCGCTGGACCGGTTAAGTCATCCGCGTCACCTGGCCAGTTTTCAACTTCAGTCGTAGTGGTTAATTGACCACCTTGCTGCATACCTGTGATCATCACAGGTTTTAAATTAGCACGCGCAGCATAAACGGCTGCGGTATATCCTGCTGGGCCTGAACCCAAAATCAATAAGTTACAATGTCTGACCTGGCTCATTTTTATCTCCGTGCCTTTAGCAAATTGCAAGGATTGTAGGGAATTTACCTGTGGGGGTAAAGTGTTGGAGGGCGATTCTTTTAGATTGCGCTAATCGAGTCAGTGCGCTTTGGTATTCAGAGTGTCAGTTTTACTTTACTGCGGCGAAATAAACAGCTTGAGAGGGCATCACTAGCGAAAGCACGGGACAAGTTTGGATACGGGAGATTATCGATTCGCATGCTTGAGCTTTGGTTCTAGCCAATAAAAAATCGGCCTCAACAGAGTCAAGGCCGATTTGGATCATTTGCTAGGTAAAGCAAACGCAATGTTACATCGAAAGCTTAAACTACCTAAAAGCTTATGCTAGTAATGCAACTGGAGAGGTGAACGCTAAGTTCAGGGCGTGAGCCACTTCCTTACAGACTACTTTACCGTGCATCACGTTTAAGCCATTGAGTAAGTGCTTGTCTTGCAACAGCGCTTCTTTATAGCCTAAGTTAGCTAACTTAAGAATATACGGTAGCGTTGCATTGTTAAGTGCGAAAGTTGAAGTACGAGCAACCGCACCTGGCATGTTCGCCACACAGTAATGCACAACATCATCAACGATATAAGTTGGATCTTGGTGAGTGGTTGCGTGTGAAGTTTCAACACAACCGCCTTGATCGATTGCTACGTCAACGATGGCACTGCCCGGCTTCATACGTGAAATCATGCTACGGGTAACCAATTTGGGTGCCGCAGCACCTGGGATCAGTACGCCACCGATCACAAGATCGGCTTCAATAACATGACGTTCAATTGCATCAGCAGTAGAGTAAATGGCTTTTACGGCAGAGCCGAATTGCACATTTAAGCGACGCAGTGCATCAATGCTACGGTCAAGTACAACCACATCAGCACCCATGCCAACCGCCATTTGTGCAGCGTTAGTACCGACCATACCGCCGCCAATGATAACGACTTTAGCCGGTTCAACCCCTGGAACGCCGCCCAGTAACATACCGCGACCACCAGAAGATTTCTCTAATGCCATAGCGCCAGCTTGGATGGACATACGGCCAGCAACTTCTGACATTGGGGCAAGTAAGGGCAGGCCACCACGGTCGTCAGTCACAGTTTCGTAAGCGATACATACGGCACCACTTTTAATTAAATCTTCAGTTTGCGGTAAATCTGGCGCAAGATGCAGATAAGTAAATAAAATCTGATCGTGACGCAACATAGCGCGTTCAACTGCTTGAGGCTCTTTTACTTTTACAATCATCTGCGCTTTAGAGAAAACTTCAGCAGCAGTCGCTAAAATTGTGGCGCCAGCATCAATATAATCTTGATCTGAAAAACCAATACCTGTGCCAGCATTTGTTTCTACAAAAACTTCGTGACCTTTGATCGCTAACTCGCGAACACTAGAAGGAACCATACCGACACGATATTCGTGGTTTTTAATTTCCTTGGGAACACCAATAATCATCTTTGAGCCTCAATTGCCTGAAAACCCACTTTTAATGGGCATAATTGTTATTTTATCGTGACCTGAACGTGATTAATTCAGGGATATCTAGTATAGTATCGGCGACGCAGTTTATGCTGCTGAACTTTCGGCATACGTAGAATAAAATGTTGTTTTAGTGATAAAGCAAGGTTAAATAAATGGCATATAATAAAAAGAGTCCTGTAAAAGACTTGGATCGCATCGATCGCAACATTCTTAACGAATTACAACTTGATGGCCGCATTTCTAATGTGGAATTATCAAAAAGAGTCGGACTTAGTCCAACTCCGTGTTTAGAAAGAGTGAAACGACTCGAAAAGCAAGGTTATATCAATGGCTATACCGCATTGGTCAATCCTCATTTCCTGGGTGCATCCCTACTGGTATTCGTGGAAATCACCTTAAGCCGTGATACTCCCGAAGTGTTTGATAAGTTTAACCGTGCAGTGCAGTTACTCGACGACATTCAAGAATGTCATCTGGTTTCAGGCGATTTTGACTACTTACTGAAAACTCGTGTTTCAGATATGTCGGCTTATCGTCGCTTGTTAGGTGAAACCTTGTTGAAATTACCTTCTGTTTCCGACACGCGCACTTATGTCGTGATGGAAGAGGTTAAACACACCAGTCGCGTAGCGATAAATCATCTACTCTCAGATATCTAAATTACCCTGATTGTTTGGTTTTACAATAAGGGGCTTAGGCCCCTTATTTATTGTTCAAGTCAGCACAACTATCCCGTTTAACACCTACGACGACTAACCTTGTTATAGCCCTTAAGTTCGCCAACTTAGGGGCTTATTTTTGTGGCATTTTTAAGCAGAGTTGTTAACGGAAGTGTTTGTGTAATAACTCATTCCTCTCCAAAAGCACACTTAAACACCCCAATAGGTTAATTTTTGCCAATCATGGCCAATTCTGCACAGAAAAACAGGCTAATGTGCTCCACATTTAGTGGGATTCTGGTATCGTTAGGCCACCTGTTTTCACTTTTTATGGATTACGTCGTTTGTCTCAAGGAAATAGTGTACGCACGCTCACTGGCCTGCAACGTCTGCTGGAAGGCGGACTCATCATTTGTTGTGTCCTCGCCACTTATATTTTACTCGCATTGACGAGTTTTAGTCCGTCTGATCCTGGTTGGAGTCAGTCGCATTTTCAAGGCGATATTAAAAACTGGACCGGAGCAGTAGGGGCTTGGATAGCCGATATTCTGTTATATTTCTTCGGCGTCACGGCTTACATCATGCCAATCATTGTCGCGTCGACCGGCTGGCTGCTGTTCAAACGCGCCCATCATTTGCTCGAAGTTGATTACTTTTCAGTGGCCCTGAGATTGATTGGATTTTTGCTGATCATCCTTGGGTTTTCTGCATTAGCGAGTATGAACGCCAACAACATCTACGAGTTTTCGGCAGGCGGAGTGGCGGGCGATGTGATCGGCCAAGCCATGCTGCCGTATTTCAACAAACTCGGCACCACCTTATTGCTGCTGTGCTTCTTAGGTTCTGGCTTTACCCTGTTGACGGGGATCAGCTGGCTGACCGTGGTCGAGAAAATCGGCTTAATCTCTATTTGGATTTATAAGAAACTTAAATTATTACCGCAAGCGATGAAACGTGAGCGTGAAACCGAAGATACCCGTGGTTTTATGTCTGTGGTTGATAAGTTTAAACAGCGCCGCGAATCACAATACGTGCTTGAGAAGCCGCCAGTCTTTGCAACGCCAAAGGTGCGTGAACGTCATATTGGCCGCAGAGCCGAAATAACCCCAACCCTGTCTACTGCCGCAGATGATGGGTTTATTACCGAAAGCATTAATACTGACGAAATTGCACCACAAAAAACCAAGCTATCGGCCCTTGCAAAAATTTTGAGTTTGAATGGCAGTAAAAGCAAAAATGCACAAAGGGTTGAGCCTCAAATCGATCAAGAGGATTTTGCCGCCCATGGCAATTTTGAAGCGCCACCTTGGTTAGCCGAACCTCAACATGCAAGAAATGATGAGCAAGAAAGAGCCGACTTCAATTCGCATTCATTCGATCACGACGACAATGAGCCTGTGTTTAACAGCCAAATCTTGACGGAAGATGACGATGAAAGCTTAGGTTTTACCGATGATGACGTCATTGATTTTGATACAAAAGCCTCAACAGGCGCCGTGAATCAAGCCCAGCGTAAAAAGCAGGATCAAAAAGCGAAGATTGTAGATGGCATTGTGGTGTTACCGGGACAAGAAGATAAACCCGCGCCGAAAAAACCAATGGACCCGTTACCCAGCATCAATTTGCTTGATGTGCCAGATCGTAAGAAAAACCCGATTAGCCCTGAAGAGTTAGATCAAGTCGCTCGTCTAGTTGAAGTGAAGTTAGCCGATTTCAACATCATCGCCAATGTGGTGGGTGTGTATCCAGGGCCTGTGATCACGCGCTTCGAATTAGAATTAGCGCCTGGCGTTAAAGCGTCAAAAATCTCTAATCTGTCGAAGGATTTAGCCCGTTCACTGCTGGCTGAAAGTGTGCGCGTGGTTGAAGTTATCCCGGGCAAGGCTTATGTCGGACTCGAGCTGCCGAATAAATTCCGTGAAACCGTGTTTATGCGCGATGTGTTAGATTGCGCCGCCTTTACCGACAGCAAATCCAACTTAACTATGGTGTTAGGTCAAGATATTGCCGGCGACCCAGTCGTGGTTGACCTTGGAAAAATGCCACATTTGTTAGTTGCTGGTACCACAGGTTCAGGTAAGTCTGTGGGCGTAAACGTGATGATCACCAGCTTACTGTACAAGTCTGGCCCAGAAGATGTGCGCTTTATCATGATCGACCCAAAGATGTTGGAACTGTCTGTCTATGAAGGCATTCCGCATTTGCTCTGTGAAGTGGTTACCGATATGAAAGAGGCCGCCAATGCACTGCGTTGGTGTGTGGGCGAGATGGAACGTCGCTACAAGCTAATGTCTATGATGGGCGTGCGTAACATCAAGGGCTATAACGCCAAAATTGCCGAAGCGAAAGCCAATGGCGAAGTGATTTTAGATCCTATGTGGAAGTCATCCGACAGCATGGAGCCTGAAGCGCCTGCGTTAGATAAGCTGCCATCGATTGTTGTCGTGGTCGATGAATTTGCTGACATGATGATGATTGTCGGTAAGAAAGTTGAAGAGTTGATTGCCCGTATCGCGCAAAAGGCCCGCGCTGCAGGCATACATTTGATTCTGGCAACCCAAAGACCGTCAGTGGATGTGATTACTGGCTTGATTAAAGCTAACATTCCGACACGTATGGCGTTCCAAGTGTCATCGCGTATCGATTCGCGCACCATTTTAGATCAACAGGGTGCTGAAACCTTACTCGGTATGGGGGATATGTTGTTCTTGCCACCGGGTACTGCGGTTCCAAACCGTGTCCATGGCGCCTTTGTTGACGATCATGAAGTTCACCGCGTCGTTGCCGATTGGTGCGCCCGTGGTAAACCGCAATATATCGATGAAATTCTCAATGGTGCCAGCGATGGTGAGCAAGTCTTACTACCGGGTGAAACTGCAGAAACCGATGAAGAATATGATCCACTCTACGATGAAGCCGTCGCCTTTGTGACTGAAACCCGTCGCGGCTCGATTTCAAGCGTACAGCGTAAATTTAAGATTGGTTATAACCGTGCAGCGCGCATTATTGAACAGATGGAAGCCCAAGGTATCGTTTCGGCTCAAGGCCACAACGGTAACCGTGAGGTCTTAGCGCCGCCGGCACCAAAACATTATTAAGCCGCGCTGAGGCGTGGCTTTGATACACCCAAAGGTTTTACAGGGTAAGGAATAAAATGAAAAAACGATTATGCGCTGTGTTGTTAGCTTCACCTTTACTATTTAGCGCGACTGTGTTTGCCGATGATGCGCAGCAGTTAAGAGACAAGTTGATTGGTACTGCTTCACTAAAAGCCGATTTCAAACAAACCGTGACTGACGTCAATAAAAAGGTCATTCAGACGGGTTCTGGTATCTTTGCCTTGGCGTATCCAAATCAGTTTTATTGGCATTTAACTCAACCCGATGAATCGCAAATTGTCGCCGATGGTAAAGATTTATGGATTTACAATCCCTTCGCCGAAGAAGTGGTCATCATGGATTTTGCTGAAGCCATTAATGCTTCGCCTATTGCTTTGTTAGTCCACCGCGACGATGCCACTTGGTCACAGTATTCAGTGACCAAGCAACAAGACTGCTATGAGATCAAACCTAAAGCGATTGATTCGGGCATATTGTCCGTCAAGGTGTG
Source organism: Shewanella sp. SR1 (assembly GCF_020447145.1). Taxonomy (NCBI): domain Bacteria; kingdom Pseudomonadati; phylum Pseudomonadota; class Gammaproteobacteria; order Alteromonadales; family Shewanellaceae; genus Shewanella; species Shewanella sp. SR1. The sequence goes on along the minus strand of NZ_JAJAEF010000003.1, from coordinate 164,729 downwards.
TTTCAAAAATGCCCAGTTAGCCAACTTTAATGTTGCCGATGACAAAGGTAACTTGAGCCAATTTGATTTGAGCAATCAGCAAGCGATTACTGATAAAGACAAAGCGCTGTTCAGCTTTGTGCTGCCTGACAATGTCGATGTCGATGTTGATGATCAACGTCGTAAAACAGCGCACTAGGCGATAGCGTGAGCAGTTTATCCTTTAATTTCGCCCCCGACTTTCGTCCCTTGGCCGCACGTATGCGGCCAAGAACGATCGCTGAGTACATAGGCCAAGCCCATTTACTGGGTGAAGGCCAGCCGCTACGCAAAGCATTGGAAGCGGGGCGCGCCCATTCCATGATGTTGTGGGGGCCGCCGGGCACAGGTAAAACGACCTTAGCCGAATTAATTGCACATTATTCAAATGCGCACGTTGAACGCATCTCTGCGGTCACCTCTGGCGTCAAAGATATTCGCGCGGCGATTGAGCAAGCGAAAGCCGTGGCTGAATCCCGTGGTCAACGCACGTTATTGTTTGTCGATGAAGTCCACCGATTCAATAAGAGCCAGCAGGATGCATTTCTGCCATTTATTGAAGATGGCACTGTGATTTTTATCGGTGCGACCACTGAAAACCCATCCTTTGAAATCAACAATGCGCTGCTCTCGCGGGCACGGGTTTATCTTATCAAGCGCTTAAGCCATGATGAGATCGCCCACATAGTGACTCAAGCCTTAAGCGATACCGAGCGAGGCTTAGGCCAACGCCAATTTGTGATGCCAACCGATGTGCTCACCACACTGGCGCAACTTTGTGATGGTGATGCCCGTAAAGCGTTAAATCTAATTGAGTTGATGAGTGATATGCTCATCGACGGTGGCACCTTTACCACTGATATGTTGATCCAAGTGGCGGGGCACCAAGTTGCCGGATTCGATAAGAACGGCGATCAGTTTTACGATTTAATCTCAGCCGTCCATAAATCAATCCGCGGTTCAGCACCCGATGCGGCGCTGTATTGGTTTTGTCGAATATTAGAAGGCGGCGGCGATCCGCTGTATGTCGCAAGGCGCTTACTGGCAATTGCCTCTGAAGATGTCGGCAATGCCGATCCTGCGGCGATGACCATAGCGCTTAATGCCTGGGATTGTTTTCACCGTGTTGGCCCAGCCGAAGGTGAACGAGCAATAGCACAAGCCATTGTTTATCTTGCCAGCGCGCCTAAGAGTAATGCTGTCTATACCGCATTTAAGGCCGCGCGTGAGTTAGCTCGCGATACTGGGCAAGTCGAAGTGCCGCACCATTTACGCAATGCACCGACTCAGTTAATGAAAGACATTGGCATGGGAGCAGGGTATCGATATGCCCACGATGAAGCCAATGCCTATGCCAGTGGTGAAAATTATTTCCCCGAATCCCTGCAAACAGCGCAGTTTTATTTTCCGACTGAGCGAGGGTTCGAGAAGCGAATCAAAGATAAGTTGGCGCAATTAGCCCTGTTAGATCAAGCCAGCGAGCACAAAAGATATGAATAATCTCTTACTTGTGGCGCTAGGTGGTTCAATTGGGGCTGTTTTTCGCTATCTTATTTCAATATTCATGATCCAAGTATTTGGCAGCAGTTTTCCTTTTGGTACACTGTTGGTTAATGTCCTCGGTTCATTTTTAATGGGCGTAATTTACGCACTGGGGCAAATGAGTCATATCAGCCCAGAACTCAAAGCGCTGATCGGTATCGGCCTGTTGGGCGCTTTGACAACGTTTTCGACTTTCTCTAATGAAACCTTATTGCTGTTGCAAGAAGGGGATTGGCTGAAGGCGACTTTGAATGTGGTGTTGAATCTAAGTCTATGTTTATTTATGGTGTACTTAGGTCAGCAACTGGTTTTTTCTCGCATTTAACTATTAAGAATATATCACATGTTAGATCCTAAATTTTTGCGCAACGAATTAGAAGTTACCGCTGAGCGACTGGCCACCCGTGGCTTTATTTTAGACATAGCTCACCTCACTCAATTAGAAGAAAAGCGTAAGTCACTGCAAGTGGCTACCGAAGAATTACAAGCGTCGCGTAATGCCATCTCCAAATCTATTGGCCAAGCTAAAGCCCGTGGTGAAGATGTTGAAGCGATAATGGCGCAAGTGGGCGATTTAGGTTCACAGCTGGATGCCAAAAAGATTGAACTGGCGGCTGTGCTTGAAGAAGTGAATGCCATTGCCATGTCAATGCCAAACCTGCCAGACGAATCCGCGCCAATCGGTGCCGATGAAACGGAGAACGTTGAAGTTCGCCGCTGGGGCACGCCACGCACTTTTGATTTCCCAATTAAAGATCATATCGATTTAGGCGAAGGCCTAAACGGTTTAGATTTTAAAAATGCAGTGAAAATCACTGGCTCACGTTTCATCGTGATGAAAGGCCAAATTGCCCGTTTAAACCGCGCCATTGGTCAGTTCATGCTGGACTTGCACACCACAGAGCACGGTTATACCGAAGCCTATGTGCCGTTACTGGTTAATGAAGCAAGCTTACTGGGCACAGGTCAACTGCCTAAGTTTGGTGAAGACTTATTCCACACTAAACCTGCCACCGAAGAAGGCCAAGGCTTAAGCTTGATCCCAACTGCCGAAGTGCCATTAACCAACTTAGTGCGCGATAGCATTGTTGATGAAGACGAGCTGCCAATTAAGTTAACCGCGCATACCGCATGTTTCCGCAGCGAAGCGGGCTCATACGGCAAAGATACCCGTGGTCTGATCCGTCAGCATCAGTTCGATAAAGTTGAAATGGTGCAAATCGTTAAGCCGGAAGATTCAATGGCGGCGCTCGAAGCGCTAACCGGTCACGCTGAAACTGTATTGCAACGTTTAGGTCTGCCGTACCGTACTGTGATTTTATGTACTGGCGATATGGGCTTTGGCTCAAGCAAAACCTACGACATCGAAGTCTGGTTACCGGCACAAAACACTTATCGTGAAATTTCTTCTTGTTCAAACATGAAGGATTTCCAAGCACGTCGTATGCAAGCACGTTACCGCGTGAAAGCAGATAATAAGCCCGCGTTACTGCATACTTTAAACGGTTCCGGTTTAGCTGTGGGTCGTACCTTAGTCGCTATTTTAGAAAACTATCAAAATGCTGACGGCAGTATCACAATCCCTGAAGTGCTGCGTCCCTACATGGGCGGCTTGACTCAAATAGGCTAATGGAACGCAAAATAATACTATGGATAAAGGCCAGCGCTATCTCCGTTGGCTTTCCTATACCGCTGTCATTGCTGTATTTTTTGCGGTGATGTTGGCGACCATAGGCAAAGCCGTCTGGGTTGTGCTAGAAAACGTCAAATAACCCTATTAACTTTGTTCAAGTAAAAAGAAAGGCATGTTTCCCAAGGGAACATGCCTTTTTGTTTGTGCCATATTGATGTTCAATGCTCATATTTGACGCTTACGTTCAATATTGAGTTAAGTGTGATGACTTAACCTATACGATTAAATGCATTTAGCTGGCTTTGGCAGGCCCGCAATTTTGGTAGCTTGTTTTGCTGGCCCAATAGGAAACAAGGTATATAAGTACTTTGAATTGCCTTTGTCTGGCCCTAAAGCTTGGCCAATAGCTTTGACTAATACGCGAATAGCAGGGCTCGTTTTGTATTCAAGATAAAAATCGCGAACAAAGTTAATCACTTCCCAATGGGCGGGCGTAAGCATGATTTGCTCTTCTGCCGCCAATAGTAAAGCCATATCTGGTTGCCAATCGTTGAGATCTTTTAAATAACCTTGATGGTCACGGGCGATTTCTGCGCCATTAAATTGCAATGGATTTACCACGTTATCACCTTGTCATGGAGTAATGATTGAGCCACAAACTCATTGTAATCGATAAGCGTCACGTTCTTTAAACGCTCAGATAGGCCGCGTGCGACGACATCGTCTTTTAAGACCATGAGCTTGAAGGGCGATAATGCCATTGCCCATTGACGCAGCAGTAACGCGTTCACGCCATCGCTCGATAGTAGAATCGCATCTTCCTTACAGGCGTAACGTAAGCAGAGTTTCAACGCACTATCTCGGCTGGGAGATGTTTGAATATGATGTAAAATCATCAGAATACTAAGACCTCATCCACCCGTTTTAAATGGGCTGCTATGGCTTCATCGTTGACCACAGTAACAGGAACTGACAGTAAGCCATGGCTTAAGCCGTAGTCGGCTAAGGATTGCTTACAGACAAATACCGACTCGATATCGTACAGCGGCAGTGCTTTAAAGGTAGAGATGTAATCTTTAGCGCCGATAAGCTCAGGCTGTTGATCTTTAATCAAATGCAGCACACCTTCATCGACAAACACTAAACTTACTTCTTGCTCAAAGCTAGCGCTTAGCAGGGCGAGATCTAAACCTTCGCGGCCACGAACAGTACCGTGTGGCGAACAGCGAAATAGGATACACAATTTTTTCATAGTCACCCTGAGAGTTAAAAACTGATCAAACGATCGGCCGATTCAATGCCGGTGACAAGCTCGCCTAAACCGCCCATGATAAATGACTCGCCCACATTCCAGTGGCTTAGGCCATTCTCGCTAGCATCTTGCTTGCTTACAATCCCACGGCGCAGCGCTGCTGAAACGCAATTGACTAACGGGAACTGATGGGATTGCGCGAGCTTTTTCCAGTCACTGATCACATCGTTTTCATCGGAGGCGGGTAAGCTTAAATCTGTGGAGTTATACACGCCGTCTTGATAAAAAAACACACAGATAATCTGATGCCCAGCCAAAAGTGCAGCTTGGGAAAAGCGTAAGGCGTTAACACTCGCCGACGTGCCATAAGCGGGCCCGTTCACTTGGATAATAAATTTGCTCATTTAAAATAAAAATGGCCCAAAAAGTAGGGCCATTCTAACGCAAGTTAAGCTAAAAATCGCTAACTAGGATTAGTCATCGTTGCCTATGCCCATAAGGTGCAACAGCGCGATGAAGAGGTTTAAGAAGTCTAGGTATAATGAGATAGTTGCGCGAATGTAGTTCGTCTCGCCACCGTTCACAATACGGCTAGTATCAAACAGGATAAAACCTGTCATTAATAATGCAATACCGGCATTAATCGCCATAAAGGCAATGCTGTTACCCATAAAGATGTTAATTACGGCAGCGGCAATCACCACAATCAAGCCAGCAAACAAGAATCCACGTAGAAAAGAGAAATCTTTCTTAGTGGTCACAGCATAGGCTGATAACGCAACGAAAATCACTGACGTTAACCCCAGTGCTTGCATGATCAGCTGTGGACCGTTTGCCATGCCTGCATAGTGATTCAGCATGTAGCCCAGTGACGCGCCTTCCATACCAGTAAAGGCAAATACCCAGAAGATACCCGCTGCAGACTCGGCTTTACGTAAGGTCACAAACAACAGCACTAGGCCACCAATGGATAAGCCAATGGAGAGTAATGGACTGATATTTAATGCCATTGCCAAGCCCGCGCACAGGGCAGAGAAGGCCAATGTCATAGACAACAGCATATAAGTGTTTTTAAGAAGTTTGTTCACTTCCAGTGTTGACGCACTTGTCGAATATAAGGTTTCTTGGGTCATGTTGATCTCCGTTGACACATTTCCAAACTGATCATTTTGATTATTTACAGCACACTAAGTTCCCGTAAAATCCTAAAACGAACTTAACTGCATTCATGATACCGTACCTGAGATACGGGTGAAAGTCATAGAACCATGAATAACAAATTGTTAATCTTAAAAATTTTGCCTCATCTCACAGATCAATCTTAAGTGCTAAGCGCTGAGGATTGAGATGGCTGCATCCGTATCTTTATCCACTCAGCACATGAATGCTTGGTTAAAACTTAATTGGCTTGATAAATAGGCCTGCTGAACTTAGGTGCACTTACAGTAAATTTCAAGTTCAATGTTAATTTCAATGCCGATTTCAAAGACAAGTCCAATGCTAATTTCAATGCCAAGTATAAGGACTAGATCAGCATATTGAGTTTAAACCAAGCTTAAGCCAGCCACTCTTTATGCAATTTTTCAGTATCGCCCAGATATTCCAGCACCCAAGCGAGCGCAGGCGACATCTTGTCGGCATTCCACGCGAGACAGCATGGACTAGTCTGCTTAGGATTTTCTAGCTGTTTCTCAACCAGCGCACCCGCTTTAATAAACACACTTGCTAAGTGCACTGGCATATAACCAACGCCTAAACCTTCGCGGAAACAGTTAATGGCGCGGATCCAATCGGGGACAACAAGGCGACGTTGATTTTCGAGCAGCCAAGTCATACGTTTTGGAATTTCCCGAGAGGTGTCTTCTAGGCAAATCGAGGGGAAAGGGCGCAGCTCATCGTCGCTTAGCGGACGGTCAATATTGGCCAATGGATGATTTTTGCTGACTAAAAAAGCCCACTCAATATCGCCCATGTCTTTATATTGGTACACGCCGCCGACCGGAATTGCGGTTGTTGCACCAATTGCAATGTCACTGCGGCCCGTGGCAAGTGCTTCCCAAACGCCGTTAAAGACCTCAATGCGAATAATCAATTCAATATCATGGAAATGCCGATAGAAGTCAGCAATCAATACGCTGATCCTATCGGCACGGACGATATTATCCAGCGCGATGGACAAGGTCGGTTGCCAACCGTTGGCTACGCGCTGCGTGCCACGCTTCATCTCGTCCATCTGCGTAAGCAAGGTTCTGGCTTGCTTAACAAAATGTTCACCCGCAGGCGTTAAGGTTACGCTGCGATGGTGACGTTCGAAAAGAATGACGCCGAGTTCTTCTTCTATTTGCTTGACCGCGTAGCTCACGGCAGAGGGCACTTTATGCAGCCGATTCGCCGCCGCGGTGAAACTTCCTACACGAGCCACAATATCTATGAGTTCTAGCGCTTGTTCTGAGAGCATAGCTGACGTCCGTTCCAATGAAAATAATTGATAGCACAAGTCAAAAATAAACGTTTCCAATAGATTTAACAAGTCATTAGACTGCACGCTTTAGTCAATCCGACCCGATTATTTTATGAAAACGTCTAGTAACACCTTTGTAAACATAAAGTTCTTTATGTTTCTATTCTATTTAGCCATGTTGAGCATGCTCGGCTTTATTGCCACTGACATGTATTTGCCTGCTTTCAAAGCAATTGAAGGCTCGCTTAACAGTACCCCGTCACAGGTGGCGATGTCGCTGACCTGTTTCCTGGCGGGTCTTGCCTTAGGTCAGCTACTTTATGGCCCCTTAGTCAATAAAATCGGCAAACGTTGTGCACTGATTTTTGGCCTAGTGCTATTTGCCGTTGCCAGCGTGTTTATTGCCAACAGTGATTCTATCCTAATGCTCAATACCGCGCGCTTCTTCCAAGCGATTGGCGCCTGTAGTGCAGGGGTTATTTGGCAAGCGATTGTGGTTGAACAATATGATGCTGATAAAGCCCAAGGTATTTTCAGTAACATTATGCCACTGGTCGCATTATCGCCTGCATTAGCACCGATCCTTGGCGCTTACATTCTGAACGAATTAGGCTGGCGTGCAATCTTTATCTCTTTGTGTGTTATCGCTTTTCTACTGATATTGATGACCTTGTACTTTGTGCCAGGCAAGCGTCAGCATACACACAGTGAACATGCTGCGGTATCTTATGGGCAAATTTTGAAAAACACCCGCTATTTAGGCAACGTCGTGATCTTCGGCGCCTGTTCCGGTGCTTTCTTTGCTTATCTAACCGTATGGCCGATTGTGATGGAAATGCACGGTTATCTGCCAACTGAAATCGGCCTTAGCTTTATCCCGCAAACCATCATGTTTATTGTCGGTGGTTATGCGAGTAAGTTACTGATAAAACGCATTGGTGGGCATCAAACGCTGAATATCTTGTTGTCGATTTTCGCAGCCTGCGTTATTTCGATCATCATGTTCACGCTGATTTTCCCAGCAAGCACTATTTTCCCACTGCTTATTTCGTTCTCGATTTTGGCCGCAGCTAATGGCGCCATTTACCCGATAGTCGTGAACAGCGCGCTACAGCAATTTAGTCAGAATGCCGCTAAGGCCGCAGGATTACAGAACTTCTTGCAGATCAGCATTGCCTTTGGTGCATCTAGCTTAGTCGCTATGTGGGCAAGCCTAGGTGAAGTAGCGATCGGTTGGGGCATCCTATGTTGCGCTATCTTAGTTGTGGTCGGCTATGTGCTGAAGAGCCAACAAGGGTGGGGCGATTTTGCCAAACATTTCACGAAGCCAGATCCCGCACGTGTTGGCATAGTGGCCGATGTGAAGCAAAATCCAGCGGATTGAGTGTAATAGCAACAATCGGCACATAATTGAGAGTTAGTGCTTTACAGTCAACACACTTACTTATATTATGCGCCTCGTTCGGAGGGGTGGCAGAGTGGTTTAATGCACCGGTCTTGAAAACCGGCGTGGGTTTATAGCCCACCTAGGGTTCAAATCCCTACTCCTCCGCCATATTTAGTCAAAAAGCCGCTAAGCAATTAGCGGCTTTTTGCATTTTAGCTATTCTAGCTTTGAGTTTCTGATTCGAAACGCAGCGCCTCCATCATAGTTTACCAACAAGGCCATCAGCACTGATGGCCTTGTTGGTTTTTGTCATTTAACTCTAGATTTGCTCATTCAAGATGATGCACTGACAATCTCAGCGATCATTACACTTTGGGTAATTTGTGTTGGATCATGGCCAGCGCAAAGGCGTTCCAGTCTGCATTAGCATAGCTACTCACCAGATCCCGCAGGATTGTCGGTTCGCTGGCGTTATCCACCTGTTGCGAAGTTATCGACAAATTCAGCGCATTGCAGTAATCCTGCCGCTCCACCACAAAAAACTGCTTCTTGTAGGGGAGTAACAATGTGCTCTCAGCTTGCGTATTAAAATCACGCGCGGCTAAATAGCCAGTAAACCAATGATTAAGTAGCGTCTCGCATTGCTTAGTGTGGAATAAGTTTCCCCAATCATCCCCGAGTATGGCTTGACCCGACAGGACTCGCTGGCAATGATAAAAATCGATAAAGCCTAGCTCACGAGCAATCACTTGTTGGCAATGCTTTAACTGGAGATCTGAGTGTAAGATACCCAACTTCGCTATTAAGGTTGTGACTCTTTGCTTGGCTGACGGCTCACCCTGCTGACAAGCTTTGAGCAGCTTCTTAGCGCGAATTTTGGTTTCATTTAATGCGATAGCACTTGAGTCTTTCATATTGGCTAACTTCATTTTGCATTACCTCCATGACTGACTCTATTTGCTTGCGGCACGTGAATGAAAGGCCAAATACTGATGATCAATAAACTCAAGAGACAAGCTAAGATGTCCGCGATTGGAAAGGCCATCCATAACTCAATCAAAGCGTTTGGCATGATCTTAATGTTTAATGCACCTGTGATAAATGAAATATCTGTGAAGGATAGTTGAGGTAACAGAACCAGCAGGGGCAGTAATAAACCATAGATTTTTATCCCAGATAATAGCAATGCAAGCTTAGGGCGGTTTGTGCCTTGATACACAGCAATCGCAATACCTGTGATCCCCGCCAAAGGTAAGGCGATAAACGTCACACTCGAAATCTTAACACAGGCGGCAATGAGTGCGAGGTCATCGGTGAAAACACCAAATACTGAGGTAGGAAACCCCATAAATATGATTGTCACTACACTCAGATAACAGCAGGTCAAGACGATTCCCCATTTAGCACACGCTAATACCCGAGAAGATGCCATCGCCCCATAGTTATAGGCACTGATCGTTTGTGCTGCACTGGTGAGAGCCATGAGCGGCAGGGCGATAAAGATATTAAAGCGTCCGATCAAACCATAAGCGCTAATCATGTACGCGACCTCATTCGCTGCTGGCGTATTGGGCACTACATTGGCTAAATGACTGACTAAAATATGATTTACCAATGAGATCACGCAGGCAATCCCAAGATATGACAATAATATCGGGCTACCCAAGCCAAGAATCGCTTTTATCTCAGTGAAGTTGAGCTTTATCTGCTCCATTCTAAAACAAATGGGCTGGGCAGCTTGCCTATGAAGCGCCTGCTTATTGGCAAAGCGGTTATTGGGGACAAAATAGACGACGGCGATAAATAGACTCACACACTGGCCCGCCACCGTTGCCCACGCCGCACCACTTACGCCCATCTCCAATACGGCAATAAAGAGTGTATCGAACAGAATGTTCATAACCGCCGACAACAAGATAACCAGCAGCATCACCACGACTTTGCCTTGTGCTCTGAGTAAATCGCCGCTAAGGGATAACAAAAAGGTGAACAGACTAAAACAGAGAATGGGTTGTAGATACTCTGTAGCAGCTAAGGCAAGTGTTGAGCTTACCCCAATAAACGCTAATAGATTATCGAGCTGGGCGAGTGAAACGACAGTGACGATCACGCCGCAACATAGGGCTAACGCGAAACCGGTGTTCGCGATTTGACTCGCCTTATCAAATTCGTTTGCCCCTAAAAATCGGCTCACTAAGGTCGCAGTCCCATTTCCTATCATGCAGGCTAAAGCGAAAATCATCATTTGTAACGGGAAGGCAATCGTTACCCCAGCCAATGCATCGGCGCCGATGTATTTCAAAATAAAATAAGAGTCGACTAAGTTGTAACTGCCGCTGAGCATCATGGCGAATGCCATGGGTAACGCAAAACGTAAATACAAAGTAGGGATAGCTAACGTACCTAAGGACTCTGTTGACTGAGAGCCTGAGTGATATTTCCCGTGGGAGGCTGTTTCGGTGGCTGCTAAGGGCACAATGTCAGAAGGTTCAACATTGATACTGGCGGGTTTGAAAGTGTTGGCGGTTGCATGTTTCACAAACAATTCTCCTAAGTTTATTGGCATTCCGCTAAGCCAAACTTATTTGATTGCTGTGGGTTCGATATGAAATCGATTCGCAACGCTGTTAATTTATCAGAGTGATATCATCTTTTGCGGACAGGCTTCTCTGCAACCTGCACGTATTATTCTCACTCATCCGCTCGATGTCAATCACCAGATTAACCACGCCCCCCAAAAAATCGCCACAAGCGAAACTTTTCAACCCTTTAAGTGGGATGAAAAGGCCTGCCTAACTTTGGTGAGCCAATGGCAGATAAGCAACCTTTACTCGTTCCAAGTGGTGAGTTTTGGCCATTGAAAGCCCAAGTTGAAGGGGTGAAATACCGAATTGTTAACCATGATACTGACCAGTGCCTCATTACCAATGCCAAGGGCAATGTCAGCGTTAGCCGTTGTGACGATAAAGCCAGTACTTGGGTGGTTGATCCCACCAATGACGGACTTTATCGATTTGCTAACGTGGCCGAAGGCACCTTTCTCACCCAAGAAAATTGCCAAGACAGTGAAGCCTTGGGCGTGAGTGCTGCGCCTTGGGTTGCTTCCCGTTGCCAACGTTGGTCAGTGGATGCCAGCCATGATGGCTGGTTCCGTTTTGCCAATGAGCGTTCTATTCAAAATCTGCAAGCCGCCAATTGCACTACCCAAAAGGGCGCAGCTGTGGTTACCTGTGAAAACCGCGTCAGCGATTGTACTGACTGGCGGATTGAACCGGTATCTCATTTAGCGATTGTAAATGCCCACAGTGGACGAGTGGTGTCGGCGCAACAATGCGACGTTAAAGCCAATGCCAATGTGGTTCAACATGAATATACCGCCAATGCCTGCCAGCAATGGCAAGCAACATCCACCAGTGATGGTTATTACCGCCTGCAATCGAAGCAGCTAACGGCGAACAAACAAGCCCAATGCTTAGTGAGTGTTGATGGCAACTTGCAGCTGGGTGGTTGCGAGCAGGCGGACAGTGAATGGCGAACTGAGTTTATGCCAAATGGTTCACTGCGTGTGGTATCGCGTAAGGGCGGTTCATCGATGAAAGTGGCAGGCGAGTCCTATGCCAATGGCGATAATATCGTTGAGGATGTCTGGAAAAATACCATTTCGCAGCAGTTCTATTTCAGAGAGGTGAAATAGCAACAAATAGTTTGTAACGGGTGCTTGAAATGTCGTTTGAGTTGAGGTCGCTTAACGACATCTTGGTTGAGCCAGCGTTGCTCGGCGCTAAGCAGTAACTGATTCAGTTACTGCTTTTTTTATGTCTCTACCACTGGCTATTCGCCTGCCAAATTAATCGAATGGCCAACAGCGTCAGTACAATGCTAAAAGCCGTTTGAAAATGTTTATCGGCGACACGTTTCAGCATTTTAAACCCAATCCACGTGCCTACGGTGCCGCTTAACATCATGCACACCAACAGCGGCCACCAATTTGCTAGGGACACCCCCATGCCTTCAAACACCACAATTTTAGCCCCGTGCTGCAGTGACATCGCCATGGCAAAGGTTGCGACGGTGCGAAAACGGTCAACTTCCAATTGTTTAATAAACGCCGCAACTAATGGCCCAGTAGCGCCTGCAAATAACGAGATAAACGTGGTTATGGCGCCTGCGGCAAGCGTCCCTAAAGTACCAAGCACCATTTTTGGCAGTTTGGGACCCCAACATGAATAAAGAATAAATGCAGCAATGGTGAGGTACATAACTGATGGTGGCAGCGCCACCAACACAACACTCCCCAATAATGCCCCTAATATTGCGCCGGGGAAAAATGCCGCTATAAGTCGCCATTCGATATAGCGCCAGCCTAGAGCAGCACGGCCACCGTTCGAACCCAATTGCACCACGCCATGTAATGGAATAATCAGTTGCGGCGGTAACACTTGTGCCATCACGCCTAAAAGCATAACGCCACCACCAATGCCAAAACAGGCCGTAAAAAAAGAGGTAAATGCGGCGCTTAGGGTGAGTAGGGCAAATATATCGACGGGGATCGCATCAAAGAAAAACCATGAAGAGGGCATAAGTCGTATTCGAAAAATGTGAGGGTGCTAACAGTAGCAAAATCGCCTGAGGCTTTCAAAGCTCATAAGCTGCCACTTAGCACAGCCTTGAGCCATTGGATGAGATGAAAAAATAAAGCGGCTTTGATTTAATCAATCTGAGCCGCTTACGATTATCCATGTGACTCAATTTATTAAGATAGATTCTTAAATGGTTTCTTGAAATAATTTCTTAAAATGCTTCTTTAGAATGTTTGTTTAGCTGAGCGCTTGCGCTTAACTTTTAGGAGTAATGCGAATGATAAACTCATCATTACCCTGAAGTTTAATTTCCGTTTTAGCGGATAAAACCACCCAATCCAACCAGTATTGCCATAGGTGAGCCCAACATGGACTGGCTCATCACCAGCGCAAAACATTCATTAAGTGCTGAAGTGGTTCATACTCTCATGATGAGGTGTCTGTACGTGAATAATTGCGGGCAAGCATAGCCAAAACGCTAAAGCATTCACGTAGGAAGAAAATTAAGCCCATAAGGGTAGTTTTTCCAGATTGATAATAATTTCAACGAGAAAGGTCATTTTCATTCGAACAAATATTTTCATTGCGAAGATAAATTACCACATTATCGGCCCTAATCCCTTTCACACAATGCTGCGCACAATGTATATTATGTTAAATATTACTAATGTTTATTATATTTCACCCGGGTGTGTTCGTGGCCACTCAGAATGAGATTTCGCGGCAGACTGAGAATTCCTCTTATACTTATATCTAGAATGTAATCTAACCTATTGATACTTATGCACCATTCAATCAGAAGTCTTCTATCGTAGATGCGAGTTAGGAGCTTCAATGTGTAGAAATCTCAACTCATGTGATATGGATACCGTTTTACTAAATCTCCATACCCTTGAATAACATGGTTATTATGTAGTGCCTGAGATTCTCAATCTGTGTGGCCGTAAACAATAAGCCATGGCTTACTTAGTTACTCTATGCCTTTTAAATGATCGATTGGTTTATTGAATGCACTTTCATGACGTTCGATTTGGCTTGTGTGCAAATACTGCGATGTGGTGTCGATACTTTCGTGTCCAGCGTCGGCTTGTACATGGGATAACGGTCTGCGGTTGATATTGATATCGTGCGTAATGCCTGTGTGGCGAATATTATGGGCCGTGAGTTTACGCATTTGCGCACCGTCTTGTGCAAAGCCATCGGCCTCAATACTTTCTGCCGCCAGATTGATAATACTTTGAATTTCATCGCGGACTTGACGAATGCCAAGATTGGCATTGAGGATTCCGACATCTCGACCGCGGCCAGCGGCTTTGTGCCGTACAAACAAAGGATGGTTCTCGTTTGGCGCTGGATAATCTGTTAATCCTAAAAACTGACGATATTTTACTAAAGCATCGAGTAAAGCTTTTGAGATTGCCACGCTGCGCCTTTTACCGCCTTTACTCAATGGAATATGAAAACTCCAAATACCCGTTTGTTGATTGTGCTTAAACTGATCCATCACCGGTGAATAACCTGCACGTGCAGACACATCTGAGATGCGTAAATAGCAGCAATAAATCAATGAAATCAGAAATAAACTTCTTTGATGTAATTCTGGCGATGCTTCTGCCAGCGCGGTTACAGTTGCCATAATGTATGACCACTGCAATTCAGTGAATGCGAGGCTGTTTTCCTCTTCATGACTCTGGCGCTGATATTGCCGATTGGCCGCGAACCGACTGTGATTCAGCCAGATCTGCGCAGGATTACGCTCACAATATTCTTCGCTTGTCAGGTACGAGTAAAACGAAGACAAAATGGCCATTTTTGTTTTTAACGCATTGTCGCTTAATGCATAAGGCTGGATTTGTCCGAGTCGTTTTTTACCGACAAATGGCCGCCATTGCGGGTTTGGAACCCGTTCATCATGCATTTTATCAAACTTGAACTGCGGCACATTAAAATAGCCAATCAGTGCTATGGGCGGCGCTTGGCAGTAATCAACGTAATGGCTCATGTCTTTGCGTGTGACTTCAATGGGCGACATTGAAACCACATCAAAACACCAATGCAGAAACGTAGTGAGCTCGCTGCGATAGGCTTTATAGTTGTTTTCGTTGTGCTTTTGTTCAAACAACCAATCACTGGCGTGCTCGATCACTAAGCCCGCATCAGCCACCTTTTTCATGCTGATTTGGGTGATATATTGGTTAACAACACTATTGCCAACTTGTATGAATTCAAATGAGTCAAATAGCGGGATTACTGGAGGAAGTTGCATATCACATCTGAATTATAAGGGTTTCTTATATGATAATACTTAAACGCAAATGCCGATAACGTTATTTATCGGCATCAAGATAGGTCAGATTTTTAGTGCAAGTTGAAAACGTACATTGCTGACACGTAATGCGCTTTTGGCAACAAATCAGGCATAACTGCCACACTTGCTGTTTAGATTGACTGTCCAAGCACCTAAAATCTGCCGCACAGAGGTGTCCATCCTGTATAAGCTGTCCCAGTTTATGGGTTGAAATCGATAAATTAATCTGCTGACTCATGCCCTTACCCTCCTATCATTGTGTGATATTAACAGAATACACAAATGATAACCGTTATCAACAACTCGGTTGGAGGTTTGCCACTCACCTCGCTATTTAATGTAAGATTTTGCACTTCTTTGAAATGTGTCTACTACACTGATTATGTGATCATTATTTTTATTTGAATGAGGTATCGGATGCTGATTGATCTTGCAAAGAAAAACCCGCTGTTTTCCGGTAAAAAGCCTACCGAGACAACTGAGTCAGGTATTCCTTGGAAGGTATTAGTGGTCGATGATGAACCTGATGTTCATACCGTCACTAAGCTTGCCCTCTCCCGCTTTAAACTCGATGGCCGCGCCCTCACCTTTATCAATGCCTACAGTGCTGAGCAAGCAAAAGAGTTACTCAATCAAGAACGTGATATCGCCATCGCCTTTATTGATGTTGTGATGGAGAGTGATCATGCAGGCTTAGAGTTAGTGAAATGGATCCGTGAAGAACTCCAAAATAAAACCACACGATTAATCCTGCGCACGGGCCAACCTGGTCAAGCACCTGAAGAAGACGTTATCGTCAATTACGATATTAATGATTACAAAGCCAAAGCTGAACTCGATTCCCGTAAACTCATGACCAGCGTCTACTCTGCCCTTCGCTCCTATCGCGATATTATGGAAATTGAGCAAGCAAGGCGTACCCAAATCAACCACCGTAAAGGCTTAGAAAGAGTACTAGAAGCAACATCTGGATTATTTGAGCTGCGCACCCTGCATAAATTCGCAGATGGACTGCTTACTCAAGTCGCCACCCTGCTCAATCTGGATTCAGAAACCCTACTGCTAACGTGCAATGCTATTGATGCGATCAGCGGTCATCTTGATCCCGTGAATATTGAGATCCTCGCGGGCACAGGCCAGTTTTCCAATAAAAACCATATTACTCAATTGCCGGAGCATATCGACCGCTTACTGCGCAATGCGCTCACTCAAAAACGCTGCCTTTATGAAGACAACTGTTTTGTCGGTTACTTCCCCACAAAAAGTGGGTTAATCAATCTACTCTATATGGATAGTATTGATAAAATTGATGATCTTGATAAGAAGCTCATTGATATTTTTGCCATCAACGTCGGCGTTGCATTTGAAAACTTGCTGCTCAGTCAAGAAGTTGAAGATACCCAATCTGAGCTCATTCTGCGTTTAGGGGATGTGGTTGAAAGCCGCTCAAAAGAAGCCGCCAATCACGTGAAACGTATGGCGGAATATTGCTCCCAACTCGCTTTACTCGCTGGTTTACCTGAATACGAAGCCGATTTACTGCGCCGCGCCTCACCTATGCATGACATAGGTAAAATAGCGATCCCCGATGCGGTTCTGCTCAAACCCGGTAAGTTAGACGATGAAGAATGGCAAGTCATGCGTCAGCACCCTACGATTGGTCATCAGATTTTGGCGAATTCAGAGCGCCCTATCCTCAAAGCTGCATCGATTATTGCACTGCAACACCATGAAAAATATGATGGTTCTGGTTATCCCGCCAATTTAAAACAAGACGAAATTCATATTTTCGCGCGGATTGTGGCTATTGCAGATGTGTTTGATGCACTTTCCCATGCACGCTGCTATAAAACAGCTTGGCCTTTAGAGGAGGTGTTAGCTGAAATGCGTAAAGGCGCCGCAAAACACTTTGACCCACACTTATTGCAGCTTTTTATCGATAATGTGGATATTTTTGTCAAAGTAAAAGACAACTGGAAGGACAATTAAGCTGCGCTAACCAGAGGTAATTGTCCGAATGCTTTGAAGGCAATGTAACGAATTATCAAGCTAGTCTTAGCCATTGTCATCAGCGAGAAAATCAAACACTGCCGTTTTAGTTTCGCCATTAACGTTGAAACTAACAAAGCCGCGCCAAACCATATAACCACTGCTACAAGAGCCATATACCATTTGACCAATATAAGTCATTTCGTCGGTTTGCTTCACATTTACGGGAATAACGCCCATAAACATATCTCTTCCTTCTAAGCGGATTTGCACATCGGTAATGGGCGAAGACGCTAATAGCGTTAATGTTAATGGCTTTTCGCTCGGTGCATTTGCTGGCGACAGACTAACAGTGAGTTTGATATCGCCCACTTGTTTAACACAATCCCCTGCCGAAAATTGACAAAGTGAAGGATCAAGACTGCTTTTAAGTGTGACTTGCTTAGCATCTTCAGTGCAAGCTGTGAGATTGAAGAGAATTAACGCGATGAATAAATAGGGATTAGGACGATTTAGCACAAAGATTAACCTTATGACGCAATATGTTAACATTCTATGGCGTAGGTTGATCTAGATCAACTTTCTACACCCCTTCTTTGGTATCTTTTTTGATATTGCTCAAGTATCATTGCGAAACCTCATATTTGAGCAAAAATATGCAGGGTAACGCATTGACATGACTCAGCAACCTGAATAGGGAAGCTGAGTTTTATGTCATTTTATAACAGGTAAAGCTTGTCTTTACTAAAAGTAAAAGTAATAAGCAGTGGAAGCATTATGATGAACCATTCCCAGCCAACAGGCGCTGATTACAATTACGCCATTGTCCGCCAATTTGCCTTAACCACAGTTTTGTGGGGTATTGTTGGTATGTCAGTCGGCGTATTAATTGCGGCTCAGTTAATCTGGCCTCAGCTGAACTTTGACACTCCTTGGTTAACGTATAGTCGCTTGCGACCATTACACACCAATGCGGTGATCTTCGCGTTCGGTACATCAGCCCTTTTTGCAACATCCTATTATGTCGTACAACGCACCTGTCAAACCCGACTATTTGCACCTAAGTTAGCCGCATTTACGTTTTGGGGATGGCAAGCCATCATTCTGTCAGCAGCCATCACTTTGCCAATGGGTTTCACCCAAGGTAAAGAATACGCTGAATTAGAATGGCCTATCGATATCGCAATTACTATCGTTTGGGTGTCCTACGCTATTGTGTTCTTCGGTACTATTATCAAACGAACGACTTCGCATATTTACGTGGCGAACTGGTTCTTTGGTGCCTTTATTATTACCGTTGCCGTACTACACATAGTTAACTCTATGGCAGTACCAGTCAGTCTGTTCAAGTCATACTCTCTGTATAGCGGCGCTGTCGATGCTATGGTGCAGTGGTGGTATGGTCACAACGCTGTAGGTTTCTTATTAACCGCAGGCTTCTTGGGGATGATGTATTACTTCGTACCTAAGCAAGCGGGTCGTCCTGTGTACTCTTACCGTCTATCTATTGTCCATTTTTGGGCTTTGATCGCACTGTATATTTGGGCTGGTCCTCACCACTTACATTACACAGCTTTACCTGACTGGACTCAGTCTTTAGGTATGGTGATGTCACTGATCCTATTCGCACCTTCTTGGGGTGGTATGATTAACGGTATCATGACCTTGTCTGGTGCTTGGCATAAACTGCGTACTGACCCTGTATTGCGTTTCTTAGTCGTTTCTCTGTCTTTCTACGGTATGTCTACCTTCGAAGGTCCGATGATGGCAATTAAGACAGTTAACGCACTATCACATTATACAGACTGGACTATCGGTCACGTTCACTCCGGCGCGCTAGGCTGGGTTGCAATGGTGTCTATCGGTTCTCTGTATCACTTGATCCCTGTATTGTTTGGCCACGGCCGTATGTACAGCATCAAGTTAGTCAACGTCCATTTCTGGTTAGCGACTATTGGTACTGTGCTTTACATCGTCTCTATGTGGATTTCAGGTGTAATGCAAGGTCTGATGTGGCGCGCAGTGAATGCTGACGGTACTTTGACTTATAGCTTTGTTGAAAGTCTTGAAGCTTCATATCCTTTCTACTTTGTACGTTTCCTTGGCGGTTGTTTCTTCCTGACCGGTATGCTGATCATGGCATACAACGTGATCCGTACTGTGAAAGCCTCTAAAGATTCATTGCCAGCATTGGCTGAACCAACAGCGGCTTAAAGGAGCAAACTCGATGAAATTTAATCATGAGATAGTTGAAAAAAACATCGGTTTGTTAGCGATCTTTACCGTTATCGCTATCAGTTTCGGTAGTCTGGTTGAAATCACACCGTTGATTTTTCAAAAAGATACGACTGAGCCAGTTGAAGGTTTAAAGCCATACACTGCCCTGCAAATTGAAGGCCGTGACATCTATGTTCGTGAAGGTTGTTATAACTGTCACAGCCAGATGATCCGTCCTTTACGTGCAGAAACTGAACGTTATGGTCACTACTCTGTTGCGGGTGAATCGGTTTGGGATCATCCATTCCAATGGGGTTCTAAGCGTACAGGTCCTGATCTTGCCCGTGTTGGCGGTCGTTACAGCGATAAATGGCATGAAGTTCACTTAATCGATCCTCGTGCTGTAGTACCTCAATCGAATATGCCAGGGTTCCCATGGTTAGCCGAAAACAAGTTAGACGGCGAACTGACGGGCGATAAGATGACTATCCTACGTAACATGCATAAAGGCGGTTACAAAGGTAATGATCTTTATACCGATGAAGAAATCGCAGGCGCGCAGCAAGCTGTTGCAGGTAAGACAGAGCTGGAAGCCTTGATTGCATATCTTCAGTCTTTGGGTCACGCACTCAAATAAGGAGGCAATATATGGATTACGGCACATTACAAGGCATTTTAACCATCATTGTGATGCTGACCTTCGTCGGTATATTTGCTTGGGCATATAGCTCGCGTCGTCAAAAATCATTTGATGAAGCAGCTAACCTTGTGTTTTCCGATGAGGAAGTCAGCAAGGTATCGAAGGACTCAGGAGAGAATAAGTGATGAGTAGCTTCTGGAGTGTTTGGATTACCGTACTCTCGTTAGTCGTGATCGCGGGTTGTTTTCTATTGCTCCGAGTGTGTTCTAAGAACACCACCGGCGTAAAAGAAGGCGAATCCATGGGTCACAGTTTCGACGGTATTGAAGAACTCAATAACCCACTGCCAAAATGGTGGAGTTATATGTTCTATATCACTATCGTGTTTGGCTTGATCTATCTAGCCTTATTTCCTGGTTTAGGTAACTACAAAGGCCTTTTAGGCTGGACGAGTTCTAACCAAAGCATTGGTACTGAACAAGGTATTAAAGCCGATTCTGCCGCAGCCATTGAGCTTGCAGCAAAAGAAGGCCGTTATGTTCAGTATGACCAAGAAGTAAAACACGCTAGTGAAAAATATGGCCCAATCTTCGCGGCTTACTTGGCAACACCACTAGAAGAATTAGTGAAAAACCAAGAAGCGTTGAAAGTGGGCGGCCGTTTGTTCCTACAAAACTGCGCACAGTGCCATGGCTCTGACGCACGTGGTAGCAAAGGCTTCCCTAATCTCACCGATGGTGACTGGTTATATGGTGGCGACTTAGCCACGATTAAAACCACGATCATGGGTGGTCGTCATGGCATGATGCCGCCGAAAGGTGGTTTGCCAATCGATGACAGCGAAATTGCGGGTTTAGCTGAATACGTTGTTAAATTGTCTGGTCGTGAGCACGATGAAACACTCGCTGCTCAAGGTCAAGGCTCATTCATGAAAGGTTGTTTCGCGTGTCATGGTATGGACGCTAAAGGCAACAAATTCATGGGTGCTCCAAATTTAACTGACGATGTTTGGTTATATGGCGGTAGCCGCGGCGTGATCGAAGAAACCATTAAACATGGTCGCGCAGGTGTGATGCCAGCGTGGAAAGACGTTCTCGGTGAAGAGAAAGTTCACGTAATCGCAGCTTATGTTTATAGCTTGTCAAACAAGTAATTAGATATGAGTAACGCTAAGGCCTCGAAGACTTCGAGGCCTTTTTTTTAAAGTGCTAATACCAGCTTTTAACGGTAAAATGGCGCAAATTTTTTGAATGGGTATCTGACATGAACGAACAACAAGCCTGGTATAAGCAGTTCTGGCCTTGGTTTTTAATTATTCTTCCTTTATGTGCTGTCATCGCAAGTTTTACCACGCTAAAAATTGCCCTTACTAACTCGGACTCGTTAGTCGCCGAGGATTACTACAAAGAAGGCAAAGCCATTAATATGGACTTGAGTAAAGTGAAGTATGCCAAACAGATCGGCATGAACTTTTCGCTCGAACAAGCCAATAATGAAATTCTACTGACGCAACAAGGTGGCCCCGCTTCTCAAGCAGCCCTAAAAGTCGAGTTCTACCATCCCACTATTGCCGACAGAGACATCAAGCTCACCGCAACGGCCGATGCCAGTAATGTGTATCGCATTACCGTGCCCGCCACACTGACTGGCCCTTGGGAAGTGCGTCTTGAAAGTTACGATGGCAAATGGCGCATTCATCAACGCGTTGAATTAAAAGATCACGTCCAACTTTGGCTGAACTGATTGTGGTTGAATAAGTAGCACTATGACGTATCCAAGTTGTTTTCACTGCCAAGAGCCCGTGCTGACGGGCCAGCAGTTTGTGACCCGCATCAATGATCGTGATGAACTCATGTGTTGCCCTGGCTGTCAGGCGGTTTCTCAGGCGATTGTGGATGCGGGATTACTCAGTTACTACAAGTTCCGCACTGAACCCGGCAGTAAACAGAACGCCCTCGTCCCCGAAGCCTTAACGCAATTTAGTGCCTATGATTTACCCGAAGTGCAGCAAGACTTTGTCCATTCTGAGGACAATATCGAGTCAGTGTCGCTCTCTATCGATGGCATCACCTGCGCGGCCTGTGCTTGGTTGATTGAGCACAAAGTAAAACAACTAACGGGCGTAAGCCAAGTGCTTGTTAACTCTACCACCCAACGCGCTATGATCAGTTGGGATAAACGCACGGTAAAACTCAGCGATATCCTAGGGCAAATTAGCCGCATCGGTTATCAAGCCGCGCCCTATCAAGTCGATGAGCAAGAGCTCAACAACAAACTCAATAGCCGTAAGTTTTTATTGCGCTTAGGCTTAGCGGGTTTTGCGACCATGCAAGTCATGATGTTCGCCCTCGCCCTCTATACAGGCTATTTCACCGATTTAGATGTGCAATATCGGGATTATTTCCGTTGGGTTAGCATGATTTTTGCCACACCCGTGGTGCTTTACTCGGCGCAGCCCTTTTATTTCAGTGCGATTCGTACCTTACTCAGCGGCAAACTCAATATGGATGTGTCTGTCTCCATTGCGATTGGCGGCGCATACGTTGCCAGTTGTTTTGCCACAGTAAATGGCACCGGCGAAGTGTATTTTGAATCTGTGTCCATGTTTACCTTCTTCCTGTTACTCGGGCGCTACTTCGAGCAGAAAGCCAGACAAAAGGCCTCGGTCAGCTCGAGTAATTTGCATAAGTTAGTGCCGCTCACGGCGCACTTAGTGAACGACAATGGTCAGGAAGAAATTCCCGCCAAAAAGTTACGTCTCAATGATGTGATCCTCGTCAAACCGGGTGAAATGGTGGCCGCTGATGGTGTGGTGATTGAAGGTCACACTAGCATCAATGAAGCTATGCTCACCGGCGAGCAAATGCCGATTGAAAAAACTGTTGCTAGCCAAGTTTACGCAGGCACCATCAACGTCGACCAACCCATCAAAGTTAGCGTCACAGCGCTAGGGCAAGACCAACTTGTGGCTGAGATTATTCGACTGCAGGAGCTTGCATCCAATACTAAACCTGCAATTGCGCTCTTAGCCGATAAATTATCGCGTTATTTCTCGGGCACAATCCTGACCATAGCGATAATCACCTATTTGGTTTGGCATCAAATTTCCCCAGAGGATGCCTTTTGGGTAACGCTATCGGTTCTGGTTGCTACTTGCCCTTGCGCCTTAGCACTTGCCACACCGACAGCAGTCACCTGCGCGACCGCTATTTTCACTCGCCTTGGGATTATTACTCGCAAAGCCGGTGTATTTGAAAAACTGCCACAGATCAAACATGTTGTCTTTGATAAAACCGGTACCCTCACCTGTGGTACCCTCTCTATCGGGCAAACGCAGTGCATGGCAGATTTAACCAAGACGCAAGCCTTAGCCATTGCCGCAGCGCTGGAAACAGGTTCTCGCCACCCGATTGCAGCGGCATTTGCCGTATTTGCCGATAATGCATTGGTTACCGAAGAGGTTCACCATGAAGTCGGCTTTGGCGTTCGAGGCCGAATTGATGGCACTGATTACTTAATTGGCAATGCAGTATTTACCGGCGCGAGTATTGATAGTCGTGACCCAACCCAAAAGATTTGGTTAGCACGTTCATGCAATGAGCAGCTTGAAGTACTGGCAAGCTTTGAAATTCAAGACAATATTCGCCAAGACAGCAAAGCCACGGTTGAAATGTTAAAGCAGCAAGGTTGCCGCATCAGTATTGCCAGCGGCGATAGCTCAGGGCATGTACATCAACTGGCAAAAGAGCTGGGGATTGACGATGTGCACAGCGGCTTAACGCCTGCTGATAAGCTTGCCCTCGTGACCCGATTACAACAGCATAATCGGGTTGCCATGTTTGGCGATGGCATCAACGATGCGCCTGTGCTTGCGGGGGCTGATTTGTCGGTGGCCATGGGCAGCGGCAGTGCTATCGCGAAAAACAGTGCCGATTTAATTTTATTGGGGGATCATCTGTCCCGCTTCACCCAAGCCGTTAGCGTCGCGAAACTGACGACACAGATTATCAGACAAAATTTAGCGTGGGCGCTGGGTTACAACGCCCTAATTTTGCCCTTAGCCGTCACTGGCCATGTGGCACCTTATATCGCCGCCATTGGCATGTCGGCGAGTTCTTTGATTGTGGTCGGTAATAGCCTGAGATTATTGCGGGTTAAAGTGTGATCACAATAAAAGTAAAACCAGAATAGTAAGAGGTCATTATGGAAATTATTTATGTGCTCATCCCCATTGCCATGATCTTTGTCGCCATCGCTGTAATGGTATTTTTTTGGGCGGTGAAATCCGAACAATTTGACGATTTAGACCGCCAAAGTGTGTCGATATTATTCGACGAAGACACTGTTAAACCAAACAGCCATCCCGTGCCTGAGAAAGAGAAAGCCGAGGCAGCGCAAGAAAAAGGCATGCCGCTGTGATTGAGTACGCAGTGATTGAGTACAATGTCACTGGGGCTTTTCTGGTAGGCCTCATGGGCGCCGCACATTGCTTTGGCATGTGTGGCGGTTTAGTGGGCGCTTTCTCAGCCCAAATCCCCAATGGCAAAACAGGCAATCTGCTGGCGCATCAGCTCAAATATCTACTGAGTTACAACCTTGGGCGTATTTTGAGTTACACCTTAGCGGGCGCCTTAGTGGGCGCTTCGGCGGCAGGTCTTGGTCACTTATTTGAACTGGATACTTATCTGATTGTGCTGCGTATCTTTGCCGGACTGATGATGATCGCAACTGGGCTGTATATCGCCAAAATTTGGGTTGGAATCGTGCAGATTGAGCGCGTTGGCCAATGGTTATGGCAATATTTAAAACCCATAGCGCAACGCCTTGTGCCTATCCAAAATCCGAGCCAAGCGGTCATGGCAGGATTCATTTGGGGCTGGCTCCCCTGCGGCCTCGTCTATAGCACCTTAACTTGGTCTGTAGCTTCTGGCTCTGCCAGCCAAGGTGCCTTAATTATGTTGGCCTTTGGCTTAGGTACTTTACCCGCCCTATTGAGTGCTGGCGTGGCAGCAAAACGACTCGCTGCTTGGGTTCAACAGAAAACCGTTAGACTATTGAGCGGCTTACTGTTAATTGCGTTTGGTGGTCAAACTTTATATATCGCACTCGCGCAGCTAAACTAGCCCAAGTGAGTGAATTGGTTTAACATGGCTGCAGTGGATAAACTTGAGAATCAACATGACAATTGAACAAAATAAGAATCGTCGTCCTGCCGCTAGCGGATGCACAATCCATTGTCACGATTGCAGTATGGGTACCCTTTGTATTCCTTTTACCCTCAATGCAAGTGAGCTAGATCAGCTCGATGATATTATTGAGCGTAAAAAGCCAATTCAAAAAGGCGAGCAAATTTTTAAATCGGGTGATGCGTTAAAATCCCTGTTTGCGATCCGCTCTGGCACCATCAAAAGTTACACTATTACTGAGCAAGGCGATGAGCAGATCACCGGCTTCCACTTAGCGGGTGATGTGATTGGTTTTGACGGTATCCACGCCCAGTTGCACCAGAGTTTTGCACAGGCACTCGAGACCTCCATGGTCTGTGAAATCCCCTTTAATATCCTCGATGAACTTTCAGGCACTATGCCTAAATTGCGTCAGCAGATCATGCGTCTGATGAGCAATGAGATCATGAGCGATCAAGAAATGATCCTGCTACTCAGCAAGAAAAATGCCGAAGAACGTCTGGCAGCCTTTATCAGTAATCTGGCTAATCGTTTTGGTAGCCGTGGCTTCTCGCCCAAAGAATTCCGCTTAACCATGACCCGCGGTGACATTGGTAATTATCTCGGTTTGACCGTAGAGACCATCAGTCGCTTACTTGGGCGTTTCCAAAAATCAGGCTTGATTGAAGTTAAGGGTAAGTACATTACTATCCTCGACTCGCAAGAGCTGAATCTATTAGCGGGTAATTCGCGCATAGCGAGATAGTTCACCGCAAGAGTGTTTGCTGCAAAAAAATTGAGTGCAGCATAATAGTTAAGTGCAAGAGAGTTACGCGCTAGGTCCTTGTCATGAATGGCAAGAACAATTCAGTTGAAAAACCGGGACTGGCTAGACATGTCATACAGATTAAGGCATGATTTTTAAGCGAGTTTTAATCAATTTCGAATGAGTTTGATCTAGAACAATACAGCTAACTGCCAAAGGCTCATGATGATATTGAGCCTATGACTAAAGGAACCTCCCATGAAGGATTATCAAAAAATACTGGTTGTGGTTGACCCTACCACAGAGAATCAAGTTGCCCTCGCACGAGCGGTGACCTTGGCCAGTAAATGCAACGCTCAAGTCACTGTGTTTCTTTCTATCTTCGACTTTTCCTATGAGATGACTTCGATTCTGTCGAATCAAGAGCGCGAAGCCATGCGTCAAGGCGTCATAGATCAACGTCTCGCTTGGATCCAAGACTTACTCGCCGCTTACACTCATCTGCAACTCAATATTGATACCCAAGTCATTTGGCATAACCGCCCCTTCGAAAGCATTATTAATCATGCAATTTCAGGGCAATACGATTTGATTGTTAAAGGCACCCATGCCCACGACAAACTCAAAGCGGTGATCTTCACCCCAACCGATTGGCATTTAATGCGTAAAGCCCCAGTGCCTGTGTTGATGGTGAAAGCCCATGACTGGCCAGCGGCGGGCAAAATCCTTTGCGCTGTGAATGTGGCAACCGAAGATACCGATCATCAAATGCTTAACGGTAAAATCATCGAGCATGCGAAAGATTTAGCGGATAAGTTCTCTGCCGAAGTGCATTTAGTCAATGGCTATCCCGGTACGCCGGTAAACTTAGCCATTGAATTGCCGGACTTTGATGCCCAGTCCTACAACGAAACCATTCGCATGCAGCATGAGCAGCGCGTGAGTTACCTTGCTGGCGCTTATGATATCGATCCAAATCATTGCCATGTGAAAGAAGGTTTGCCAGAGGATGTGATCCCTGAGCTTGCTGAAAAACTCGATGCCGAATTAGTGATCTTAGGCACTGTCGGTCGCACCGGTTTTTCAGCGGCACTGATTGGTAATACTGCAGAGCATGTTATTGATAGTATCAACTGCGATTTACTGGCCATCAAACCCGACGGCTACAAATCACCGTTAGAAGAAGCCTAAGCGATACGCGGCACTTTACCCCGCCAAAGATAGCTGGAATAATACGCGCCCTGAAACTGAGTTACTGGGCGCTTTTTTATGCTTGAAGCTATATCTGAAGTTACGGCAAATCCTATGTCTGAAGAATTATCAAAAAAACACACTACCCGTCTGAATAAATTACAGAAACGTCTGCGTCGTGAAGTGGGTAGCGCAATCGCCGATTACAATATGATTGAAGATGGCGATAAGATCATGTGCTGCCTCAGTGGCGGTAAAGACAGCTATGCGATGCTCGATATTTTGATGAATCTGCAGCAACGCGCGCCCATTCAGTTTGAAATCATTGCGGTTAATTTAGATCAAAAGCAACCCGGCTTTCCTGAACATGTGCTGCCAGCTTATTTAGATAAGCTCAATGTGCCTTATCACATCCTCGAGAAAGACACTTACTCGATAGTGAAAGATAAAATCCCTGAAGGTAAAACTACCTGCTCCCTGTGCTCTCGCCTGCGTCGCGGCACGCTCTATGGCTTTGCCCAGCGCATCGGCGCCACTAAAATCGCCCTAGGCCACCACAGGGATGACATTATCGAGACCTTGTTCTTGAACATGTTCTTTGGCGGCAAGATGAAAGCTATGCCGCCAAAGCTACTGTCGGATGATGGCGCTAATGTGGTCATTCGCCCTCTGGCCTATTGCCGTGAAAAAGATCTCGAAGAATATGCCAACTTAAGAGAATTCCCGATCATCCCTTGTAACTTGTGTGGCTCGCAGGAAAACTTAAAGCGCGCCGCAGTCAAAGACATGCTTAATCAGTGGGATAGACAATACCCTGGTCGTATTGAAACGATTTTCACAGCAATGCAAAACACCGCACCATCGCAGGGTGTTGACCGTGAGCAGTTCGACTTTGTGTCTCTAACGCGTGACCCTAACGCGCCTATGCGTGGTGATGTTGCCGAAGCCAATCTACCCGCATTCGATTTCCTTGATATCGCCAACAGCGGCCGTATTGATTTGGATGCGGCAAAACGCATTGATATCGTTAACACTTACGAAGTCTAACTCAGGCTGAATTTAGCGCCCTAGTCAGTAAAACAAGTTAACCCAACGAAAGTAAGCAAGATAAATTAGCTAAACAAAAATGCCCACGTAATGTGGGCATTTTTATGGCTACAAAATAAGTTAAGACTCCCGACACTATCTTTGAGCCCGCGATTCTGAATCGATTATTTCAAGATGCCAATTCAACGAGGCAAAGAGGATTACTTCACCCAAGGACTCAACACTAATGGCTGAGCACTGAAGCTTAGCGTAGTGATGTTTTCAAGCTCATTCGCGGCTAATTTATAACTGCCCTTAACGGCTTGTTCACGGCCATTAAGGTGTACATACACTTCTTGCTCGGGTTGGAATTCAAAGTTAAGGCCGGCAATGGACTCCCTAAAATAACGCATCGGGAAGCCTTGCATGGCGCCAAGCAGCGTGTCCATTTCGGTCACAATTTGCTGTAAACGCGCTTTATCGTACTCGGCTAATGTTTGCTTAGCTCTGACTTGCATCGCGATAGCGCATCCCTCAGCACTGCCGGCAAAATTGAGATTAACCAAGGCACGCTGATCTTTTAAATCATCATCTAAGGGAATAAATAACCGCTGAGCATCGGTATACGTCAGTGGCGTTGATGTTTTTTCACTGGAAATAGAACCGCTTTGGATCAAACAGTTCTTTTGCATTGGAACACTAAAAGCCACTTCTACGAGTTGATAACCGCCCTTGTTAACTTGTTTTAATCTATCATAAAAACCTTTATATTCAAGGGATACAGTTTCAGCAGCGGCGCTAGTTGCCAGTAAACAGAGGCCACTAAACAACAGTTTTTTATACATCGACATTCACCAAATATTTTTCATTATGACGTAACATATCAAGCAGCTCATCAATATAAGCTTCTTGTCTTTCAGAATAATTCACGAGTCCGTAAATCAATTGATCCGCAGTCGGCTCTAGTTCCTGTGAGCGTAAATCGGCGCGGATAGAACGAAATAGCGCGTAGGCTGTATTGGAATTTAAATTGCGCATGTAGGACGAAACGGACTCGTCGACCGATGAAAACACTTTAACCTCATGGCTCTTACCTGTTCCCCGTGAAGATGGCACTATGCCGCAGCCAGCAGTAAAACACCATTCACCAAAAAAGTTAAAGCCTTCACGGGCAAAACGTGAGCTGCCCCAACCGGATTCATTCGCGGCTTGGATCAGCACCATAGATTCAGGCACAATATCGACGCGCTTTAGTAAGCTTGCTAAGGATTTAGCATCGACGTTTCGCGCCGCATATTGGTATTTGTCGAATAGCGTATTGAGCTGCCCGAGTTGGGTCTCAGATAAACTCTTGCCATTCTCAACCAAAGCGAGCATTTCACTGACAAACTCACGTTCCATCGAGATGATGGCATTCTGCTGCTGCACAATCGGCCGCAGAAAATCAAAAAAGGCTTTCTTCTTTTCGGTGATATCGTTGATCGCAGAGAAGTCAGGAACTTGCGTAACAGGATCGACAGCGTCAACGAGTTGGGTCGCAATGGCAGATGAATCATTTATGTTCGGAATGATCCAAACACGCAATGCAAAAATCGCCACGATGACCATGGCTAATGCCAATGTAAATGAACCAATTCTACCCGTTTTCAATAGTTCACCTTAAGTGTGACGCCCGTATTGGGCAAATAAAGGGCGGATTATAAGCTAATTGTCAGATTTAACGAAATTTGCCCGCCGTCACTGTCATTAAATCAAGTACCAGGCTCATTAACTCAGGTACAATATTGCGCCTGAGGCGCCGCTCTTGAGCCCTATGTCTGCCATACATGCGTGCTTACCGTATGGCAGTCGATAATGGGTGCAAGCTTTCGACTGAGCTTTTATACTAAGGTTCCTTAACGCAGTGACATTGCACAGCAGCACTTACGTCATCCTGTTTTGTACGTACAGTAACATTCATATTTTCGGGTATTCAGGAAGGAAGAACCCAGATGCAGCATTTGATGTTAAATCAATTTGAACGTGTCGTCGCCATTGGCGGAGGCCATGGTTTAGGCCGAGTATTATCTTCACTCGATTTTTTAGGCAGCCGTTTAACGGGGATTGTCGCGACCACAGATAATGGTGGCTCGACCGGTAGACTCAGAGCTGAGCAGGACTGTATTGCCTGGGGCGATTTACGCAACTGTTTATCTCATCTAGCCAATCGCCCTTCCGTCGGCTCACAGCTATTCGAATACCGTTTCCAAGGTGAAACTGAACTCAGCGGCCATAATCTGGGTAATCTCATTTTACTGGCGCTTGATCAACTGTGCGTTCGTCCATTAGAAGCGGTTAATCTTATCCGTAACTTACTCAAGATTGAAACCCAGCTGATCCCTATGTCTGAGCAACCCACACACTTAGTGGCTCTGCAAGCTTGTGGTAGCAAAGTCTTTGGGGAGATCAATGTCGACAGTATGGATGAAGCGCCTATCGCGCTCTGCCTTGAGCCGCAGGTCGATGCCACCTTTGAAGCCTGTGAGGCCGTTCGGCACGCAGATTTAGTTATTTTAGGCCCTGGCAGCTTCTTAACCAGTATCATGCCGCCGCTGCTGTTACCTAAGTTCGCCAAAAGCCTCGCCGCAACTAAAGCGCAGGTGATCTTTATCGATAACCTGGCCGAAGAAGCCTCACCCGCGGGTCGATTTAGCATTGAGCAACGTATCGCTTGGTGTCATCAAGTGATTGGTAAGCCCATCATTCACAAAGTGTTACGTCATGGCGAACAAACGCGTTTAGGGCCACGGATCAACTATTTTCCGTTGAAGAATCGCCATAACCCGAACTTGCATGATCAAGCGAACTTATTAGATGCATTAAGCGCCCTAGTGCGGATCAAATCTGAGCTCACGCTGCAATCGCATGAACCTCTTGCGCTTAGCTGCTAATCACTGAATAGCCTGCACGTGCTGACACAATAAAAAACATAAAGGACAGCAAATGCTGTCCTTTATGTTTGAAGGCTAAAGAGAAATTCCTTTAGCCTCATTCTATAACCTAATAAGCCTTACAAGACTTGGGCGATGGCTTTACAGATCACTGGCATATTGGTCTTAGTCATTCCTGCAACGCTAATGCGTCCTGAACCAACGATATAAACCCCAAACTCGTCTTTCAAGCGCGCCACTTGGGCTTTATTCAAACCAGAGAAACTGAACATACCATTTTGGCGAGAAATAAAGCTAAAGTCCTGAGTCACGCCTTCAGCCTTTAAGCTGTCAACGAACAGAGTACGCATTTCGGCGATACGCTCACGCATCTCTTTGACTTCCTGCACCCACATGGCTTTCAGGGCTGCGTCATTTAAGATAGTGCTGACAATCAGTGCGCCATGTGCTGGCGGGTTAGAATAGTTTGCACGTATGGTACGTTTCACTTGGCTAAAGGCACGCACGGCAGCATC
Source organism: Shewanella sp. SR1 (assembly GCF_020447145.1). Lineage (NCBI taxonomy): Bacteria > Pseudomonadati > Pseudomonadota > Gammaproteobacteria > Alteromonadales > Shewanellaceae > Shewanella > Shewanella sp. SR1. The sequence goes on along the minus strand of NZ_JAJAEF010000003.1, from coordinate 133,109 downwards.
AGCATCTTCAGCCACCACAGTTACGGCGCCGATACGTTCGTTGTACAAACCAAAGTTTTTAGAGAAAGAGTTAGCAACCAGCAGCTCAGGCACTTTTGATGCCACTAAACGCAGACCTGCGGCATCTTCTTCAATTCCAGCACCAAAACCTTGGTATGCAAAGTCAAACAATGGCACAAGTTTCTTATCGGCACACAATTGGGCTACGAGTTCCCATTGCGCCAAGGTTAAATCGATACCGGTTGGGTTATGGCAGCAACCATGTAGCAGCACGACATCGCCTGCACTCGCGTGAGACAAGTCCGTCATCATGGTATCAAAATCGATATCATGGGCTTCTGCTTTGTAATAGCCGTACTCTTTAACCGTTAAACCCGCGGTTTCAAAAATATTCTGATGGTTAGCCCACGTTGGATTGCTCACCCAAATAGTGTGCGAATCGGTATTACGCAGTAAAAACTCAGCAGCAATACGCAGTGCACCTGTACCACCAGGGGCTTGCGCTGTGGCAGCACGGCCAGAAGTGGTTAACTCACTGCCCTCACCGAATAACAATGTTTGTACAACATGGTTATACGCTTGCACGCCTTCAATGCCTAAGTAGTTTTTGGTCTTCTCTTGCTCAAGTAAAATAGCCTCGGCTTTTTTCACTGAAGCCAGCACTGGGGTTTGTCCAGCCTCATCCTTATAAATACCGACACCCAAATTGACTTTATCCTGACGGGGATCAGCCTTAAAGGTATCGGTTAAACCAAGAATCGGATCAGCGGGTGCGAGTAATACCTGAGAGAAAATCATGACTACGTATCCTAATATGCGCGTGTAGGGGAAATTTCGGCTTATTTATACCACTGTCTTTAAGGGGGTAATAGCTACTTAAGCACCTTCTTAGGGAAATTCTTACACTATTGTAGATTTACCAAAAAAAAGTGTCTTTTGTTATGCAATTATAAGCAGAAATATGAAATTACTTATATAAAGTTATTTATAACATCTAGATCACAAAAACCTGCTGTTTTATATTGTAGAAAAGAATCGCGCGCTGACATCGCAATACTGAATGCCGGAAATGTGAGCTGAACCCATGGCCAATCCTAACTGGACCTAGCCTTAGAATAATCAGAAATGACACGAGGTGACGCATTGTGGAGTTCGGGCTTTGAGATACGATAAAGCAAAAAAGCCCTGACGTGAGTCAGGGCTTTTCTGTTTTTTGGTACCCGAGGCCAGACTTGAACTGGCACGCTGTTACCAGCGAGGGATTTTAAATCCCTTGTGTCTACCGATTCCACCACTCGGGCAAACTCTTTATATTAACGACTGGAATCATGTCATTAATACGTTAATCTATGGAGGCGCGACCCGGAGTCGAACCGAGATCGACGGATTTGCAATCCGCAGCATAGCCATTCTGCCATCGCGCCCAAACTGCCAAATTTATTAAAATTTGGAGCGACATATCGGGTTCGAACCGATGACCTATACCTTGGCAAGGTATCGCTCTACCAACTGAGCTAATGTCGCCTATCATTGCGCTTAATCATTAGAAGCCATGCTAGGCATGCTTTCCCCTGACTGCGGATTGGCATTCTACCGATTTAGACCTCAGAGTCAATCAACAATTTTTAAAAAATGATCTAAGCCGCATCGTTTGCCCAATAAAGCGCCACAAGTCCGCGAAGTTGATGTTTCCTTCATCAATTTAGGCTTTTTTGCCGATACTGACGCCGATGCGGCAGATGATTAAGTGAGGCAGAAAAGCTGTGGTTGATTGTGAGGATTGAGTCGAACTCAATTAAATTGCCTGAGTATAGAAAACAAAAGCGCCCTGCTGGGCGCTTTATGTGACGGTTATGATTTACGGAGCTAACTTATGCTGGTAGAGATAGCGTCGTTAAACCTAACATAGTTTGCATTACGCCAACTACTTGGCAGCTGTAACCAAACTCGTTGTCATACCATACATAAAGAATGGCACGCTTGCCTTCTGCGATAGTCGCTTGTGAATCAATCACGCCCGCGTAGCGAGAACCCACTAAATCGCTCGATACAATCTCAGTAGAGTCGGTGTAATCGATTTGATTTTGTAGCGGTGATTGCAGCGCCGTATCTTTCAGGTACTCGTTCAGCTCATCTTTACTGGTTTCAGCATTCAAGTTCATGCTGATGATGGCCATAGAGACGTTCGGCGTTGGCACACGAATCGCGTTACCGGTTAACTTGCCCGCTAAGACTGGCAGTGCTTTAGCAACGGCTTTAGCGGCGCCTGTTTCAGTGATTACCATGTTTAATGGTGCACTGCGGCCACGACGGTCAGCGGTGTGATAGTTATCAATCAAGTTTTGATCGTTGGTATAAGAGTGAATCGTCTCAACGTGACCATTCTCAATACCATATTTATCATTCACGGCTTTCAGTACCGGCGTAATGGCGTTGGTTGTACAGCTTGCCGCAGAAACGATAATGTCTTCTGGGGTAATGTCGCCTTCATTCACACCGTAAACGATGTTCTTGATTGCGCCTTTTGCAGGAGCTGTCAACAACACTTTGCTCGCGCCTGGGCTCTTAAGATGTAAACCAAGACCCGCTTCATCTTTCCAAATACCTGTGTTATCAACAACGAGTGCATCGCTGATATCGTATTTAGTGTAATCCACTTCATCAGGCGAGTTCGCGTAAATCACTTGGATGTAGGTGCCATTGGCGATGATGGCATTATTCTCTTCGTCAACTTCCACAGAGCCATTGAAGGGCCCATGGACTGAGTCACGGCGCAATAAACTGGCACGTTTCTCTAAATCACCTTTCTTACCGCCACGTAATACGATAGCGCGCAATCTTAACTTATTGCTGCGACCTGTGCGTTCAATCAACAGGCGTGCTAATAAGCGACCGATACGGCCAAAACCATAAAGCACGACATCACGCGGCGCGACATCATCAGCATGGTCGATGGCATCGGCCAACTCTTTTGCCATATAGTTTTCAATTTCGCTGACATCGGTGTGATCGCGCCAGTAATTGACTGCAAGCTTACCAATATCCACTTTACATTGTTTAACTGCGAGTTTGCTCAAAGCTTGAACGAAGGGGAAACTCTCGCGTAAACGTAATTTTTCACCGACATGACGACGAACTAAACGGTGCGCTTTAATGATTTCAATCGTAGAAGCATTGAGTAACGGCTTGCCGTAAACCACGACTTCAACGCCTTGGTTACGGTACAACTTGCCTAACAAAGGCTGCATTGCCTCTGCCATTTCAAAACGTTCTTGCCAACTTTGTAGGTGTTTATCAGCGCTCATTTACAGATCCTTTATCTCACTTTTCAATAAAATGTACTGAAAGGTTTGAGTAACATGACGAAAAGACCAATAATCTAATGCGGGTTTTAGGGAAAACCCTGTTTTGGTCGGCGCCATTGTAATGAAAGTCGCGCTTTGTTGCCAGTAAGATATTTTCTGTAAATCTGTAATTTTATTAGAAAAATTATCGTTTGGAGAGTGTTTTGAGACAAAATCTAGTAATAATTACATCATTTACCTTAGGGATGAGCTTTTTCGGTCTTTTTGGTTGTGATAATGACCGAAATATCTCAGCAATTTGTAAAAATAATCCTGAAATTTGTGCCGATTTGCATAAGGACGGCTGGTGTTTGGCCGAAAAAACCAAACTTATTCAGAACCGCTACGAGTTAAAAGACATCGAAAACCCCACAGGCAAACAACTCTATCTGCAATTGACCTATCTTGAGGATTACAGCCGCTGCATTGAACTCGCCTCTGGCGTGCAACATATCATCCACACCAATCGCACCGCTGATAGAGCCAGAGCCTTTAGATTAAGCACCCAGAATTTAAGTTTGCTGCAAGAGCAAACCCGCGAGCGACAAGATCCTTTCATGTCCTATTACCAATGGACGCGCTTTGGCGATACCGCGGCGCTAAATCGATTGTTAGAACATGAAAACGCCGGCGAAGTGACTGACTCTTTCTTACTTGCCCAAGTCGCCACCTATTACAGCAATCGAAATGCCATCAAAGCGCAACAACTCTATCTTAAAGTCTTTGCAGACATCCAATACGATGATTTCGACGTTAACTGGTTACTTGGGCTCGCATCAGCCTATCGCCAGCAACAGGTATTCGATAAAGCCTATATGCTGACGAAGGCAAATTTACTACTTACGCAGCAGAAGTATTCAGAGGAAAAAATGCTAGCCTTGCTCGGTGGCAATAAAACGCTGGCGACTGAACTCGATTTAAAAGCCCAAGCCCTTATCGATGCGCTAAAAAACGGGACTTATCCTCAGAGTCCAGTAAGACAATGGCTTGATCCTCAAGCGGTTGACCAAGCGCCGACGACAACCGAGGCTGTGCCGCCTGCGCCTGTCGAAAAAACCGACTAAGCAATCGATGGCAAAATGTTTGCCATCTTGTAATTTTTTACCCAATTAACGCGTAAAAAATGGTGATTTCGCGACCGATGTAAAAAAAATACCTAATTTGTTAATCAAGACAGCGGTAAAATGCCGATTTAACTTGACGATAGCTGTCAGTTTGGTAATTTTACTACCAGTTGAATTTTATAATCACCAGAGGGATATGAGATGACTATCCGTGTAGCAATAAATGGCTATGGCCGTATCGGTAGAAACGTATTACGCGCCTTGTACGAAAGCGAAAAAGCTTATCCAATCAAGATTGTCGCTATTAATGATTTAGGCGACGCTTCAATCAACGCTCACCTGACAAAATACGATTCTGTTCACGGTCGTTTCAATGCCAAAGTTGACCATGATGCCGAAGCTATTTATGTGAATGGCGATAAGATCCTCACTTTCCAAGAACGTGATCCTGCAAAACTGCCATGGGCTGAGTTGCAAGTTGACGTGGTTTTCGAATGTACCGGTATCTTCACTTCTAAAGAAACTGTTCAACCACATTTAACCGCTGGCGCGAAGAAAGTGATTATTTCTGCTCCAGGTAAAAACGTCGATGCCACTGTTGTTTACGGTGTGAACAACAACGTGCTGACGTCAGACATGACAGTGATTTCAAATGCTTCTTGTACAACTAACTGTTTAGCGCCTTTTGCTAAGCCGTTAAATGACGAGATTGGTATTGAATCAGGCCTGATGACAACCATTCACGCTTATACCAACGATCAACGTTTATCTGACGTGTACCACACAGATTTACGTCGTGCCCGTGCTGCAGCACTGTCAATGATCCCAACTAAAACTGGCGCAGCAGCTGCTGTAGGTTTGGTTGTACCTGAATTACAAGGTAAATTCGACGGTTTAGCGGTTCGTGTACCTACAGTTAACGTATCACTGGTGGATTTATCTTTCATCGCTGCCCGTGATACGACAGTTGAAGAAGTGAATGCCATTATTGAACGTGCTGCCAGCGTTGCGCCATTGAGCGAAGTGTTAGCGGTAAATAAAGAGCCATTGGTGTCTATCGACTTTAACCACAATGCGTTCTCTTCAAACTTTGACGCCACTCAAACCCGTGTGAACGGTCGTTTAGTGAAAGTGATGTCTTGGTATGATAACGAGTGGGGATTCAGTAACCGTATGTTAGATAACGCGGTTGCACTGATGAACGCAAAGTAATCTAGTCACTAGATTCTGCGTTACTCAATCAAGCCTCGCATTTGCGGGGCTTTTTATTGCTTTAAATTCCAGCCATAAAAAATCCCCACTCTATGGCGGGGATTTTTATGACACTGGAGAACAGCTAAAGAAGGGACTTAGCCATGTTTAGGCATTACCCTTCACTTTCATATTCAGTGTCTTAGCAAAATCCAACATGCGCGTCAGCGGGATCAGCGCTTTAATTCTTAAGTCTTCATCCACAAAAATCTCATGGGTGGTTTTATCGCTGTCGGCGAGTGATGCTTCAATCGCCTGTAGACCGTTCATCGCCATCCAAGGACAGTGAGCGCAGCTTTTACAGGTTGCACCGTTACCGCCGGTTGGCGCTTCGATTAAGATTTTACCTGGCGCCGCCTGCTGCATTTTATAGAAGATGCCGCGATCGGTTGCCACGATAAAACGCTCATTCGGCATAGTCTGCGCGGCTTTGATCAGCTGACTGGTCGAGCCAACGGCATCGGCCATCGCCACCACACTGGCTGGCGACTCTGGGTGCACAAGGATAGCCGCATCTGGATAAACGCTTTTCATATCGCGCAGCGCGTTCGATTTAAACTCGTCGTGAACGATACAATCGCCCTGCCACATCAACATTTCGGCGCCCGTCTGTTTAGCAATATAACTGCCTAAATGACGGTCTGGTCCCCAAATGATCTTTTTGCCTTCGCTGTCTAAGTGCTCAACGATTTCGAGGGCAATACTGGAGGTCACCACCCAGTCGGCGCGCGCTTTAACGGCAGCCGAGGTATTGGCGTAAACCACCACAGTATGATCTGGGTGCGCGTCGCAGAAAGCACTGAACTTATCGATTGGACAACCTAAGTCCAATGAACAAGTGGCTTCTAAGGTCGGCATTAAAATGGTTTTTTCTGGGCTTAAAATCTTGGCGGTTTCGCCCATAAACTTGACCCCAGCAACGATTAAGGTTTTTGCTGGGTGATCGCGGCCAAAACGCGCCATTTCTAAGGAGTCTGAAACGCAGCCGCCGGTTTCTTCGGCAAGGGCTTGGATTTCAGGATCAGTATAATAGTGGGCAACCAGAACGGCATCTTTTTCAATGAGCAGTTGTTTGATACGCGCCTTGTAATCGGCTTTTTGCGCATCGGACAAAGGAACTGGCTTAGGCGGAAACGGGTAATCAATGGTTTCTATGCTGGGGGCAAACTGACTCATAACACATCCATAAGGATAACTACGTCCGGGAATTATACGTAATCGGGATCAAAAGATTAACCCATTTGTGCAAAGCAAATAAAAAAGGACGCTCTAAAGCGTCCTTTTACTGTCAAATCTGCGTGCCAGCGGCTTAGCGCATGGCCAATAACATCTCTTGCGGCTGCTCCAGATATTGTTTCCACAGATTACAGAAGCGAGCAATGGTACCGCCATCGATCACCCTGTGGTCGCCAGACCAGCTTACTTGCATGATTTGGCGGGCTTCGACTTCCCCTTTCGCGTTAAAACGCGGCAAGGTTTGCAACTTGCCTAAGGCGACTATCGCCACTTCAGGTTTATTGATAATAGGCGTCGCCACTGTGCCACCTAAGGCGCCAATGTTAGAGATGGAAATCGTGCCGTCTTTCAGATCCGCTGGCGCCACACGGCCACTGCGGGCAGCTTGGGTCAGGCGGGTGATTTCTGCCGCCACTTCTAAAATACTCTTGTCCTGCACATCTTTGATGTTTGACACCAAGAGACCGACTTTAGAATCCACCGCCATGCCGATATTATGACGTGCCTTGTAAGTCAGCTCAGTGCAATCAGCATTCACTTGGCTATTCATCACTGGGAACTGACTTAACGCGAGTGACATCGACTTCATGAAGAAAGGCATCATGGTCAGCTTCACTTCATCGGACGAATACTTCACTTTCATGCTTTCACGCAGTGCAACTAAGTCTGTTAAATCAAACTCTTCGCAATAGGTAAAGTGCGGAATGCTCGATACAGATTCAACCATCATGCGTGCCATCACAGCTTTTACGCCACGAATAGGCTCGACCGTGTCAGCGCGTTGAGTCACTGTCGATGTTGGGACTTGGGTTTGAGATGCTTGAGCTGGCGCCTCTTTTACCTGAGTCGTACTTGGAGTAGAAACATTGCTCGCGCCTTGTTGGAAGCGAGTGATGTCTTCCTTATACACACGGCCGTGCTTTCCTGTGCCAGGTACTTGGCTCAAATCGATATCTAACGACCGCGCCATACGACGAACCGCAGGGCTGGCCAAGGCTTTACCTTGACGAGCAGGTTCTGCACTCACTATCTGCGCTGTTGGTGCCGCATTGGCCACAGTATCAGTGTTTGTTGTCGCAGGTGCAGAAGCCGCATGTTCAACTTCAATGGCAAATAAAGGCGCATGCACTTTAGCTAGCTGACCTTTGCGATAATGCAGTTTGGCAATTTTACCCGCTTTAATGGCAGGAATTTGCACCAGCGCTTTATCTGTCATCACGTCGGCAATCGGTTGATCTTCCTCAACCCAATCACCTTCGCTCACTAGCCATTCGACGAGTTCACATTCAACAATACCTTCGCCGATATCCGGTAGTAAGAATTCTTCAATGCTGACGGATGAACTGGATGACGTATTGGCAGTTGTTGCCGCCACAGGCTCAGTCACTTTTGCAGTCGTCGCAGCAGGTTCAGTCGCAATAGACTCTTCACTCGCGATTTCAACGGCACCTTCAATTTGTACGGCATAGAGCGGCGCATGCACTTTCGCAATATCGCCCTTGGCGTAATACAGCTTAGTGACCACGCCCGCAAATGGCGCAGGGATTTGCACTAGGGCTTTGTCTGTCATGACATCGGCAATCGGCTGATCTTCAACGACTGTGTCGCCTTCTTTGACCAACCATTCAACCAATTCACATTCCACTACACCTTCGCCAATATCCGGCAAAATAAAATCTTTAATCATACCGGACTCCTAGAAGGTCACTGATGCTTTGATGGCTTCAAACGTTTTGAACGCATCAGGCATGTATTCTTTTTCATGAATGAGTGGGTACGGGGTATCTAAACCACAAACGCGGCTGATGGGCGACTCTAGATATAAGAAGCATTCTTGCTGGATTGTCGCGGCAATTTCACCGGCAAAACCACCAGTTAATGGCGCTTCATGGTTAACCAGCAAACGTCCTGTCTTTTTAACTGAATCGGCAACGGTATCGATATCCCAAGGTGACAAGGTGCGTAAATCGATAACTTCACAAGAGATCCCTTCTTTAGCGGCCATGTCGGCGGCTTTTTCAAGGATTTCCATTTGCGCGCCCCACGCCACTAAGGTGATGTCTTTACCTTCGCGAACCACTTCAGCCTTACCCAGTTCAATTTCATAATCGCCCGCTGGCACTTCGCCAACCGATGCGCGATATAAACGCTTAGGCTCAAAGAAGATCACTGGGTTTTTGTCACGAATTGACGCCAACAGCAGGCCTTTGGCTTGCTCTGGGTTACGTGGCACCACCACTTTCAATCCCGGTGTCTGGGTAAAATAAGCTTCGGGTGATTGAGAGTGATAATGGCCGCCAGCGATGCCGCCGCCATAGGGCGTACGGAACACTAACCCACCGACATCGAATTCATTGCCGCTGCGGTAACGGAACTTGGCCGACTCGTTGACGATTTGATCGAACGCCGGAAAGATATAATCGGCGAATTGGATTTCCGCCACAGCAGTCATGCCATTTGAGGCTAAACCATTGGCAAAACCGGCAATACCTTGCTCTGTCAGCGGGGTATTAAAGCAGCGATCGCGACCAAATTTTTCTTGAAGACCGGAAGTGGCGCGAAATACCCCGCCAAAGTGACCCACATCTTCACCAAAAACCACCATGCGCTCATCGGCTTGCATGGCGATCGACAAGGCCTCATTGACGGCCTGTAACATATTCATTTCAGCCACGGCTTATAGTCTCCCTGCACTTTTTGGATAGGCTTGCGGATATTTTTTGATATGTTCTTTAAGATCGGCGAGTTGCCTTCTCAGCACTGGCGTCGGCTTGTCGTACACATCTTCAATAATTTCATCCAGCATAGGCACAGGAATTTTTTCAGCCACTTTTACCGCAGCCAATACTTCTTCACGATATTTCTCATGCAGTTTCACATCATCCGCTTCAGCTAACCAACCTTTGTTGATAAGCCATAATTTGAAGCGTTTAACCGGATCGTGTTGTTGCCACTTGGCTTCTTCATCTTTCGAGCGATAACCTGATGGATCGTCTGATGATGAATGCGCGCCGAGACGGTAAGTCATGGCTTCAATCAGCACAGGGGCATTATGCTCAATCGCATAGGCACGGGCTTGCTGTGTTGCCGCTAACACGGCCAACATGTCATTGCCGTCAACACGAATGGTGTGCATGCCATAACCCACACCGCGACTCGCAATACCGTTACCGGCAAACTGCTCTTCAGTTGGGGTTGAAATGGCGTAGCCATTGTTACGGCAGAAGAAAATCACTGGACACTTCAATACTGCGGCCATGTTTAGACCGGCATGGAAGTCCCCTTCAGATGCAGCGCCTTCGCCAAAATAGCAAACCGCGACGTTGCGCTTACCTTGCATTTTTAAGCTGTAGCCCACACCGGTCGCCTGCGGGATTTGTGTCGCAAGGGGTGAAGAAATCGTTTGATAATGCAATGCCGCACTGCCGTAATGGATTGGCATTTGGCGACCTTTACCAAGATCTTTCTCGTTACTGAACATCTGATTCATAAACTGTTCAGTGGTAAAGCCGCGATAGCGCAGCGCCGCATGCTCACGGTATTGCGCGAGGATAACGTCTTCTTGATCGAGTGCGGCTACACTGCCGACAATCGCCGCTTCTTCACCTGTACAGGTCATATAGAAGCTGATGCGCCCTTGGCGCTGGGCACCTAACATACGTTCATCGAGTACCCGAGTGAATACACAGGTATCGTAAATTTTAGTGGCTAAGGTTTCATCTATCACAGGCAAAACCGCGGTTTCATAAGTGGTGCCGTCGGCTTGTAGAATTCGAAGGATAGGAATGTGTAGCGATGCCTTATCCAAGAAGCCGACACGGTGCACTGTATCAGTGTTGAGTGTTGCTTTGCTCATATTGTGCTCTTGTTATCTCATTACGCACCAAAGCGTTTTGATGCGTCTGTTTATACGAATATGCCCGACGAACATTACGTTAACGTAAACTACCTATCAACCATTGGCATAGCTCAAACCACAAGTTATCCCTGCCTCGCATGTATATATTGCTTTACAAGCCTAACGCACGTCCGCATTCACTGCAGGGATCAGGCAAATCACAGTGCGATTGCCAATAGGCACTTTGGCATTAGGGAACACGACAGACTCAAACTCATGTTCCACTTTAATTTCTTGCCCACCTTCCCGCGCTAATACAAAGCCCTTCGGGAAAGATCTGAAGTTTTCGACATCGGTTGCGAAGGTAAATTCAAAATCATCGAAATGTTTATTGATGACGCGGCACACTTGATACAAGTTAACCTTATCGGCATCAAATGCATCTAACTCCAACGGCTTAGCGGTGATCAAGCGCATAAACATTTCATGGGTCGCAATAAAACGAGTCATGTCGTTCTGCCCCATGGGATACACTTTGCCAAGCTCAATGGTAAAGGCATCGGCGCCGTAGCGTTCGGAGGAAAAATAGCTAAAGGTCGTGGTCGGTTCGTGGTGAAAAAGTACCGTATCGACGCCGCTTGCGGCTAAAAACATGATTTGCTCGCCGCTAAAGGCACGCCCTGGACGATATGGATAAATAGCGAACTTTTCATGCTTCGAGGCGCGCATCGCCGTGTGCAGATCATAATGAATGCGCTGACGACCATCGGCAACCGCGGTATAAAAACGGTCGATATAGGCTTCGAGTTTTTTGGCGCGCACTCGCTCAGGATTGACTAATCCCGGAGGATTGGAATGCTCACCACTAAAGAGACGATTCATGTTCTCATCGATAATCCGCGTGCCGTTATTAATCGCTAATGGATTACCAATCAGGAATAAAGTGCGCTGTTTAGCAATGATCTTTTGCTGTAAAAGCTGCTTAATTAAGCCATTGCAGAGTTCAATGGGCGCGGTCTCGTTACCGTGAACACCGCAAGAAAGGACAACATCTTTTCCTTCATTCTGGGCGGGCTCAAAAACGATAACGCCGGTATCCCAGACTTCAACTTGGGTATGGTCGCCTAAGCTAAATGTAAACTCGCCATCGAACTGTTCAGGATGGGCTAAGGTGAGCGCTAAAAAATCCTTTGAATCTAACAGAGCTTGTAACACAGAATTCTCCTTATAATGGTGTGTAACAGTAACGGCGCAATAGCATCAGTGCAGATAGCAATAACCACTCAAGCATTCATCTCACCGCGGTTAGGCTGACTCGCACCTTAAAAAGCGGCTTCAATACTAACACATGTTTTTAATGCTGTTCTCAGACATTTATCGCCATAGGACCCAGTTTTGAACGGAATAAGATCAACGCGGCGCTTTGCTATGCCGAGTGTAAATTTCCCATCACCTTATCGAAAAATCGTCCAGCATAAATATTCCTGCTAGAGGCTTGCTTTTGCGCGCGAGTTTTATCACAATCCTTAGCCATCTAGACTTCTATTGGATTTAATTATGGCGTTAGCAACCTTTGGTGCCGGCTGTTTCTGGGGCGTAGAGTATTTTTTTAGACAAGTGAATGGCGTATCGAATGCCACCTGCGGCTATATGGGCGGCAATAATAGCGCGACGACCTATGAAGAAGTCAAAAAAGGCAAAACGGGCCACGCCGAAGTGGTACAAGTAGAATTTGACCCTGCCTTGGTCAGTTATGAAGCTTTACTCGACGTGTTTTGGAAAAACCACAATCCAACCAGTCTGAACATGCAAGGTGGAGATATAGGCACTCAATACCGCAGCACGATTTTCTTCCATGACCGTGAACAAAAAGCCGCGGCAGAAGCCTCAAAATTAGCTTTTGCCCGCTCAGGTCGTTGGGGATTGCGCCATATCGTGACTGAAATTGTGCCATTACAACAGTTCCATGTGGCAGAGGAATATCACCAAAATTACATTGATAAGAATAACTTACCGAGTTGTCATATCGAGTACTAAATACAGTCAAATCAGCATGAGATCAACTACTCATAACTGACATTAGACACAAACAAAAACGCACTCAAATCTGAGTGCGTTTGTTTTTGATACTTTATAAACCTACTGCTGCATTAAGCGTTCAGCGCCTTATCAATTAATGCCTGCGCATCTTTGATGATTTCAGCTAAATGCTGCTCACTGATAAAACTCTCGCCGTAGATCTTAAATAACGCTTCCGTGCCCGATGGACGCGCCGCAAACCAACCATTCGCCGTAGTCACTTTGATGCCACCAATGGCCGCATTATTGCCCGGCGCATGAGTTAACACGTTTTCGATTGCCTCACCCGCAAGCACAGTGGCATTTAAGGTTTCTGCATTCAATAACGCAAATTTGGCCTTGTTTTCAAGACTTATTGGGCTATCGATACGCTTATAGAAACTTTGGCCAAATTGTTTTACTAGCTCTTGATGGCGTTGACCTGGAGTTTTACCTGTCACCGCAAGAATTTCTGCGGCAAGTAACCCTAAAATGAAGCCGTCTTTATCTGTACACCACGTAGTGCCATCACGGCGTAAAAATGCCGCGCCAGCGCTCTCTTCACCGCCAAAGGCGATGGTGGCTTCGGCTAAACCATCGACAAACCACTTAAAGCCCACAGGCACTTCGAGTAATTTTTTGCCGTGGAAAGCACAGATTTTATCGATAAGCGCACTCGAGACTAAGGTTTTACCTATGGCTAAGGTATCGCTCCAATCCGGTCTTTGCGTCAGTAAATAATCAATAGCGACTGCAAGGTAGTGATTAGGGTCCATCAAGCCGGTACCAGGGCAGACAATGCCGTGACGGTCATAGTCAGGATCGTTACCAAGGCATAAATCATAAGATTCTTTATGGGCGAGTAACCCTGCCATCGCATAGGGAGACGAGCAATCCATGCGGATTTTGCCGTCTTTATCCAGCGGCATAAAGCTAAAGCTTGAGTCAACTTTATCATTAACTAAGGTGATATCGAGCCCATAACGCGCGGCAATCGGTGCCCAATAGAAAATCCCTGAACCACCGAGCGGGTCCACACCGATACGCAGCTTAGCGTTGGCAATCGCCTGCATATCGATAACATTCTCTAAATCAGCCACATAGGGCGTGATCAAATCAATGGCGTTGACATAGCCTGAGGCCAGCGCTTCGGCATACGCTAATTTTTGCACTCCAGCTAACGCTTGGCGCAAGTAATCATTGGCACGCGACTCAATCCAAGCCGTGATATTTCCTTCTGCTGGTCCGCCATGGGGTGGATTGTATTTGATCCCGCCATCTTGAGGCGGATTGTGGGAAGGCGTGATAATCAAACCATCGGATAGTGCCGCACCTGTGATATTGGCTTCACGATTGGCGCAAATCACCCCATGGGACACCACTGGTGTTGGCGTGAAACCATCATTCTGCTGGATATGCACTGTGACTTTATTTGCCGCCAGCACTTCAATGGCCGATAAATAAGCGGCGTAGGATAACGCATGGGTGTCAATCCCAAGGATCAACGGCCCATTGATATTCACCGATTGGCGATAATCCACCACAGCTTGGGTAATCGCCCAAATGTGTTGTTGGTTAAAACTGCCATTAAAGGCGCAGCCTCTGTGCCCAGAAGTGCCAAAGGTGACGCGTTGTTGTACGTCATCCATATTTGGCGTGATGCTGTAATAATGGCTCATCAGTTTTGGAATATTGACCAGATCCGTCTGATTAGCGATTTGTCCTGCCCTTTGATGTATTGCCACCTATGGCTCTCCTGCACTCAATTACAATTAAAAACAATGATTAAACTTAGCTCAATAGCTGATGAAACGGCTCACCCGCGGATTAAACGCGCTCGGCGATGCCAGCTGCAACCGTTGCATCACAGCCAAATTGCACTAAGACTTCAGATAAAATGGTGCGTTTCTTGGCGGTATTGTTGTTGCTTGTCACCCAGAAACCACTGGTACCGATTTCTTTAGGATTCGCCGAGGCACTCGCTTCGAGTAATTGCTCTTTCGAGCGGGCAAAATACAAACGATCGCGCCCTTGGATCTGCAGAATTTGCGAGAACTGCTCTGGGGCTAATTGATACAGACTTTCGAGCAAAAAGAGGAAACGCCCTACCGCGCCTTTTTGTTGCGATAACAGATGTTCATCGACTAAGCGGCTGAAGTCATTCATAGCAGGTGCGGCTTGCACCGCAACAGCTTGAATCGGCTCAGCCTCTAAACTTGGTTGGCTTATCGCCAAAGGCTGAGGTGGTTCGACCGCATCGACGGACAGGCCGAGTAATCGACGAAGAATGTCAGAGGCGCTCTCACCAATACGTTCTGTTTTGCTGGCAATATGACGATAGAGCTCTTCATCAACTTCGATATATTTCATAACCTTAATTATCCTTTGTTATTCGACAGGCTTAACCGAAAAAAGTGTACCACAGCGATCGGGGCAGATCATTGCGATCGGTTACCAGTGTATCCATGTCTATCAATCTGATAAAGCGCCATTATTCTAAAAATGCGTGAAATAGCACAGCAAACTAGCAGATAATCGACAATTGCCGAAAAAGCGCCCAAGTTCATCGCCGCATACACGCCAAAGTAGCAACTGACTTGTCAAGCCAACGGCATTAAGGGCACAATTCGCGCCACGTTAAGCTAAACACATCCAACAGGAATCACTATGAACTTTGTTTCTACAGGCCAAGGACCCGCAGTACTCTTGATCCACGGCTTGTTCGGCAACCTAGATAACCTCAAAGGCCTAGGGCAAGTATTAGAAAGCCAGTATCAGGTTATTCGTGTCGATGTGCCCAATCATGGTTTAAGTGAGCATTGGGATGAGATGGATTACCCTCGCCTCGCCACAGCCATGGTTGCATTACTCGACGAACTGGCTATTGAACGCGCCCATATTGTGGGTCACTCCATGGGCGGTAAAATCGCCATGGCGACAGCGTTAGCTCATCCAGAGCGCATTATCAGCATGGTGGCAGCAGATATTGCCCCCGTCGCCTATGAGCCAAGACATGACTTAGTGTTTGCCGCATTAGAAAGTCTGCCCTTAGAAGGTCATACCGACAGACGCTTTGCCCTTAACCACTTAATAGACAAAGGTATCGACGAAGCCACGGCACAGTTTTTACTCAAAAACCTGCAACGTACCGATACGGGTTTTCGTTGGAAGCTGAACTTAATTGGGCTAAAGGCTTGTTATCCGAACATTATTGGCTGGCACAATCAGGCGCCGAATCCAGTGCAAAGCTATAGTGGCCCGAGTCTATTTATTCGCGGTGGTGACTCAAATTATGTCACTGGTGAGCACAGAAGCGCTATCATGGCGCAATTCCCTGCAGCGCAAGCGAAAACCCTCGAAGGCTGTGGTCATTGGTTACATGCACAGAAACCCGCCATCTTTAACCGGATTGTGTCTGAATTTATTGACAAACAAGCAATGTAAATCAGCAGCAAACTTGACCTAAAGCATATGGCAGCCGCCATCTTGATGTGATATATTCGCGCCTCTTTTGGCCTTAGAACACTCTCGAGGACTAAGAAAGTATGTTATCTCAGTACATGGAACAAATTGAAACCATCGGCCTGAACCTGTTTTTTGCCTCGATATTTTTCTTTATCGGCATGGCCATCCACGATGTGCTTAAACAAGGTAACGTGCCGAAATTTGGTCGATTTATTGTTTGGTTAGTGTTATTTCTCGGCTGCGCCGGGTTTATTGTAAAAGGTATTATCCAGATCACTTGGGAAGGCTCAGGGATCGGTTAACAATAAGAACATGGCAAAAGAAGCGACAGACAGAACCACCATTGACCTTTTTGCCAATGAAAAGCGCCGGGGCCGCCCACGAAGTAATCCTTTGTCCCGTAGCCAGCAGCTTAAGGTCAACAAACGCAATCAAATCCAGCGCGATAAAGCCAACGGATTAAAGCGAATAGAGTTAAAGGTGTCACAAGATTTGTATGACGCCTTGAATGAGCAGGCATTGGCCAGTAACATCAGCCGTAGCCAGTTAATCGAATTAATTCTTCAGCAACAAGTTGAGTGCTGAACGAGTACCAGCAAGATTAACGTAATAAGTGAACTAGACATTAAAGGATAGACAATGGCAACTGTAGGTCTTTTTTTCGGTAGCGACACAGGTAACACCGAAGCCGTAGCCAAGATGATCCAGAAAAAACTGGGTAAAAAAATGGTTGAGGTGAAAGATATCGCCAAAAGTACCAAAGAACAGATTGCAGAGTATGACTTGCTGCTGTTCGGCATCCCAACCTGGTATTACGGCGAAGCTCAATGTGACTGGGACGATTTCTTCCCTGAATTAGAGCAAATTGATTTTACTGACAAACTTGTCGCTATTTTTGGTTGTGGTGATCAAGAAGACTACGCTGAGTATTTCCTTGATGCCATGGGCATGGTTGGCGATATCGTTCAGGCGCGTGGTGGTATCATCATTGGTCACTGGCCAACTGCAAGCTACAACTTTGAAGCCTCTAAGGGTCAAGTTGATGACGACCACTTTATTGGTTTAGGTATCGATGAAGATCGTCAGCCAGAACTGACCGAAGAGCGTGTCGATGCTTGGGTTAAGCAAATTTACGAAGAAATGTGCTTAGCTGAATTAGAAGACTAATTGGGCTAACCATTCGATTAAAGCGGCCTTAACGCCGCTTTTTTTATGCTTATATTTCTGAATAAGAATAACGACTTACCACACTCATGACCAACACACCCCGCTCCACCCATTGGGATATCTTTTGTACCGTCGTCGATAACTATGGCGATATTGGCGTCACTTGGCGTTTAGCCAAACAAATGGCTAATGAGTACCAGATTCCCGTTAATTTGTGGGTCGACGACCTCGCAAGCTTCTCGCATATCTTACCGACACTCGATCCACTAAAAGCCGCGCAGACGTTTAATGGTGTGAATATTATTCATTGGAATAAGCCTTTACCCGTAGCGTTTGTCGCAGGAGCTGTGCTCATCGAAGCCTTTGCCTGTGAATTACCCGAACAGGTAAAAGCGCAGTTGGTTTATTTACATCAGAACGACCCCGAATCTGTGCCTATCTGGTTGAATTTAGAATATTTAAGCGCTGAGGATTGGGTCGAAGGCTGCCATGGTTTGCCTTCATTACAAGCCAATGGTTTAAAGAAGTATTTTTACTTCCCGGGCTTTGGCGCAAAAACCGGTGGGCTCATCTGCGAGCAATATTTGTTTGCCGAACGCGATGCTTGGCAAGCTAACTCAGCTAACAAATTACAGCTTTTTAGTCAGCTAGGTCTTAAGGGGATTGAGGCTAAAGATACTGTGATTAGCATCTTTAGCTATGAAACCGAGGCACTGCCGGCGTTATGCGAGTTATGGCAGCAATCGGCCGAGAAAATCCATGCGCTTATTCCCAAGGGTCGCAGCTTAAACAGTCTGACGCATTTACTGCCCTGTGATATTGCCGCGCTAGTGCCGGGTCAGCAGATAAATCATGGCAATTTAACCCTGCATATTTTACCCATGACAGACCAACAGGGGTTTGATCGCCTGCTCTGGAGCTGCGATTTTAATATTGTCCGCGGTGAAGATTCCTTTTTACGCGCCCAATGGGCCGCAAAACCCTTCATTTGGCATATTTATCCCCAAGAAGATGATTATCACCTCGTAAAATTAGAAGCTTTTCTCAAACTTTACTGCGATAATCTGCCACCTAAAATTGCTTGTTATTGGTCTGAATTGAATCTTGCGTTCAACCAAGCACAGCAATCTGCCGTGAGCCTTCACTGGCAAAACCTTAATCCTGTTAATTTGCCCTTGTTGCACCATGCTAAACAATGGCCAATTAATGCATTAAATGCTGCAGATCTCGCTACTCGACTAGTTCAGTTCGTTAAAAACAGCTAAGATACTGCGCGAAAACAGAAAAATCTAAATATAGGAAATAGTGTAATGAAAACTGCTCATGAAATCCGTCCTGGTAACGTGATCATGTTAGATGGCAGCCCATGGGTTGTGCAGAAAACTGAAACAACTCGTTCTGGCCGTAACGCTGCTATCGTTAAGTTAAAGTTGAAAAACTTACTGCTTAACTCTGGTACTGAAACGACTTTCAAAGGTGAAGATAAGTTAGAAGACATCATCCTAGATCGTCTTGATTGTACTTATTCTTACTTTGCTGATCCTATGTTTGTATTTATGGATGCAGAATATAACCAATACGACGTAGAAGCTGAAAACTTAGGTGATGCAGCGGCTTATATCGTTGACGGTATGGAAGAAACTTGCCAAGTGACTTTCTACGATGGCAAAGCTATCTCTGTTGAAATGCCAACCACTATCGTACGTGAAGTGATCTACACTGAGCCTTCAGCTCGTGGCGATACTTCAGGTAAAGTGATGAAGCCAGCAACTATCACTGGCGGCGGCACTGTTACTGTTGCTGACTTCGTGAAAGTTGGCGACAAGATTGAAATCGATACTCGTACAGGCGAATTCAAGAAGCGCGTTTAATCGCCCTTCTGGTTTCCAGCCGAAGAAAAGCCAGTGCTTGCACTGGCTTTTTTGTTGCTGTTTTTTAGTCGCGTGATTTGTGGGATGTATTTGTGGGATGTTGAGTCACTCAAGGAAATAAAGCGTTATCCAGCAACATCCCCTCAGCAATTAAGCGCTAGCATTGCGGCCCTAAGAAACGTCGCTCCCAAGCACCTATCTCACTCAAATAACTTTGAAACTCAATCTCCTTCACTGACACAAAACCCGTGACAAAATCATCCCCGAGTAAACGCCTTGCCGAATCACTTTGGCGCATTTGCGTTAATGCAGCGAGAAATGTCTGCGCTAAGTCATGGCTGCTCTCATAAGCACTACCGGTTTCAGGCGCGCTTGGGGATAGTTTTTCTTCCATTCCCGCAAGTCCCGCAGCAAGTGACGCCGCAATCATCAAATACGGATTGGCATCGGCGCCCGCAATGCGATTCTCTACCCGTCGCGCCACCGGAGCACTCAATGGCACACGTAAGCCTGTGGTGCGGTTATCTACGCCCCAGCTTAAATTAATCGGCGCTTGGCTGCCGGAAATGTAACGTCGGAATGAATTGATATTGGGTGCGAATAACAACATTAAATCAGGTAGATACTTTTGTAATCCGCCGATGTAATGGTGAAAACGTTCAGTGTCACTACCATCTGCATGGCTGAAAATATTCTTGCCTTTATCATCCACAACACTTTGGTGCAGATGCATAGAACTGCCGGGTTGGCCTGCTATGGGTTTCGCCATAAAAATCGCGTTCAAGCCATGTTTAATGGCGATTTCTTTCGCCGCGTATTTAAACATAAAAGCTTGATCTGCTAAGGCCAGCGGATCGCCATGCACTAAGTTAATTTCATATTGCGATAGCCCCATCTCATGGATCCAAGTATCACCTTTAATCCCAATCGCATCGATGGCGGCATTAAACTCATCCCAAAATGGCGCGAGTTCATTGAGCATATTCATGCTAAACGCAGATTGGCCGTTTTCAGCTCGGCCACTTTGTGAAATGGGCGCCTGATACGGCGCACTCGGATCGGTATTGGCTTCAGTCAGATAAAACTCAATCTCAGGTGCGACCACGGGCGTTAACCCAAGGGCTTGGTAACGGGCCAACACATTTTTTAAAATGGAGCGCGGCGCAAATGGACATAAATTGCCATCGAGCAACACACAGTCATGGATGGCAAATGCCCGCGGCACTGTGCTCCACGGGATCGTTTTTAGGGTGCTGTAATCGGGGACGAGTAACAGATCAGGATCAGCATCGGGGAAAATAGGATCGTAGGAATACTCACCGGTAATCGCCTGCATCGAAATCGCTTGGGCAATACGTAACTCAGCACCCTGAGCAAAGCTTCGGGCTGGCATGAGCTTCCCCCTTGGATAGCCTGAGATATCAGGGAATAAACATTCGACATCACGTATTGTGCCGTGCTGGAAAAACGCAGTAAGAAGGGTTGAGTCCATTTGATTCGTTTGCCACTAATGTTGAAAATAACACCATGAAGGATGCAAAGTATAATCAGGCTTTGATTTGAAAAGCTACATGGCAACGATGAAATATGTAAAATATAAATGACAATTCCGTAAAATATAATTTGACATCAGCTGGGCGTCTTCATTTAAGAGTGTAATCACGGTTATCCTAGTTCAAGCCTATAGCCACTCTCCACTCGCCTTTTCCCCACTTCAACCGCTAAACCCAATGACGGCAGATATAAAAAAACCAGCCGCAGCTGGTTTCTTATTCTAATCATGAAAGTATTTACGCAATCACGATAAAGCCGATAAACGCCAGTACAGCGGCGATCAGCGCATAAGGTAACTGAGTCACTGCATGGCTCACTAAGTTACAACCTGAGCCTTGTGCGGCCAATACGGTTGAATCTGAGTAGAAGCACGCTTGGCTACCAAATGATGATGCCGACAACAAGGCACCAATCACTAATGGGATATCCGCGCCCACCGATTGCGCTAATGGCATCACGATAGGAATGGTCACCGCAAAAATGCCCCAGCTAGAACCCGTCGCAAACGCGAGGATCGCCATGGATAAGAACACCACTGCAGGCAGCAATTTAGGTGTCATAAACGGGCTTAAGGATTCAATCACGTACTGCGGCAGTAATAACTGATCGCATACGTCCTTAAACACAAATGCCGCAATCACAGTGCTAATCGCCGGTAGCATGCTCTTAAAGCCATCAATCATCTGATCCATCATCTCGGATAACGGCATCAAACGCTGCACAGCATAATAAGGAATAGTGATGACTAAAGTCGCCAGCAAGCCTTTCCACACGTCGATATCAAAGTACACGGTAAAAGCCACTAACAGACCTATCGGCACTAAAAAGTTGTGTAATTTGCCATGATTATCGGCGTGCTTAAATTCCTCTTCGATAGCTTTAACCGCATATTCGTCCGAGGTTTGCACTTGGTCGAAATCCACTTGAGCTTCTGCTGGCTCGCCTTGGGCGGCGCGCAGCTGCGCAGTTTTCATCGGGCCAATGGCAGGCACTATGCCGAGTACTACAAGTAGCACCATAGCCACGGCTAACCAAGCGTAAAGCATGTAAGGAATCGCTTGCATGTAGACAGCAATGCCCTGACCTTCGGCCGCAACACCGTTATCGACCAATAACCCACCAAAGAATACTGCCCAAGTCGATAATGGCACTAACACGCACACAGGCGCGGCAGTGGAATCTACAACATAGGCGAGCATCTCACGGGACACTTTAAATTTATCCGTTACACGCTTCATGGTTTCACCCACGGTCAGCGCATTGAGATAATCATCAATAAAAATCACGATCCCAAGAATAAACGTCATCAACAGGGAAGATTTGGGTCCCTTAGCAAATCTCAGTGCATTACGACCGAACGCTAACGCGCCGCCGGTGCGGACCAAAAGCGCAATCAGCGCACCAAAACCACCACACACCAGAATCAACCAACCTATGGTTTCATCGGCCATGACCTTCAATGACACACTGGCAAAATTGTTTAAGACTTGACTGGGATCGAGTAACAGGAAACCGGTTACCGCACCTATGATCAGAGATAAAATGGGACGGCGTAACCAAATAGCTAACACCAATACCACCAAAGGTGGGATGAGACTTAACGCTGTCGGTTCAGACATGCACTTAGGTCCTCTAAATAAATCGCCTAAAAGGCAAATGGTTTTAGAATAACGTCTGAAATCAACATGATTCAGAACGTCAACACAGCTGCTTCATGATGACTAACCCTGAAGATAAAACCCGCTAATTGCTTGCTATCTGAGGTGCCTTGCCAAAAACATCGCGCAGAAAATAAAGCGCATCGAATATTGAGTCAACTATAAATTTAACTTGATAGAAAATATTTTTAACGACCACAAACAAAATCAATATAACATCATGACTTTAAAGTCTTTTAACTCACTCGCAACGAAACCGTTTATGATCCTCTCAGCTTAATAAGCATTCAATAAATATGCCTATTTATCACAAGGTCATATACAGCTTGCATAAGTTGATCTTATCGAGGAACTGTGATTAAAAATCAACCATTAAGCTTTTGCTAACATACACTTTTCCCCTACTAATATTTATAGGGCAAACAAATAAAACAAAATAGCCGTCAACCACTGAAAACGCATTTCCATCAAGCGTGATTATTTTCTTTCTACATCCAAAAAACACGTAAAGCGGGTTTTATTTACCGTCAGCATTAGCTAAACACTCTTAAAATTCTCTAAAAGTCAGAATATAAAACTTGTTCTTATTTCATTAATTGACTGTTAAAGCATATTTAACTAAGTGGTATTTACAAAAAAAGTCCCATTCTGTGCTGCTCCCCCCTTTCATCTACAGTGAAATTTCGTTATGGTGCGCTAACTTAAGCCAAACTTTATGCATGTTCCGAGGTGTAAATGCGCCCTATCATCAAATCCAACAAGCTGGATAGCGTTTGCTATGACATCCGCGGCCCAGTGCACAAGGAAGCCAGACGTTTAGAAGACGAGGGTCATCGGATCCTCAAACTTAACATTGGTAATCCCGCCCCCTTCGGTTTCGAAGCGCCGGAGGAAATTGTGCGCGATGTGATCCTTAATCTACCCAGTGCCCAAGGCTACTGTGAGTCAAAAGGATTATTCTCTGCCCGTAAGGCCATAGTGCAGCATTATCAAGCCCAAGGGATTTTTGGTGTCGATATCGAAGATATCTATATAGGCAACGGCGTCTCTGAACTCATTATGATGGCGATGCAAGGTTTGCTTAACACGGATGATGAAATTTTAATCCCCTCGCCTGACTATCCACTGTGGACGGCGGCGGCCAATCTCGCCGGCGGCAAAGCGGTGCATTATCGTTGTGATGAAGAAGCAGACTGGTTCCCCGATCTCAACGACATTAAAAGCAAAATTTCATCGCGTACCCGCGGTATTGTACTGATCAACCCGAACAATCCTACGGGCGCGGTTTACAGCAAAGAATTACTACTGCAAGTGGTTGAGCTTTGCCGTGAACACAGTTTGATTTTATTTGCCGATGAAATTTACGACAAAATTTTGTATGACGAAGCCAAGCATGTTCCTGCTGCTGGCCTGTCGGACGATATTTTAACTGTTACCTTCAATGGTCTATCAAAGGCTTATCGCGCAGCGGGATTTCGCGTCGGTTGGATGATGTTGTCTGGCAATCTTAAGGCAGCGAAGAGCTATATCGAAGGTTTAGAGATGCTGTCCTCAATGCGCCTGTGTGCAAACGTGCCCAATCAACATGCGATTCAAACCGCGCTCGGTGGCTATCAAAGTATTAACGAGCTGATTTTACCTAAGGGTCGCCTGACAGTTCAACGGGATGCCTGTTACGAGCTGTTGAATCAAATCCCGGGCGTCAGCGTGAAAAAGCCTAAGGGCGCACTGTATGCTTTCCCTAAACTGGATATGAAGAAATTCAATCTGCGGGATGATGAGCGCTTAGTGCTGGATTTACTCAGAGAAAAGAAAATTTTGTTAGTGCACGGCACCGCCTTTAATTGGCCTGAGCCCGACCATTTACGCGTGGTTTTCTTACCCTATAAAGAAGATCTGAAAAAAGCATTTACCGAGTTTGGCGCCTTCCTCGAAAACTATCGGCAGTAGGTTTAGCCTCGGCTAACGGTTTGAGTCATAAAGCGATCCTAGTGGTCGCTTTATTTTTAGCGATTTTTACAAAATCTCCCGCTCATACTCACGTGTCATCCGAGGCTGTGATAATCTAAGACTTCATTAGCGTCAATACTGCTTATTCAACGCGTGTCACGTCTTCCAATGCAGCTTGTCGCCTTTCTACTCACTCATTAGCAGGCAAACTAAGAATCATTTATGTGCCGTTTTTAGAACACGAATGACGCTTATCCAACGCTGACCCTCGAATTAACAGGAAAACTATGAGTCACTTATTTGCCCATTTAGCTCGAATGAAACTTATCCAACGCTGGCCTTTGATGTACAACGTTCGCACTGAAAATGTTCAGGAACACTCGCTACAAGTCGCCATGGTCGCCCATGCACTGGTGATCATCAGCAATAAAAAGTTCGGCACGACGCTTGATCCCCATCAAGCCACGAGCCTGGCGATTTTTCACGATGCCAGTGAAATTCTCACGGGTGACTTACCGACGCCAGTGAAATACTTCAACAAAGAAATCGAAGCCGAGTATAAAAAGATTGAGGCGATTGCCGAGCAGCGCATGCTGGATATGGTGCCTGAGGAATTTAAAGAAGATTATCGCAGTCTGTTCATCAGTGATTACGCCGATCCCATTTACAAGACCATAGTGAAATCCGCCGATACTCTGTGCGCTTACCTTAAATGTCTTGAAGAAAACCGCGCCGGCAACAGTGAATTCAATACCGCCCGTAAGCGTCTCGAAGATATGCTGGCGACAAATCCTGATCCCGCAGTACAGTATTTTATGAGCTGCTTTGTGCCCAGTTTCACCTTGAATTTAGACGAAATTAACAAGATGCTTTGATTTTCCACTCTCGCTAGGAATGCATATGACTTCAAGTGTTTGGCAAGAACGCCGCCATGGTGAAGATAAACAACGGCGTAACGATCACCGCAGCCCTTACCAAAGAGACAGGGCGCGTATTCTCCACTCGGCCGCCTTTCGCCGCCTGCAGGCCAAAACGCAAGTGCTCGGCGTTGGCATGAATGACTTCTATCGTACTCGATTAACCCACTCACTCGAAGTCTCGCAAATTGGCACTGGCATAGCCGCGCAGCTCAGACGTAAATATCCACAGCATAAGCAGCTGCTTTGCTCTATGAGCTTATTAGAGTCCTTGTGTTTAGCCCACGATATTGGTCATCCTCCCTTCGGCCATGGCGGCGAAGTCGCATTGAATTACATGATGCGCGACCACGGAGGCTTTGAAGGTAACGGCCAAACTTTTCGAATTCTCTCTAAGCTTGAGCCCTATACATTAGATTTTGGGATGAACTTATGTCGGCGTACCATGCTCGGGATTTTGAAATACCCCGCGCCGCACTCGAAGCTGTTTGTCGCTGGCGAGCATAGTGAAATAACCAACCATAGACAGCTCAAGCCGTCACAATGGCCGCCGGTTAAGGGCATTTTCGACGATGATAACGACATTTTCGCTTGGGTGCTTGAGCCTTTGTCTGAGGCAGACCGCAGTCGTTTTACCTCGACGCAGCAAGGATCACACCCCGCCCTGCACCACTATCCACATCTGCGCACTCAGTTTAAATCCTTCGATTGCTCGATTATGGAACTGGCAGATGACATCGCCTATGCGGTGCACGATCTCGAAGATGCGATTGTGATGGGCATAGTCACGGCATCCCAGTGGCATCAAGATGTGGCGCCGACACTCACAAACAGCGGCGATACGTGGATACGACAAGAGCTTGCCGATATTGGCAATAAGCTGTTTTCCCATGAGCATCACCTACGTAAAGATGCCATAGGCACCCTCGTTAATGGCTTTGTCACCGCGATTGTTATCTCAGAAGATGACGTGTTTGAAGAACCATTATTACGCTTTAATGCCACCTTAGAGCCGGAATTTGCCATTGCGCTCAATGTGCTCAAGCAACTGGTTTATAAATACGTGATCCGTAAACCTGAGATCCAAATGCTCGAATATAAGGGCCAGCAGATTGTGATGGGCTTATTCGAAGCCTTCGCTTCCGATCCAGAGCGTTTACTGCCACTGAACACCCAAGAGCGCTGGCGCGAAAGTGAGCAACAAGGCTTAAACAGCCACAGAGTCTTGGCGGACTATATTTCGGGAATGACCGATGAGTTTGCGGGGCGACTGTATCAACAGCTATTTAGCCCCAAAGCGGGTTCGAATGTGGAACTGAGCAAGGAAATGTAGGCAAGCAGACATTGCGCTGCCCGACTTGCTATGAAGCCAGACCGTTTGTAAATGTGCGAATTTCTATAAAAGCTAGACTTTCTATAGCGCCAGCTATCGCAGACATTCTTTATCAAAGGCTAAAGATGAAAGACAAAAAACCACCTTACGGTGGTTTTTTATTTTTGTCGCTATTTCAAGCTCGACTTATAAAGCGCCGATGGCATCTTTACAAAGTTGAGTGATACGATCCCAATCGCCGTGTTCCATTGCATCCGTTGGCGCAATCCAGCTGCCACCAATACAATCGACGTTTTTCAGCGCTAAATAATCTTTATAGCTGCTTGGCGTAATGCCACCTGTTGGGCAGAAGCGAATATCCGCTAGCGGACCCGAGAAGGCTTTCAGTGCATCCACACCACCCGAGGCTTCGGCTGGGAAAAATTTAAAGTGGGTGTAACCAAGCGCCATACCCGTCATCACTTCTGAAATGCTCGCAACGCCTGGGATCAATGGTACAGGACCATGCATACCGGCTTTGAGCAGTTCAACTGTAGCGCCTGGGGTAATAATAAACTGCGCACCAGCGGCAATCGCAAGATCAAGCTGAGCTTCGTTTAAGATAGTACCCGCGCCCACTAAGGCCTCTGGCACTTCTTTGGCGATTTTAGTGATAGCTTCGAGTGCGCAAGGTGTACGCAAAGTCACTTCTAACACGCTAATGCCGCCGGCAACCAGTGCTCGCGCTAATGGCACCGCATGTTCAATCTTGTTAATCACCATAACAGGAACAATAGGGCTGCGTTTAAAAATATCTTGTGGCTGTAGTGACCAGTTATTCTCAAGCATTGCGTTATTCTTCCTTTGTATTAATAAAGTTCATCGATGGCATTAGTACAACGCGCACCAGTTTCTGGACTGCTTAGATTGGAACGTAGCGCACTAAATAACTCGCGGCCCATGCCATAACGTGACCGATGTAAATCGACTATTCCGGCGGTTCTGGTGGCAAGTTCAGCTTCAGAGACGAGCAGACTCAGTTCGCCTGTTAACGCATCGACACGGATCAAGTCGCCATCTTTGACTTTGGCAATTAAGCCGCCATCTAAAGCTTCCGGCGTCAAGTGAATGGCCGCAGGGACTTTACCCGACGCGCCAGACATACGACCGTCGGTCAGCAGCGCGACTTTAAAGCCTTTGTCCTGAAGCGTGCCCAATAATGGGGTTAACTTATGCAGTTCTGGCATACCGTTGGCTTTCGGACCTTGGCCTTTAACCACAACCACACAATCTCTATCCAGAGCACCGGCTTGGAACAAGGCATCGAGTTTGTTTTGATCGTCAATTACCACAGCGGGCGCTTCAACGACACGATGTTGTTCTTGTACCGCTGATACTTTGATCACAGCGCGGCCCAAGTTACCTTTCAGTAATTTCAAACCACCGTTACCTTGGAAAGGCGATGCGACTGAAGTTAACACTTCAGTATCTAAACTTGTCGTTGGGCCATCGACCCAGCGCAATTCACCGTCGAGCAGTTTTGGCTCTTGGGTATAACGGCGTAAACCAAAGCCCGCAACGGTATTCACATCTTCATGCAATAGACCCGCATCAAGTAATTCTTTGATTAAGTACGCCATGCCGCCTGCAGCGTGGAAATGGTTGATATCGGCGTGACCGTTTGGATACACGCGCGCCACTAATGGCACGGCATCGGATAATTCAGAAAAATCATCCCAGTTCACGATAATACCGGCAGCTCTAGCCGCGGCGACGATGTGCATAGTCAAGTTAGTAGAACCGCCGGTAGCCAAGAGTGCCACAATGCCGTTAACCACAGACTTTTCACTGACCACTTCACCGATTGGGGTATATTGAGTACCCATTTCTGTTAAACGACACACTTGCTTAGCGGCCATCTTGTTTAAGGCTTCGCGCAGTGGATCATCAGGATTTACAAACGACGAGCCTGGTAACTGCAGACCCATCACTTCAAGCATCAGCTGATTCGAGTTTGCAGTGCCGTAGAAGGTACATGTTCCTGCACTGTGGTAAGACTGGGCTTCTGCTTCGAGCAGCTGCGCGCGATCCACTTTACCTTGGGCAAATTGCTGACGAATACGGGCTTTTTCTTTGTTCGGGATACCTGATTTCATCGGCCCTGCGGGCACGAATAACATAGGTAAGTGACCAAAGCTTAAGGCGCCGATAAGCAAACCTGGAACGATTTTATCGCAAATGCCGAGCAGTAAAGCACCATCGAACATGTTGTGAGACAAGCCCACAGCCGTTGCCATAGCAATCACTTCACGACTCAGTAAGCTCAATTCCATACCGGGTTGACCTTGAGTCACACCGTCACACATGGCCGGAACACCGCCCGCCACTTGTGCAACACTGCCGACTTCCTGACAGGCTTTTTTAAGCAATTCAGGATAGCTTTCATAGGGTTGGTGCGCAGATAACATATCGTTAAATGCCGTCACTATGCCGATGTTCGCCTTATTCAATTGACGCAATGCATTTTTATCGTCTGGATTACAGGCGGCAAAACCATGGGCTAAGTTGCCACAGCTCAATGAGCTACGGTGTACGCCATGGTTACGGGCATCATTCAATGCGGCGAGATAACCTTCACGTGACGCTTTGCTACGGGCAATAATTCTGTCGGTAACAGCTTGAACTACTGAGTGCATCTTGACTCCTTAAGCGCTCCAGAACACATCAACGGGCGTTTTACGCTGCGCTAATACGGCTCTGATAGGCATAGCATGGACATCATCACTTTCTAACGCTTGACGATATACGGATAATTTCTGTTCCCCGACCAAGTGCAGATAAATTTGTCTGCTGTTCAGAATCGCACTCTTAGAGAGCGTGATCCTGCCGTGGGGCGCTGTGGTGGGGTTAGTCGCCACGCACAGGGCTTGGGTTGTGAGCGCATTTTCAAGCTCAGCGCTACAGGGAAACCAAGAACAAGTATGACCATCGTTACCCATGCCTAATACCACCACATCAAAAGGACGTGGGAAATTAGACAAAGACTCGGCGGCCATATCGGCGCCCGCTTCTGCGGTCGAAAACATGTTTTTTAAACCACGGAATTTGGCATTCGACGCACGGTTTTGTAATAAATATTCACGCACTAGACGTTCATTAGAAGCATCGGCGTCGGCTTCAACCCAGCGCTCATCGGCGAGAGTGATATAAACATCACTCCAATCGATGGACTTCATGCTCAATAGTTGAAATAACTTAAGCGGCGTCGAACCACCGGAAACCACTAGGCTCGCTTTTCCGCGGGCATCGACGGCTTCCTGCAACTGGCTTGCAATCTTGCTGGCCAGTTGCTGTTCTAACGCACTTGGCGTATCGAAAGATTTGAATACGGTTTCTTTAATCATCAAAGTCTCCTACTCGTCCCACGAACGGCCATCTTTGGTGATCAAAGCAACTGACGCAACTGGACCCCAAGTACCCGCAGGATAAGGTTTTGGTTTTTCGTTGCTTTGTTCCCACGATTGGATAATGCCATCCACCCAAGTCCATGCCTGCTCGACTTCATCGCGGCGCACGAACAGCGCTTGATTACCGAGCATAGCTTCGAGTAATAGACGCTCGTAGGCATCGGCGATACGTTCATTTTTGAAGGTATCGGAGAAGCTCAAATCGAGTTTAGTGGTTTGTAGACGTTGTTTTTGCTCCAAACCTGGCACTTTGTTCATCATCTGGATTTCAACCCCTTCATGGGGTTGCAGACGAATAGTCAGCTTGTTGGGTGGCAGATTACGGTAGCTTGAGCGATACAAGTTATGCGGTGGGTTTTTGAAATACACCACAATTTCAGAGCTCTTAAACGGCATACGTTTACCGCTACGCAAATAGAAAGGCACGCCCGCCCAACGCCAGTTGTCGATATCCACACGAATAGCCACGAAGGTTTCTGTGTGTGACTGAAGGTTAGCGCCTTCCTCTTCTAAATAACCCGGTACTGGGCTGCCCTTTAAGAAGCCTGCGCTGTACTGACCGCGTACGGTATTTTCATACACATTGTCAGAATTAATCGGACGCAGTGATTTAAGCACTTTGACTTTTTCATCACGGATGCTGTCAGCGTCTAAGTTGACCGGTGGATCCATAGCAACGAGCGTTAACACTTGTAGCAAATGGTTTTGGATCATGTCGCGCATCTGACCCGCTTTGTCGAAGTAACCCCAACGGCCTTCGATACCCACTTCTTCTGCTACAGTGATTTGGACGTGATCAATCGTACGGTTGTCCCACTTAGAGGCAAATAAAGAGTTAGCAAAACGCAGCGCAATCAAGTTCTGAACGGTTTCTTTACCTAAGTAATGGTCGATACGGTAAACCTGACGTTCTTTGAAGTAAGCGGAAACTTGATCATTGATAACGCGAGAAGAGTCTAAATCTGAGCCGATTGGCTTTTCGAGCACCACGCGTGAATCAGGATGGATAAGATCTTGTTCATGCAAACAACGGCAAATGTCGCCGAATATGGCAGGTGGCGTAGCAAAGTAACTGACCATGACGCGCTCTTCTGGTTTGAGCAGTTCATGGAAGGCACTGTAGCCCGCTGAATCGGTAAAGTTAGTGCCTATATAGTGGCAGCGGGACAGGAAACGTTGGAGAGTCTCTTCGCACAAAGGCTCTTTCACGAAGGTGTTTAATGCAAGCGTGACTAATTCGATAAACTCATCTTGAGTAAACTCGTCTTTCGCGACACCGATCACTTTCGTATCTTTATCGAGAAGTTCAGCTTTATCTAGCTGGTATAAAGAAGGTAACAACTTGCGTCGTGCCAAATCGCCTTTAGTACCAAAGAGTACGAAGTCACAAGCTTTGGCGCCTGATGTTGTTTTGCCCATTGCGTTACGATCTCCTTTGTATGTCGTGTCCCTTCATGTCAATGAAGAAATCCACACTTTTGTTGTAATATAACAACAGAATTTGTTAAATGCATCTATTTTTATAAATATTAACATTCTAGCTAACTAGGCACTTACAGCATTAATCTGATATGCTTTTTGTGCTTAAATTACTGAAGGTAGTAAAGTCTTATTTCAAAATTGTACTGAAAAGTTACTACATAGAGTCTCTTTGTGGGCCGCCAGCCTTGATCTGTCCCCACAAAACAAAAATAAATAAAATTACATTCTCAATTTAGCGGACATACGCGTATGAATACCCTAGAAAAGGTTCAAAAAAGCCTCACCCATTTTAGTAAATCAGAACGCAAAGTTGCAGAGGTGATCTTAGCATCACCACAGACAGCTATACATTCTAGCATCGCCACACTGGCTAAGATGGCAGATGTCAGTGAACCTACTGTGAATCGTTTCTGCCGCCGCTTAGATACTAAAGGCTTCCCTGATTTTAAGTTACATCTAGCGCAAAGTCTTGCGAACGGTACTCCTTATGTGAGCCGCCACGTTGAAGAAGATGATTCGACTGAGTCGTATACAACAAAAATCTTCGAATCTTCAATGGCTTCGCTTGATACCGCACGTCAAAGTTTAGATATTTCAGCCATAAACAAAGCGGTTGATATACTTACTCAAGCTAAGACTATTTCCTTTTTCGGCCTAGGCGCATCCGCTTCTGTTGCCCATGACGCCCAAAATAAATTCTTCCGTTTTAATGTGCCTGTCATCTGTTTTGACGATGTTCTAATGCAACGCATGAGCTGTATCAACAGCAATGAAGGTGATGTTGTTGTATTAATTTCCCACACAGGCCGCACTAAGTCATTGATTGAGATAGCACGTTTAGCGAGAGAAAACGGTGCAGCTGTGATTGGTATTACCGCCCGCAACTCGCCTTTGTCGATGGAATGTACGCTGCCCGTGACAATGGAAGTGCCAGAAGATACCGACATGTATTTACCTATGGCCTCGCGTTTAGCCCAATTAGTCACTATAGATGTATTGGCAACCGGCTTTACCTTACGCAGAGGTCCACGTTTCCGCGATAATTTGAAACGAGTGAAAGAAGTATTAAAAGAGTCTCGCATCAATAAAGATCCGATACTGTAACTCACTTCCTTTTCTAAAAATGGCTAGTGTTGATCCTTAACCTAGCCATTTATCGTGCAAATATCAGCGATACCTCACAATTTTCATACATAACTTTAGATCAATTTGATTGTAACTTTACTACATAATCTGGAATTGCATGGTAATATAGGCCCAAGATTTTTTTAACTTTAACGGAGTATCCTTATGTTCCGCAGAACCAAAATCGTCACCACTCTAGGTCCCGCTACCGATCGTGATGATAATCTACGCCGCATCATCGCGGCAGGTGCAAACGTTGTACGCCTTAATTTCTCCCACGGTTCCCCTGAAGATCACTTAAAACGAGCCACTCAAGCGCGCGAAATCGCTAAAGAGTTGGGCGTTCATGTGGCTATTTTGGGTGACTTACAAGGCCCTAAAATCCGCGTTTCTACTTTCAAAGACAATAAGAAAGTGCAACTGGTGTTAGGTCAAGCCTACGTGCTTGATGCCGAGTTAGCAAAAGGTGAAGGCGACGAGACCCAAGTGGGTATCGACTACAAGCAATTGCCTGACGATGTGACTGTTGGCGATATCTTGATGTTAGATGATGGCCGTGTTCAATTACGCGTTGAGCGTGTTGAAGGCCGTAAAGTGCACACCACAGTGACTGTGGCTGGCCCTTTATCTAACAACAAAGGTATTAACAAGCAAGGCGGCGGACTTTCTGCTGCAGCGCTGACCGAAAAAGACAAGGCTGACATTCTGACTGCGGCATTGATCCAAGTGGATTATTTGGCCGTTTCGTTCCCACGCAGTGGTGCTGATTTAGATTACGCCCGTGATCTTGCCCGTCAAGCTGGTTGTAATGCCTTGATCGTGGCTAAAGTTGAACGCGCTGAAGCCGTCGCGACTGATGCAGCTATGGATGATGTGATCTTAGCGTCTGACGTTGTCATGGTTGCCCGTGGTGACTTAGGTGTTGAAATTGGTGATGCTGCGCTCGTTGCTGTGCAGAAGAAGTTAATCGCCCGTTCACGCCAACTGAATAAAGTCGTCATCACCGCCACTCAGATGATGGAATCGATGATTTCAAGTCCAATGCCAACCCGCGCCGAAGTAATGGACGTGGCGAACGCAGTGCTTGATGGTACCGATGCTGTGATGTTATCAGCTGAAACCGCTGCCGGTGACTTCCCAGAAGAAACCGTTAAGGCAATGGCAAACGTCTGTGTTGGCGCAGAATCTCACCCAAGTGTTATTGTGTCTAAGCATAGATTAGATGTGCGTTTCACTTCAGTTGAAGAAACGATTGCACTATCGACTATGTATGCGGCTAACCACCTTGAAGGCGTTAAGGCGATTATTGCTTTGACTGAATCGGGTGCGACCCCACAGTTGATGTCACGCATCAGTTCTGCACTGCCGATCTTAGGTTTATCACGTCACGCAACAACACTGGCTAAAATGGCCTTGTACCGCGGCGTATTACCAATCTACTTCGATTCAACTATCCACCCAGCCGATGAGCTAGCGCAAAAAGCGTTAGAAGCATTAACAGCTGCAGGTTATTTGAATAGCGGTGATATGGTGCTGATGACCAAAGGCGATGCAATGGAAACGATTGGCGGCACTAACACCTGTAAAGTGTTGATCGTAGCTTAAATTGCTTTAGCTTCTTCTAACGACTAAAGCGCGTTAGAAAAAAGCCAATAAAAAACCACCTTATGAAGGTGGTTTTTTATATCTGCAGTTCTCTGTAAATGCTGTTATCTGTAAGTGCTGATTTCTGTTAATGCAGATGTATCATTCTCTCATTGCTGAGGAAAATCTCAGCGGCCCTATCGCCCAAGCGGAGTAATCATTGAACCTAATACCGCTTAGACCAGACCGCACTAACATTAAACGCTCACATCAAACACTATTAATCACTATAACGCTTCGAAATCATTCACATTAATTGCCGCTAAGCGTAACTTATCAGCATGCTGCAATTTCTGCTCTTCATCGGCAGTGATAACGCCAGTCTCAAGTGCTTTTGCAAACAAAACTAGATTAGGCACTTTGGCTGGCAGTTCACCGGCACGCTGCGCTTTCTTCAGTTTTTTATAAATATCTTTACAGGCATATTGCGCAACAAACGCTTGCTCAACTTCTGCAATACCGCCTTTATCTCCTTCAAATTCAGGACATAAGAAGGTAATACGGTCACGAGCAGGGCCAGGCTTCAACATGCCGCCGACTAAATCGGTCGCCATTTTATCGCTCGGCGCATTGAAGTGATTACCCAGCGGGAAAATTAAGCCGCGCAGTAACCATGCCACAGGACGGCTCGGGAAGTTACGGATCGTGTCTTCCAGTGCTTTCGCCGCTAAGTGCAAACGATTGGCCATTACGTAACGTACCGCGGGTAAATCGTCCTGTTGACGGCCATTGTCTTCAAATAGCTTCAAGGTTGCTGAGCCTAAATACAACTGGCTGAGCACATCACCCATACGTGCCGACAGCATTTCTTTGCGTTTTAAATCGCCACCCATGATCAGCATTGATAAATCCGTCATTAAGGCTAATGCAGATGAAATACGCGACATATCTTTATAGTACTGCTTAGTTTCACCGCTCACTGGCGCACTGCCAAAACGGCTACCACTTAAGGCACTAAACAACGCACTGAAAGCATTACGCGTGGCATAACCCATGTGGCCCATTAATAGCGCATCAAAACGCTCTAAGGCTTCATGTTGGTTCTCCATCGCTGCGGCTTCCATTTCGGCAAGCACGTAAGGATGGCAGCGAGTCGCACCTTGACCAAAAATCATCAAGGAGCGGGTTAGAATGTTCGCGCCTTCCACAGTGATCGAAATTGGATTCGACATATAAGGGTGTCCTAAATAGTTTTTAGGTCCTAATTGAATGCCCTTACCCGATTGAATATCCATGGCATCGTTCATCACAGAACGGCCTAATTCAGTCATGTGGTACTTAGCAATCGCAGTCACAACCGAAGGTTTAACCTTAAGATCGATACCCGTAGTCGTTAAACGACGTGCGGCTTCTAACTGATAAGTGTTGGCAATAATACGTGCCAGCGCTTCTTGCACCCCTTCGAACTGGCCAATCGCCATACCAAACTGATGACGCACATAGCTGTATGCCGTTGTCGTCTTCGTCGCCATGTGACCAGAAGCCGTTGCCAATGCAGGCAATGAAATACCGCGGCCCGCCGACAAACACTCAACCAGCATACGCCAGCCTTTACCGGCAAATTCAGGGCCACCGATAATCCAATCCAGCGGGATAAACACTTCTTTACCTTGGGTGGTACCGCTCATAAACGCCATACCTAGCGGATTATGACGACGACCAATAACCACTCCAGGATGATCCGTTGGGATCAACGCACAGGTAATGCCTAAGTTTTTCTTATCACCAAGCAGGCCTTCAGGATCGCGCATTTGGAACGCTAAACCCAGAACCGTTGCTACAGGCGCCAGCGTGATATAACGCTTATCCCAAGTGAGTTTTAGCCCGAGCATTTCTTCGCCATTAAAGGTATCACGGCACACAATGCCCAAATCCGGGATAGCGCCAGCATCACTGCCTGCTTCTGGACCGGTTAACGCAAAACAAGGAATTTCATCGCCTTTAGCTAAAGCAGGTAACCAACGTTCTTTCTGCTCACTCGTACCATAATGGGTCAACAACTCACCAGGGCCTAAAGAGTTCGGCACCATTACGGTCACGGCGGCGCTTACGCTACGGCTGGCTAATTTGCTGACAATCGTAGAGTTAGCATAGGCAGAGAAAGCTTTACCACCGAATTTCTTCGGAATGATCAGGGCGAAGAAACCTTCTTTCTTGAAGTATTCCCACAACTCTGGCGGTAAATCTTTGCGGTTATGCACTATGTCGAAATCATCGATCATCGTCAGTGCTGTCATCACTTGATTATCGATAAAGTCTTTTTCTTCAGCGGTCAGCGTCGGTTTACCGTAGCTGTGCAAGGTATTCCAGTTAGGATTTCCGCGGAATAACTCCCCTTCCCACCAGACATCACCGGCTTCCATCGCTTCGCGCTCGGTATCTGAAAGTGGCGGCAAGACCTTCTTGAAAAAACTAAAAACTGGGCGGGTAATAAACTGCATCCGGATATTTTTCACCGCAAACAACACGACAATGGCTATCAGGGCAAGAATTATAATCGTCAACATTATCAAGACCTTTTAATTAAGAAGAAACGGGGACTGATACGCCAGCCGCCATGTATGGGATCACTTTACGGATCACGGCTTCGATGTCGTTATGCTCACCAAACTCAGCAGCAGCGATATCGTTTAGGGCATCGGCGGACGCCATAGTGAATACGATAGTGCCTAAGGTAAAGTGTAAACGCCAAAACATTTCAGCGGGTGGAATATGTGGCGCACTGGCCGACACGGCTTTAACAAAAGCATCGAGATGCTGGCCGTAATGGGTAGTGATAAACCAACGTAAATGTCCTTGGCTTTCGATATAGCCACGGCCTAAAAGCTGCAGGAAGATCGTGGTGCCTTCGGTACGTAGCGCGTTTAAATCCAATAAAGGATCGACCAGTGAAGACAAAATTTCTTCGAGTGTTGCTTGTGCTGGCGCGGCATTTAAGCGATTAATTTGGTTTGAAGCCGCAGGCATAAACACGTCTAAATAACGCGCTAATACTGCACGGATCAGCTCTTTTTTAGAACCAAAGTGATAATTGACCGATGCTAAATTCACCTCAGCCTTACTGGTGATGAGTCGCAACGAGGTCTCAGAAAAGCCCCGTTCGGCGAACAGTTTTTCTGCGGCATCAAGTATTCTAGTTTTTGTATCGGATCGACTTGCCATTCCGTGACCTTGAATTAATTTAAAACACTCGTTTAAATTAAACATTGGCACCACGGATGTCAAACTAAAATTGGACAAACTCGCCGCTTTCTAGCCTGCATACCCACTGCATGTCGAACATCTACGAATTAAGTGTGACTAACAAGCCCATTAACCCTTGTGCAATAAGCCTTAGCTTTAGGTAAACTGTGTAACACAAAAACAACAAGGACAAGTAGACATGGTTATTTCATTAAATCGTCGCAGTAAAATCGCCCTTACAGTCGCCTTAGCGCTGGGATTAACGGCCTGTAATGATGCACAAAGTAAAACCGACAAGCCTGCTAGCACTGAAGCGGCTGTCATCAATACCGCCCCAGATAAAACACAAGCCATTGCTTTTATTAACGATGCTGAAGCTAAAATGGCTGAATTGTCGATTGAGTCTAATCGCGCCGAATGGATTTACAGCAACTTTATTACCGATGATACCGCGGCTCTGTCTGCCGCAGTCGGTGAAAAGGTCAGCGCAGCGTCGGTAAAATTTGCAACAGAGGCGGCTAAGTACGCCAATGTGCAACTCGATCCCGTTAATGCCCGTAAGCTTAATATTCTACGCAGTGCGTTAGTATTGCCCGCCCCGCTCGATCCTGCGAAAAATGCCGAGCTTGCGCAAATTAGCTCAGAGTTAAATGGCTTATACGGCAAAGGAAAGTACTGTTTTGCCGACGGTAAGTGTATGACCCAGCCTGAGCTATCGAGCTTGATGGCCGAATCACGGGATCCCGCAACCTTACTAGAAGCGTGGAAAGGCTGGCGTGAAATTGCTAAACCCATGCGTCCCTTGTTTCAACGTGAAGTGGAACTGGCCAATGAAGGCGCGAAGGATCTTGGTTATGCAAACCTGTCTGAGCTATGGCGTAGTCAATATGATATGAAACCCGATGATTTTTCACAGGAACTCGATCGTCTTTGGGGCCAAGTGAAACCCCTTTATGAATCATTGCACTGTTACGTGCGCGGTGAACTCAATAAAGAATACGGCGATAACATCGCACCGACTACAGGACCTATCCCTGCACATTTACTCGGCAATATGTGGGCCCAGCAATGGGGAAATGTGTATGATTTAGTCGCCCCAGACAATGCGGACCCGGGTTACGATGTCACTGAACTACTGGCAAAAAATGGCTATGACGAGCATAAAATGGTGAAACAAGCCGAAGGCTTCTTCACGTCTCTAGGATTTGCGCCATTGCCAGAAAGTTTTTGGGCACGTTCTCTATTTGTTCAGCCAAAGGATCGTGATGTGGTTTGCCACGCTTCGGCATGGGATCTCGATAATCTCGACGATATTCGCATAAAAATGTGTATCCAAAAGACCGCCGAAGATTTTAGCGTGATCCATCACGAACTTGGACATAACTTCTATCAACGCGCTTATAAGCAGCAACCATTCCTGTTTAAAAACAGCGCCAACGATGGTTTCCATGAAGCGATTGGTGACACGATTGCGCTGTCGATCACCCCAAGCTACTTAAAGCAGATTGGCTTATTAGATGAAGTGCCTGATGCCTCTAAGGACATTGGCCTCTTACTGAAGCAAGCTTTAGATAAAATTGCCTTCTTGCCCTTTGGTCTGATGATAGATCAGTGGCGCTGGAAAGTGTTTAGTGGTGAAATCACGCCTGCCCAATATAACCAAGCATGGTGGGATCTCAGGGAAAAATACCAAGGCGTAAAAGCACCGACGAAGCGCAGCGAAGCTGACTTTGATCCAGGCGCTAAATACCATGTGCCAGGTAATGTGCCTTACACCCGCTACTTCCTCGCGCATATTCTGCAATTCCAGTTCCATCAAGCGCTATGTGAAACTGCGGGCGATAAAGGTCCGGTTCATAGATGCAGTATTTATGGCAATCAAGCTGCGGGAGAGAAACTCAATAAGATGCTCGAGTTAGGCTTAAGTAAGCCATGGCCTGAAGCATTGAAAGAAGTCACCGGCAAAGAAACCATGGATGCCAAAGCTGTGCTCGATTACTTCGCACCGCTTAAAACATGGTTAGATGAGCAAAATACCACAGCAAACCGCCAGTGTGGTTGGTAAGGGGTCATTAAATTATCACCCAATAACATAAAACAAAATGCCCAATAAAATTGGGCATTTTTATTCAATACTTATCTGTTTAATCTAACGCCATCCCATACCTTTACGATTGGCTTCACGGTTTTCAAGCTTTAGCTGTTCAGACTTAGTTAACATCACATACAGCGCTCCAGTGCCGCCCTGCTCAGTTTTCGCCGAATGATAGGCCAGCACCATATCCAGTTGTGATAACCAACAACACACAGCGGATTTGAGTAATCCAGCAAAGGGTTGACTCTGATAACCTTTACCGTGGATCAACATCACACACCGCTCACCGTGCGCCTGCGCTGCCAGTAAATAGTTGAGTATGACCTCGCGAGCTTGATTAAGCCGATAAGCATGCACATCAAGCTCCATCTTGATGCTGTATTGCCCCATTCGGAGTCGTTTAAAAACGCCGCCTTGTACCCCCTCACGCTTAAAGCTGACAATGTCATCCGGCGCTTGCTGCACAAACGCTTTTAAATCCAGCGGCATACACGCTAAATAAGCTTCCCTTTGTAAGGCATCACGTCTGTGGATTTGTTCCGCCGTTAACGCTTTGGGCGCAAAACTCACCACAGGCACCTCGCCTTTCAGTGGCACAACTCCAGCCATTTCCTCAAAAAACAGTGCTGATTCATCATCCAGCATGGCAAGCTCCTTTACTTCACACTCTTGTACAGAAACACACTTTGTAATCATTCAAGGCTTTAGTTCAGCGGGCGGCTCCATTATAGTGACGCCATGATTGCCAGATTAGAATAAAGTAATGAAATTTTTGCCGCTAGTCCTGATGTGCCTATTGTCGCTGCCAAGCTTAGCCAATCCAGCTAAAACGCATACAAAATCCACCGATGATCAATTGATCAACGCTAATTATCCTTTGTTTATTAGCGCTTTTAATCAATTGTCACCTGAAGTGACCCGTGAGATTTATGCCGATGACGCTAGCTACTTGTCTGAGAGTCAAAGTAAAGAAATTTACTATGGCCGAGATAATATCGTCGCGATTTACCAAAAGTTTTTCGATAAAATCCGCGCGAAGAAAGCCACTATCGACGTCGATTTTCGCATCACCAAGCGTAAAATTATCGGCGATGGTGCCATAGATACTGGCTATTATTTGGTTCGATTTTACCCAGCAAAAGAAACGGGCGAACCTGTGAGTGAATTTGCAGGCAAATTTGCCATTGGTACAGAAAAAGTCTCAGCGACCCAATGGAAAGTGAGCTTAGACACGAATAATCGTGCAGAACCTAGCTATTACCTGAATGCGAAACCTGTGCCTAACTTGTATTATGGTCGCCAGTTCCCGCCTTTACCTGCGGGTAAGAAGCTGCCCTAAGTTTTGTGCTGACGATATTTAACGCATTCAGATACATGCTTAATGCATTAAAATAAAAGTATAATGCGTTAAAATAAAAGCCTAATTTATTGAAATAAATTGTCATTTAATTTATGTAGCAAAGAAAACATGATTACAACTGAACAAAGCTGCCCCTGTGGCAGTAGCAAACGCTATCAAGATTGCTGCAATCCACTGCATATTCATGTCGATTCTGGGCAAGTCGTTGCGCACACGCCCGAGCAACTCATGCGCTCACGTTACTGCGCATTTGTGTTGAAAAATTTTGATTACATTTTGAAAACACATCATCCCGAGTACCTAAACGGCCTCACCCTAGCGAGTCTTAATACTGGCCCTCACCCACATTGGCTAGGACTAGAAGTACTCAGCAGCAGTGAAACACCCGCCCACAACTCTCAAGCTGCGAATCAAGCAATCGCGGAGCCAAGACATGGCAATGTGACATTTAAGGCTTGGTACAAACTCGAAGGTGAAATTAATGCTATCTATGAGCGTTCAGAATTTATCTATCAAACGGGCCGCTGGTATTACAGCCAAGGCCAGCAAATGACGGCGAAGTTACCCGGCAGAAATGATGCTTGCGTTTGCCATAGCGGTAAAAAATTCAAACAATGCTGCTTAAAATCCCTCTGATTTAACAAGTACACCAGTCTAGTGGGTCAAGACCGAAGGGCTTTTGGCCGACAAGATAAATTGTGCAAACTCAGGCTCCCGCAATGCAGGACTGTAGAGATAACCCTGCGCCTGATGGCAAAAGCTTTTCGCTAAAAAGGCTTCTTGCTCAAGGGTTTCA
Source organism: Shewanella sp. SR1 (assembly GCF_020447145.1). Taxonomy (NCBI): domain Bacteria; kingdom Pseudomonadati; phylum Pseudomonadota; class Gammaproteobacteria; order Alteromonadales; family Shewanellaceae; genus Shewanella; species Shewanella sp. SR1. The sequence goes on along the minus strand of NZ_JAJAEF010000003.1, from coordinate 91,272 downwards.
ACCCCTTCTGCCGTCAAGGAGATATTCAAAGCACTCGCCATGGCGATAATGGCTGAGACAATTTCGCGGCTTTCGCGACTCACGGTGAGATCTGAAATAAACGACCGATCTATTTTGAGTTTACTGATCGGGAACTGCTTCAAATACCGCATAGAGCTGTAACCCGTACCAAAATCGTCAATCGCGAGCCCCACGCCTAATTCAGCCAATTCTTGGCATAACAAGGTCGCATGGCGAATGTCGCCCATCAACTCAGTTTCAGTGATCTCTAAAATTAACGTCTTAGGTTTCAATCGATAACGAGTTAATAGCTGCCACACCTGCTCGAATAAATTGCCACTGAAAAACTGACGGGCCGACACATTCACGTGCATTGTCATGTCCGCGTTATGGTGTTGCCACAGGTTCAACTGGCGACATGCGGCCTCTAACACCCAGCTGCCGATGGAATTAATCATCCCCGATTGCTCGGCAATATCGATAAAAGATGCGGGAAATAACACGCCTCTTTTAGGGTGATGCCAACGGATTAAAGCTTCAGCGCCAATATAGGTATTCTGCTCCAAATCCCTCAGTGGCTGATAATAAAGCTCAAACTGACGACCACGGATGGCACTGTGTAAATCGCGCTCTATCTGTGCATCTTCTTTAAATGCGCTCAATAAAGTGCTGTTAAACACTTGGATTGCTGTGCCCTTTTTCTTTTTAGCATACTGAACGGCAATATCGGCACAGGTTAACGGCGCAAACAAACTCGCCACCGAGGCGATATCAACCACAGCTAAGGCAGGCTTGGGCTCGACTTGTTCGCGACCGATTAAGATAGGCATAGCCAGATGCTGATACAGACGCGTACTAAAATAATCGAGATCGTATACTGCGTTATCATCAGTCAGCAGCACGGCAAATTCATCGCTGCCGACACGGGCAATTTCGGTGGCTTTATTGATCTCGGAGAAATGTTTCAAACGGCGGGCAATTTCAATCAATAAGCTATCGCCATTCTCATGGCCATAGGTATCGTTAAACCGCTTAAATCCAACCAGATCGACTAATAACAACAGTCCCTTATTGGTACGTTCAAGCACTCGATTAAAGTGGGTGCGGTTATGTAGCCCCGTTAATCCGCAGCGCCAAGCGAGGCGTTCAAGCTCTGATTTGTAGTTATGCTCATCGGTATTTTCCTCACACGAGACCAAGGCATAATGATTGCCACGGTCGGTAATAAATTGACTCAGCAAATATGTCAGCCAATAGCGGCTGCCATCGGCACGGCTAAACTGCGCTTCGCCTTTGGCAATCTCGCCCCTAAAAATCTGCGCTAGGGTTTGCTCGGCTAATTGGGCATGCTGCTTAAAAAAAGCCAATTCACGGATATTTGCGCCGATTATCTGCTCACGGGGCATGCCAGTGATTTCACTGTGCGCCTGATTAACATACTCGACTTTTTCAGTATGCAGATTAATGAGCATACTGATCTGCCGTGATTGCTCTGTTGCGCAGCGAAATAAGCTCAGGCTTTCTTCTTTGTCGTAGCTGTGTTTTGTCGCTAAGGTCAGAGCTAATTGGTCGGCCATCTGGCACGCGAGGTGGATTTCGCTGTCGTGCCAGTGAGGGGTGAATTGCGCCCGCTCGATGCAGAGCACACCTTCCAGACGACCATTGATGCGAATGGCGATGTCGAGACTCGAATTGATGTGCCGCGGGATAAAATAGCACTCTGCCAATTCACTTAAACGGGGATCGGTCAGCGTATTGCCAGCATCGATATGGCGCAGGGTTTTAAGCTCGTGCACATAACGGGGACAAGCTTGTAATAGTTTAGGCCTATGAATGTCTTGCAACATCATAGAACCAAATTGTGCAACGAGTGTTTGGGTTTGTTGATCAGCTGAAAACGTCCACACTGACACCAAAGAAACCGTTAAATTCTGGCACAACAACTCTGTGGCTAACTCTGCTGTCTTGATGAAATCGCCCTGCTGTTTTGCAGTCGACTGAACCAAAGACTCCAATAAATGCTGATGCTGACGTCGCTTCACGCTGATTCCCTACAAAACTTCGTGTTGGGCTAAAGGTCTTTACTACGCGCAAACGTAGCTTGAAATGTGCAATTAAGCTGATTGAATTATTCTTATTTGGAGGCAGATTACACTATCTATTGTAAGTGCAGCAACATGTGGCACAATTTATTACAATTCAGTTAACAACTGCAGCATTTTTAGACAGTTAAAACGATTAAGTTCGAATTCTATCCGCTAAAAGTGCTGCACAAAAACTTATAAACCGTTTTCCAATTGGAAAATCATTTTCTCGGCGCTCACACCAAAGGTCAGCAGTAAATCGATACCCGCCGCCGTGGTCACAAACTCAGTTTGTACTTCAGCAAATCGAGCTTGGGCACGGCTCGCCATACTTTCTGCATCTGTTTGCGCGCTATCGCCAACAAAATTTAACGTCAATAAGGTATCGTGTTCATCAATGACGGCGCCGATATCGACAAAACTGCCACAATCGGTGCAAGTGTCATTTACGGCCGGATTCTGTGCTTCTATTATGCCTTTCATCTGTATTCCTTATTTATAAAGCGACTGATTAACGGCATCACTAAACTATGCTCGCTAATTTATTTGCGCGGTAAGTGGCTAACTCGATAGGTTAATCAGAATTATAGGTAATTAAGCCTCAAGATAACTGGCTTTAGCTCACGCTTATTTACTGAAATAGCGCAGATTGACTCGATTGGCATTGAAGACCACTTACGGGAAGACTGCCCTAGGCTGAAGCGAGCAGAGGCACGAGATTACGTTGGATTGCCAATTGATCGGCAAAATGCATGATTTCAACCTTAGGCGCGCTGAGTTGGCCCCTCTGCCTGAGCTGGGTGACATGATCACAGTTACTCAGGGCCTCGGCCATTGCAACGCTCTCACCGCCTCGGATCACTAAGGCTTCCGGTCGCAGTGCCTGCTGTAATTGAAATGCCCGCGGACCTTGAGCCATAAAAATACTGCTGTTATCGACTACAGGTTCGGCAGAAGATAAATCTGCCATTAAGCTTTGCTGCGGTGGCAACTCGAACTGACGCTGTAATTTTTGCGCCATATCAAGCTCGTTTTGCCATTGAAATTGCGCCATGTCCCGTGCGTCAACCGACAGTAACGACAGCAACAGGGCGAATTCGCCCCGTCTGTCGTTTTCTATCGCCGCGTTTAAGCGGGTGCCAATTTGGGCTTCGTTGACTAAAGGAACATCAATTTGCATAAAAAAACATCGTCAAAACAATTCGTTGTTAGTTAATCGACCATTTGATGCATAACTTTAGGAAAATTTTTAAATTGGGTATTTACATGCAAAAGGTTTCTGACTACTATGGCGGCCGCAATTGAGGAGGGGTTCCCGAGTGGCCAAAGGGATCAGACTGTAAATCTGACGGCTCAGCCTTCGAAGGTTCGAATCCTTCTCCCTCCACCATTTGCACTGTAAGTTTGTGAGTGTTGTTCGAAAATGATGTAGAGTTTTACAAAAGCGTTAAAGGTATTAGTGGAGGGGTTCCCGAGTGGCCAAAGGGATCAGACTGTAAATCTGACGGCTCAGCCTTCGAAGGTTCGAATCCTTCTCCCTCCACCATCTTTATCTCTAACGCAGATAATCATTTTCAAGTATCAAACATGGCCAATGTTTGGTTCAGCTTTAAAAGTACAGAAAGTTTGTGGAGGGGTTCCCGAGTGGCCAAAGGGATCAGACTGTAAATCTGACGGCTCAGCCTTCGAAGGTTCGAATCCTTCTCCCTCCACCATTTCTTTCATTATCTATACCCCTATTCTTCAATTTCCGTTTTGGCTATTCCAGTTTTATCTGCCATAGCTTCATCTATTCCTTTTGTTCTGATTACATTCTTTGTATTAAACTGCACTTCTGTTTGAAGCCATCTTTTTAGTTCGCGATATTTGTCGTTAACATCAATCACGCCTCGCGCGACTTCAAGCTAATGCTCCCAAGCGAGTAACGCCAAGCAGATCCAATAAAACCGCTTTGCCCGTCCCTGTGATATGCTCTGAAAATGATCCCTTTCGAAGTGACTATGATGATATCTAACACAATTCAACCGCCAGTGGACTCACACAGCGCTCACAGACTCTGCCCAACGTGGGAAGCCCATGCGATAGGCAAGATTGAAGCGGATTTTCAGCGCAGCGCCGATACCCATCTGATTAAACTTGAATTACCTATGCTCGATGGCATAGATATTTATCTTAAAGATGAAAGTACCCACCCGACAGGCAGCTTAAAGCATCGCCTCGCCCGCTCACTCTTCCTCTATGCCCTGTGTAACGGCTGGATTAAACAAGGCACGCCGATTATCGAATCCTCATCTGGCAGCACAGCGATTTCTGAAGCCTATTTTGCCCGCTTACTCGGTTTACCTTTTATTGCCGTGATGCCTAAAAGCACGGCTAAAAAGAAGATTGAACAGATCACTTTCTATGGCGGCCAATGTCATTTTGTCGACCATTCCAGTGAGATTTACGCCGAATCGGCGCGCCTAGCCGCAGAGCTGGGCGGCCATTACATGGATCAATTCACCTACGCCGAGCGCGCAACAGACTGGCGCGGCAATAACAATATTGCCAATTCTATTTTCAATCAGATGGAACGCGAGCCACACACAATCCCGCGTTGGATAGTGATGAGTCCGGGTACAGGCGGCACATCGGCGACCATAGGCCGCTACATCCGCTATCAAAGGTTGGCGACCCAGCTTTGCGTAGTTGATCCACAAAACTCGGTGTTTTTTGATTTCTATCAGAGTGGCGATGCCAGCTTAACCTGTTGCAATGGCAGTAAAATTGAAGGCATAGGTCGACCAAGAGTTGAGCCATCCTTTATTCCTGGCGTTGTGGATACTATGCTGCAAATCCCCGACGCAGCATCAGTGGCGACAATTCATTGGTTAGAACAACTGATTGGCCGTAAAACCGGCGCATCGACGGGCACTAACCTTTACGGCGCATTGCAACTTGCCGTACAAATGCAAGCGCGTGGAGAACAAGGCTCAATCGTGACCCTAATTTGCGACTCGGGTGAACGTTACCTCGATACCTATTACGATGCTGATTGGATTGCAGCTAACGTCGGTGATATTGCCCCCTATCAGCGCCAACTTGCGGCATTTAATCATTTTGGTCAGCTAAGCGAGCTTGATTAACCGACGAGATTAAATTCCTTGAGTCGATGGCTTTAAAGTCCACCGCTAAACGTCAGCCATAAAAAACGCCCCACAATTGTGAGGCGTTTTTTTATCGTTTATAGATTAACTGAAGGGCATTAATCAATATTCAAATACTTATGGGTTTGGATTGATAAACGCCAATTACGGGCAATACACACCTTCATAGCCAGTTCAGTCGCTCTGAGCTTTTGGCTAATCGGCTGCAGGCAAATCGTTTTCGCTGAAATATCGATGTCTTGTAGCAATTCATCCAATTCAGCAATGTGATTTTCAGTGGCGATAGGATGCTTGATCTCATTGGCACGGTTCAGCGCCTGCGCTAATACCTTATAGCCACCTTTCATGTTCACCTTGGGCGATACCGTCACCCAAGTGTTATCGGCACAGTTGATGTCGAAGGTGCCACTGGTTTCGATTTGGGTGGCAAAGCCTTGGTTGTGCAAGGTTTCAGTTAATTCGCGTAAATCGTACATACAAGGCTCGCCGCCGGTGATCACTATATGGCGCGCAGTAAAACCTTTAGCATGAAAAGCTGCGATAAGACTTTGCGCCGTATGTTCTGCCCAGCGCCCAATAGTGCCGTCTACGGTAATGACTTGCTCTGGCGTCACTTTATTCACTTCAAGCACATCCCATGTCTGTTTCGTATCGCACCAAGCGCATCCCACGGGACAACCTTGCAGGCGGACAAATATGGCGGGCACTCCGGTAAAGACACCTTCACCTTGAATGGTTTCAAATACTTCGTTGACTGGGTAGTTCATGCTGGCGTTCCACTTTTCTGGGGCGGCATTTATAGTGGATTTTAGCTTGAGCTGCAAGTTTTTGCGCCGAGAAAGCCTATTTGATCTAGATCGCCAGAGTTTGCAAGGACTATGGCCTGAGTTACACTAACGGCCTATTTATGAGTGTTCTACGGTTAAGTGAAATCTTTTATGTCAACGAGCTTAGTGTCAAAACCCTTAGCGTCCAAAGCAGTGGTGGTATTCAGTGGCGGACAAGATTCGACAACTTGTCTTATCCAAGCCCTAACCCAGTACGATGAAGTACACGGGATCACCTTTGACTACGGTCAACGTCACCGCGAAGAAATTGAAGTCGCCAAATCCTTAGCCAAACGCTTGAAGATCACTAGCCATAAAGTCATGGATGTCACCTTACTCAATGAGTTAGCGATATCGGCGCTGACCCGTGATGCGATACCGGTTTCACATGAGTTAATGGAAAATGGCCTGCCGAATACTTTTGTGCCTGGGCGTAATATTCTGTTTTTAACGCTTGCGGGCATTTATGCCTATCAATTAGGCGCTGAAGCGATTATCACAGGCGTATGTGAAACCGACTTTTCGGGTTACCCAGATTGCCGCAACGATTTTGTTAAAGCGATGGAGTCAGCCTTAGTTCAAGGCATGGATAAACAACTGAAGATCATCACGCCTTTGATGTGGCTCAATAAGGCACAAACCTGGGCGCTTGCGGATAAATACCAGCAACTCGATCTAGTTCGCCACCATACCCTCACTTGCTATAACGGCGTGATTGGTGATGGTTGTGGCGATTGCCCTGCCTGTCATCTGCGTAAACGTGGTTTGGATGAGTACATGCAGGATAAAACCGCAGTCATGGCTTCACTCGACGCTAGCGAGCCTAAGGCATGACACGCAGTCCCTATTGGGTCGCGCTGATAGTGAGTCTGATATGTGCGGGTTTGTATGTCGCAGGCTTAGCCAGTCCTGCTGTCGACAACCTGCTCGCCTATCGCCGCAGTGCTATTGCTGATGGTGAATGGTGGCGCTTAATCAGCGGTAATTTACTTCACACGAATCAGTGGCACCTGTTGATGAATCTTGCGGGTCTGTGGGTTGTGCTGTTTTTGCATCATTTCCACTACCATCTCAAAGGCTTAAGCGAACTATTCCTGGTATTATGCTTACTCGAAGGCATAGGCTTATATTTGGGCTATCCGCAATTGCTCGGTTATGTCGGCTTAAGCGGCATGTTGCACGGCCTATTCGCCTACGGCGCGGTGCAGGATATTATCCGCAAGCTACGTTCAGGCTATCTGCTGTTACTTGGCGTTATCATCAAGGTTGGCCACGAACAGCTTTATGGCGCCAGCAATGATGTCACCGCCATGATAGGCGCGCGCGTGGCAACCGAGGCGCATTTGGTTGGCTTAATCTGCGGGCTGATTTGTGCTTTAGCGGTATTCATCACGTTGAAGTTTAGTCCCGTAAAAGTCTCTGCGTAATTCTCTGACAGACATAAACAAGCCGTCGCAGCATAACTGCTGGACGGCTTTTTTAATCTTTAGCGCTAAGGTAAATCTAGGCCTTGATCAGCAGGTCACGCAGATGCTTGACTTCATCACGCATCGCCGCTGCTTGTTCAAACTCTAAGTTGCGCGCATGTTCGTGCATCTTCTTCTCAAGCTGATCGATTTGATGGCTCAACTCAGTCGCATCGGCTTTATGGTAATGGGACTTAGGTTCAGCCACTTTGCCATACACAGCTTTACTGTCGCGGCCGTCATCCACATCCATCACATCTGTGATCCGTTTAACCACGCCCTTAGGTGTGATGCCGTGCTTTAAGTTGTGCGCGCGCTGGCGTTCACGTCGGCGGTCAGTTTCACCAATGGCCTTCGCCATCGAATTGGTAATGCGATCGGCATAGAGGATTACTTTGCCATTAACGTTACGCGCGGCGCGGCCAATGGTTTGGATGAGCGAGCGTTCTGAGCGCAGGAAGCCCTCTTTATCCGCATCTAAAATACACACCAGTGACACTTCTGGCATGTCTAAGCCTTCGCGCAATAAGTTGATCCCAACCAACACATCAAACTTACCTAAACGCAGATCGCGGATGATCTCCACCCGTTCGACTGTGTCTATGTCCGAGTGCAAATAACGCACTTTTACGCCATGTTCGTCGAGGTATTCAGTCAAATCCTCCGACATGCGCTTGGTCAGCGTCGTCACTAACACCCGCTCGTTAACAGCGACGCGCTTGGCGATCTCGGACAATAAATCGTCCACTTGAGTCCCGACAGGACGCACTTCTAATTCAGGATCGAGTAAACCCGTTGGCCGTACGACCTGCTCGGCAATCTCACCTTCGCTTTTTTCCAGCTCGTAGACACTCGGTGTCGCCGACACATAAATGGTTTGCGGCATCAATTGCTCAAACTCTTCAAACTTGAGCGGTCGGTTATCTAAGGCTGATGGTAAGCGGAAACCGTATTCCACCAGTGTGGTTTTACGAGAACGGTCACCTTTGTACATGGCGCCGATTTGCGGCACAGTCACATGGGATTCGTCGATAATTAATAGACCGTCAGCGGGCAAATAGTCGAGTAAGGTTGGCGGCCCTTCCCCCGGTGCGCGACCAGATAAATAGCGCGAGTAGTTTTCGATGCCAGAGCAATAACCTAACTCCACCATCATTTCCACATCGTATTGCACTCGCTCATGGATACGCTGGGCTTCAATTAACTTGTTGTTATCGAGTAGAAATTGCTTACGCTCGCGCAGCTCTTCTTTAATGAACTCAGTGGCGGCAATGATTTTTTCCCGCGGCGTCACATAGTGAGTCTTAGGGTAAACCGTTGTACGGGCGATGCGCTTAATGATATGGCCGGTTAACGGATCAAACTCGCTTAAACGCTCAATCTCATCGTCGAACAACTCAACACGAATAGCATTACGCTCAGAATCGGCAGGGAAAACATCAATCACTTCACCACGCACGCGATAGGTGCCGCGCTGTAGCTCGATATCATTGCGTTTATACTGCAATTCACTGAGACGAATTAAGATATCACGCTGCCCCATCACATCGCCTTGGCGTAGGTGCAGCAACATTTTTAAATAGGAGTCGGGATCGCCCAAACCATAAATGGCCGACACAGAGGCGATAAGCACCACATCTTTACGCTCTAATAGCGCCTTCGTCGCCGACAGGCGCATTTGCTCTATGTGGGCATTAACCGACGCATCTTTCTCGATAAAGGTATTCGATGCAGGCACATAGGCTTCTGGCTGATAGTAATCGTAGTATGAGACAAAATACTCAACCGCATTATGGGGAAAGAACTCTTTCATCTCGCCATAAAGCTGCGCCGCCAAAGTTTTATTTGGCGCCATGATAATCGTGGGGCGACCTAACTTTTGGATCACATTGGCAATCGTGAAGGTTTTACCTGAGCCGGTCACCCCGAGTAAGGTTTGGCAAGCTAAACCCGCTTCGAGTCCATCGACTAATTTGGCTATCGCTGTAGGTTGGTCGCCTGCGGGGGCGAATTGCGATTCAAGCTGAAAAACAGATTCTGACACGCGCACATATCCTTTTAATGAGTCGCCCCATTCTAATCAAGTCACCGACTAAGCTCCACCGTTATCCTTCCTGTCGTCAATTCAATACGCAGTAACACCGCCAGATGACAATTTAGTGGAAGAAACATGAAACTTTTAGACCAAGCCATTTTCAACGGCTTTTGCTCACAAAACACCCGCAAACTAAGCAAAAATGCCAATTTAATACACAAGAAATCAATTTCGTTCGATTACAAAATTGCAACCTTGTTTTCACCCTCAACAAAAACCACTTGCTTTTAATACTCAATTGATAATATTGAAGTTTATTTTTCCCACCCAAAATAGTGCATTTTAAGTCCGACGCCCATACGCCAAGGCTTTGACGGCCATTTATTTGGACAACTCACAGGGTTATCCACAGATTTTGTTGATAAGTCGAAATAACCGAGAAACCACGCGGGATTGGAGGCTGTCATGCACCATAACAACAGCCACTCAACATTTGGTAATTTAATTACATTTGATAAATGTTGCTACTTGTATCGTGTAGCGCGCCACGAGATTTGATAAACGAATTCACCTATATTGAAAATTAGTGATTGATTTATTACTAAGTGCTTCACTTAGTTTGATAAATATGGGTTCATTCAATTTGATAAACTTCTCAAAAAGCCCCCTAAAACGAGAGCTATTGAGTCTTTTCCACCTAGTTAATACATTGGCTTACCAGTTCCAAATAAGCAGTTCTTGCTGCTCTCCAGAGCGTTGTGAGCCTCCAACTGTGTATCGTATGTCTAGAGTTTTCATTTGCAACCCAGCGAACGCGTCGCGCATTTCTGGTATGTCATTAACACTGATAACCATTTTACCTTTTATTAACTTAGCAAGTTCAGCCATTAATTCATATTGCTCTAATCCAAACTCTACACCATAACCTGCGGTATTCCAGTATGGAGGGTCTAAATAAAACAAAGTTTCTGGCTTATCGTATCGCCTTACGCACTCAGCCCAGTCCAATCGCTCGATATAGGTTCTCGCCAAGCGTAGGTGAGCAATGCTGAGATCCTCCTCAATTCTTAACAAGTTCAAGCCAGCGGGTCGAGACGCTGAACATCCAAAGTTCTGACCGGAAACTTTACCGCCGAAGGCCAGTTTTTGCAGATAGTAGAAGCGACTCGCTCGTTGAATATCAGTCAGTGTTTCAGGGTTAGTATTCTTCTGCCATAGGAACTCTTCACGGCTAATTAAAGCCCATTTAAAGTGCCTTATAAACTCTTCTAAATGGTGTTTAATCACTCGATAAAGATTGACGAGATCGCCATTCATATCGTTGACCACCTCCACCCTCGCCTCGTCCTTGCTAAAGAACATTGCAGCGCCGCCGCAGAAGGGTTCAACATAGGTATGGTGATCAGGGAATATTGGTAAAATCTGTTTAACTAATCTACGTTTACCACCCATCCAAGGGATAATAGGTTTTGGCATGTGAGCCTCCTTTTTTAGGATTTTTTATGCTAGGCTCGGTTCGCCGTGTCGACGCGGTGAGGGAGCCTTGGTTGGCTCACAGGGTGTAATCCTGTGTGTTGACGGTCTAGCAGTGTTGGTAGCATTGCTAGACCGCTCTCTTTTATCAAATCTCTAATTCTACATACGTCAGGTCGGCGGCTTGGCCTTGGATCTGACCATCAACGATATACACTTTTCCGCTGACAACTGAGTCCCCCAAAACGGTCTGATAACTGCCATCGGCGTGCTGTACTGTTGTGGTGCCATTCGTCACGTTAATCACAGTGGCAACACTGCGCTGGGGCTTAGGGTTTAAGTTCGCTAAGCGTTGATAGATGTTGCTCATGCTGCCACCTCATTACGCAATAACGTCACGGTCTGATTCACTGTAACCATCCCCGTTGACTCATTAACGCTGCCGCTTATGCTGAAGCTTTCACACACTGACTTAAACACCTCGGCACCTTTGCGAACCCCAATTAACATGCCTGGGCGCATGGGTGGTAAATCCGCCATGACCTTAGCGCGAATGCTGTTTTGCACCTTATTACCTGCGTTGGCTAACTCGGCCGTTGCGCGCATTCTCGCAGCTTGATTATCAGTGATTAACTTATCCACTATATCAGCAGCAAAGTTGTCACCAGCGGTCCCGAAACGTTTCACTTTCGCCGCCACGCCTTGTTGCTCACCACGCACAAACACCGCATTAGCATCGGGACGAATGTCGATACGCTCGTTAAATTCGAGGATCACTCCATCGTGCAAAATCACATCGGGAATTGCGCTTGCGGTATTCCAAGGCACGACTGGCCACTGAGGGATCACAGTTATAGTCTGAGTTTCATCATTCACATCGAGCATGGCCCCAATGCTGTTGGCCATCATGTTAATCGCTTCAGCGGGAGTTTTAGCGGCATAACTAAAGGCGTTTGCAGGTACAGGGTAATCACTAATTTTACTGGCGACAGTCCACCCAGTATTGGCCACAATATCGGCCATTAAGCCAATAAAGCTGCGGGCTACCACGTTCACATAGTTGATGGCCTTTCTGTTCGGGCTGGCGAGTGTTGCTAAGCGACCTCGACCTGTCGCGCTATAACTGGTTTTGCCGAAGGCTTTAGATTCGCTGGGAGACTCACAAAGCAGGTAAAAGTCATAGCCGTTAATGCTTATTTTCAGTAATTCATTAGCGGCACGCTCGGCATCAATACGGGATGAAAACGCTAAGCTTCCGCTACTAGCCCATTGCGAACGGGACTGAGAAATGGATACTGATTTGAGCACCACAGCAACGCCGTCACTCACACGAACACAACTGATTTGAGGCTGCATGAGGTAACTCCTTCTGATTTGCGGTTCTATGGGGATCTTAAAATCAATGGTAGGTAACGGTGGATTTGCATCAATGAGGCCGCCGCCATCGTCCCAGTAGCAATAGTTCGGTGAAGCCGTTAACCGTAAAAAAATAGGGTTTTGTTGTGTAGATAATGGCTCGTTGAATCGAAGTGTGAGCTTACCAACAGGTGGGCGGTACTTGGTAGAACATACCCAGCGCGGTTCGTGGAAGCCCCATTTAATCGACTTCTCATCATCGACCACAATGCCGCGGTACTGAATAATCAAGGGGCTTTCTTGGTCCTGACCGTCTATCCATGCGACAGCAGTCTGCAACTGGTGCGCGGAAATATCCAGCCAGTTGATTGAGGATTGTATTTGATGCTCATCGGGCACAACCCAGTTAACGCTTAATGTGACTTGGTGATCGATTGGCAGCGACCAATTAATGCTAGTATCAGTTCTGATATCTGGATTAAATAACCAAGCTATTGATAATGTCGAATCGTTGGCAATATTAGATGACCATGCAGAACTTATGTCGGTTTCATCTGCGTTATAACTCAACCAAGGTGACTCGGTTTTTGATTCGATATCATAGGCAGACTCAGCCAACATTAATGCCTGTTCGACTGCATCTAATGCGAACCAACTTACACCAATCTCAATACCAAATGTTCGGTCGATTACTATTTCACTAACATTGAAATCAACTACGATGTCAACGGGGATAGTAATTGGCACTCTCACTGGTACATCATTACCGCTTTCAACAAACCGTAAGGTGATCGGTGATGTTTTATTTAACCAAGGCTTACTGAATCGCAGAATGATTGCCATTGGTTAAATCTCAATATAAGTTGTGGTGGCCTGTAATACGAAATTAGAAGGTGTAGTAACATCTTGTGCGGTAATGGGTTGCGACAATACGAAGGTCGCACCGTTCCAATAGCCCACATGTGTAATCGTCACAGGGTCAGTGATTGACATACTGACATTATCTGTCAAATAAATGCGCCCACCACTGGCTGCACTAAATACTACAACACCCCTAGGTACATCTATTTCACCCACAGTACCGTCCGCACCCGGTTCATCAGTGTGTAAGCTAACATGGGTTAAGGTTATCGTATTGAGCATGGTGTTTCTGGTCGCTACAGTAATCATTTTATTGACCCATATCGAAATCAGATTGCACAAATTCACACGTAACCCCATCGGTAACATTGGTATTATAAATGCTGTTATCATCGAGGATACCAACCAACAACCTATTCTCGACAGCATACCAACTCGGTAATTGTACTTTCACCACATTGCTCTGTGGTCGTACCGTCACAAATAAAACCTCAAAAGTAATGCGATCAATTACAAATAGCCGTTCAGCATTAACATCCATGTCGACTTGTAATACGCTAATTGGGCGATTTATTGGTGCAGTCATGAATGCACCGACATAGTTGAATGCTGGCATTAGTACCATTCCTCAATATTCAACCAACCACAGCAACCTATTGTCGAACCCGATGAGTCGGCAGTTAGCATGTGTTGCTTGCCATTTATGGACCGAAATTGCGGGAAGGGTTTATTTCTATAACCTCTGAAACTAGAGGTTAATGCTCCCGGTAATACACCACGAAAATAAGGTTGCAGAATGCTGCGGTTTACAGGTGTTCCGATTGAATCTGTACTATTACTCGGAATTGGTGCCGTAATGGTAATCATGCCTGTAGCAAAATTAATACCAAGAACAATATCATCATCTTTAGTGGCGCTACCACCAGATTGTGACGTTACTGTTTTATTCGTAGCACCGGGTACATATGCGCTGCTACCATCAGTTTGATACAACCTAGGTAATAAACCATCAAATACATTTGTAGGTGCCGAAGATAATGTAAGGTCGGAGCTAGAACCAGTGAACCCAATCAAACGACCAGCATCATTGTTGTAGTTACTATGAATATCACCGATAAATGCCACACACGTTTGAGTGCCTTGACAGTTATAATCTGTATAAACATTACTGAGTGTAAATAAATAAAACCCTGCTACAGTGCCTATAACCATCCAACGCTGCACCCCGACTGGTGTACCGCCTGCCCAAATGTTACCGAGCGGGCATGGTTTTATAAAATTATCTAGACCAGACATACCTTGTGCAGAACGATATGAAAATCGGCTATTAGTAGCATTAGTCCCCTCTGGACACCAAAACTGTACATAACCACCACTGCCATCCACAGTGCTGTTACGAAACGCAATCTTATTTAAAATTGTATCTTCAAATGCGACAGACCAACCTAAACCAGCTTTTACACCATACCCATCAACTAACACTTTTTTTAGCACGTTGACAAATTCCGCAGGTGTACGACCAGTGAGTTGTGGCGCACCTGCATCCTCCCAACTATAAACTGTGACTGGTAATCCCATTTCTCTCTCCTAAAATCTGCCTATTAAGATTCGTTGCCACGGAACGCGAGCACGGCGCGGTCGGTGGTGATTTGACTGTGACCGCTTTGCACTGTACGCAATAACATGACGGGCTTACTCGCGGCATAACTCATAAAACGAATGGCCTCGCCTGCTTGCCAGCCGCCACCAAATGCGCCAGAACGAATAATGAAGTACGGCTGCAGGGTTAGCGGGTTAACAGGTGCAAAGTCATTAAGCGTGTCGCCAGTCGCAATTTGACCTAGGCGACGACCAACACAGCGGAATGCGGTTGCTGAGGTGAAGATCAACACCCAGTCCTCATTTACTGCAGTGTCGTTACGGACCTCGATGGGGAAATCAACGGTATTCATGTTGCCTGTGGCGGGTGCGCCATCGAGGTCCCAATTGTTAGCCCATGCCGTCATATCCCGTACCGTGCCGATACGGGCCTGTAAGTCTCCCAAATTTTGCACACTCGATACATTGGCACCAATGGGATAGCTTTGACTCAGAGGGGACGCAAGGATTAAGGCTTGCTCTTGTACGTCTGTTACTAGCGCAATTTCGCCAATGGTATCGGTGAGAATGAATGGCGCGGTAAAGCCCGTAAAATCGCTATTGATAGTGACAACACCTGTCGCTTTAACCCATGTGTAATGGGTATTAGCCAGCGTCCAAAGTGATTTACCCTCAGCATCGGTAATATCAACAAAGCGCGCATTGGCGCGAGCGTTGTAGGTTTGGGCTGGCGCTGGGCTGCTCACTACTTGTATTTCAGTATGTTGCACCGAAATCGTGTTCCATGCGGTGAATGCATTCACCACCCCGCCGTTCTTAATCCGCAATGGATTAAGGCCATACAGTTCTGGGGGCGGTGATAGCGTGACGGTTTCACTTATGTCATAGCGCAGCGTGGTTAAATACACGTGCTGAGTAAAAGTGAGCGATACGGCCCCATTGTTGATTGTCCCACTAACGCCTGAACCAGATACAACACCATTGCTATCAGCACTGGCGCTGAGCACCGTATCTGAAGTGGTAGACACGGTAAGATAAAATGTATCGAGAATCGGCTCATTCGATTTGAGAATAAACTCAACCGTTAAATCGCCTGGTGGGGTCACTTCACCTGGTACTGTTTCAACCAACATACAGTTATAGGTGTAAGTGAAATCGCCCCTGAAATCAGGGTTTTTAGTAAGCGCACCTGTAGTAGCATCAATCTGAGCAATAATATTGCCATTGGGCTCGACCAGTGATGCGTTAACACCAGATTTACCTTGCCCCATTTTAATAGCGCTTTTACCGTAGGTTGGATTTAAAAATGTAACTTCACCATACAGTCGATTATCGACCATGACTCGATTCGCAGGGAATGATGCTGGGGTGTAGTAAATATCGTATTTATCATCACTTATGTAATTGATACCGATACTGTAACCAACTGGTGGGGTAAACCCCGTGAATATAACGGTGACAGTCGTACCTGTAACAGTGACACTGGCATTTTGAGGCCACGCGCCAGTATATTTCACATTTTGAATACCATTATCGTTGAACCAGTTTGATATCAATAAATCCGGTAATTCAAAAATATACGTGCTCTGCCCTGCAACGGATGGCAGCGATACCGTTTTATAATACATTGAAGGCAGGCTGCTAATGCCACCCACTGTGCCACCCTGCGAATCCGATACACCATCAAGTGCATTACCTGCACTCACTGAAATCGTTTTGACCTTCGGTAATAGCTCGACTTGAGTTGACTCGACAGCTAAAACCTCAGAGGTTGCTGCTGCTGTTAATTGAGTGACACCATGATATTTAATGCCATCGTTACTGCTGGTATAGCGCAACTTGGTGCAGCCTGACTCACCGTTAATTGTTATATCGTAGTTAGGTGTGATAAACGGAATAGCAGGTTTAAACTTCACTATGCCTGTGGCACCGCCAGTGACCGTTTCTTGAATTTGGCAGAAATGCTCAAACCGTGGATAAAGAGCACTTTCGGCACCAGGGTACTCAACAGAAATAACAACGGTTTGTCCCTGCAGTAATGTGACGTTAGCCCAATACTCAGTCCCATTAAACATATAACTAGATTGCAGATACGACTTAGGAAAGGTGTCTTGCCCTTCAAGAAAGCCAATCAGTCGATTGCGGATCAACTGGCCAGCACGAACAGATGATTCCAGAATCTCCACCATATCGGTCATGCGGTCAGCATCGTCTAATGTGGCGGCCTCGGCGATCAATAAACTGACTAGATTATCGGTTGGCTTTTGGCTCATGAACACATGACCATCGAGCAAAATGCTTGTGTCAGGGGTATCGAGTGCAGGGTAACACTTCACAATATCAACCGCTGATTGCGCGTGATCTATGTCTGAAATAGCGCGAAACAGTTCGTTAAGCTTGCCAGATTCAACCGCCAGCTTGGTACGTTGTCCACCCGCATCATCGCTTGAGCCCAATTGCTCGGGTTTGAATACTTTTAAATCTGCACGGGAAATAGTCATAGCACTCTCACAATAGATAAATGGCCTTTAAACGGTGATTAACTTCAAGGTGATTGCCTCGATTTCGTCGGGGTCGGTATCGCTGTAATTGATCGCTGGCGTGCCGCTAATGGGCTGTTCGCTGTAGTCCCACATCACAGTTATTGCAGTGCCATTGATATCCAGGTTAAAGCTGTTCGCGCCCTTTGAATTGGCGTGGGCCTCAAGGGTGTTAAACACCGCTAATGTTTCTGCATCGCTGAATAACACCACAGGGCGGCCCGCTTGTTTGGCGGCGACTTCAACATGCTGCGAGCCATCGAGAGCAAACTCAGTGCTACTCACAAAGGGCGTATAACCAAAACGGTTAAGCCAAATAAAATGCGGTAATTGAAGCGTGTCTAAGGTGATCATGAGGTGGCCTTAATCTGTTCTAGTTCGCGCAAAAACAGCTGCTTAAACTCATCAAGCAAATCGGCTTTCACCACATTGCCCGACGGCATTGCCAGCTCTAGCCGATAAATTTGTACGCTGCCGCCTGTGTTCTGATTGCTCACCGATGGCGAAGTGGTTTGGCTTGTAGTACTGCGAGTGGAATTCGTCGCGGTGCTTGCACTGCTCGATGCACGCTCGATCGCCTGTGAGTTACGTTCTGCCGATTCGGCCTCGATTTGTTTCAGCTTAGTGCTGTAGATTTGCTGACTCAGTTGCAGTGCTTCTTGGGCACTGGCGATGGACTCTTTATCCTGGGCCGTGCGGGCAGCTTCGAGCTGCGCCTTAAGCTCAGCCTGTTGCTGCTCATAGCGACGCTTCTCGATAGCGGCTTGGTTATTGTTGAGCTGATCCATCTCATCTTTGAGACTGCTCAAGGTCGCGTTGATATCATCACGCAGGCCGAGAATACGATCGCGGGTAGCATCAATGGCCGCTTGCAGTGGCTTAAGATCTTCGTCGCCTAGCTCGCGTATATTCCACTTAGCCTCGCGGCTAATTTGATTGACGCGATCGAGGCTAATGCTGGAGCTTTCGAGTTCTTCAGTCCATTTACGGGTCAGTAAGGTTTCATTGATGATCTGCTTTTCGCGGATAAAGGCTTGGTTACTGAGCTGCGCCAGCACACCCCAAAAGCCGGTATTCACCCGCATATTATTCATGATGCTGTTAGTCAGCTGATCGACGCGGGCGTTGAGTTTTTCGGTGCTATCTTCGTTAAAGTTGAACTGTTTGTTTAAGTGGGCATAGGCACCTGCGAATAGGTTTACATACTCAGTGGCGCGGCCAGTGGTTTCCTCTAATTGTTCAAGTTCTTGGCGTTGCTCAATTAAGGTTTTAGTGGTCTTTTTTACCTGTTCGTCAGTCTCTTGTTCACCATCTTCCAAGCCGCCCATTAAGCGTTGCAATATTCTGAGCACTTCGACCAAGCGCTCTTTTTGTCGCAGGTATTCCTCTGCCGTAATACCGCCGTCTTTATAGGCTTGTTCGAGCCTCAACATCTCATCAGATACAGCGGCATACTTACTTTTTATCTGTTCATAATTCGCCGCTTCGAGTGCCTGAACCTCACTGAGCTGCTTAGTTTGGTCACTCAACTTGCCCTGTAAACTAATCAGATCTTGCTGGGCTTTGGCTTTATCTTTGCTCGATACCGTCGAGCTGTTCATCACATCGCGGCATTGCTTCAAACGGGCTTCGGTGTCAGCAACCGCACGGCTTAGCTTGGCTTGCTCGGGTGACAGTTCCTTCACGCTATCTGTATAGCCGTATTGCTTTGCTGTCAGATCGCTCAGTTCCTTGGTTAGCCCAAGGGTGGCGGCTTGCGCTTTCAAGGTTTCTGGTACCGCTGCGCCCGTCGCTTCGGCGGCCGTTAATGCCGCTTTAGCCCAGGCTAAAAACGCATCCTTTTGTTGCTCAATCGGTTCACGGTTGTTCTTAATCAGATTAAAGGCCGCTTCGGCTTTCGTATTCACCTGCTCTAAGGCATGGCTACTGGTCAGCCCTAAGTCCTTATAGGCTTGTTCCAATGCCTCTGCGCCCTTAGCAGTGGCATCAAGATAGGTTTGCTGCTCTTCAAACTTGGCGCGCAGTATCGTGAGTAACTTAACGTGGCCTTCGTATTGATCCCCCGCAGCCTTTAACGGCACTAAGGCGGCATCAATTTGGCGAATGAAACCGCCCATACCACCTTTAACACCATCGAGCGTTTTAGTCTGTTCGCTTAAGGTAAAGGTCAGGCGCAGCGCTTCTTCAACCGTTAATTTAATCGGCTCAACAACGTCAACGGCAGCCTGCTTGACTTCTTCCATGGCTTTAGCGGCGTTCTTCCACTTACCAGTGGCGTCGTCATAAATCAGTTTGCCTTCGTCTACCGCCTTGTTGAACTCGGCCATAGTGGTAAAGGCTACGCCCGTTTGCAAACTGAGATCCTTAAGTGAGTACTCCAACTGTTTGGCGCTAGACGCGGCAGCGCGTTTAGATTTTTCCAGTGCTTCTTCAGCAATCAATAACTCTTGGTATACCCGAGCAACCTCGATCAACTCGCTAATCAGGGCTAAGTACAAACCCGCTTTAGCCGCCGCGGCCAAGGCGATTTTAAGTTTGCCTGCGGCTAAGGCCGCGCCCTCACTCGCCGCAGTGGTACCCATGATCGCGCCAGTGTAAAGACGCATCACGCCGATGGCGGCATTGGCTCCGGTAATCACATCACTAAAATAGCTACCGACTTTTAACGCGAGAAATGCCTTAGCCACAAAACCAATTTCATCACGGAAGTGGTACAGCATAGCCGCGCCATCTTGCACCGCTGAACCTATGCTGACGATCGTGTCGCTGACTTGCTGCGCCCATTCCTTTAAACGGCCATCAGCGGCCATGGCGGCAAACTCAAGATTCAACTCACTGATCTGGCCCTTGAGCCAATCAAGTGCACCGGACTGAGCCACGAGATCATAGAAGGATGAAAGGTTATCTTTAAGGTTTGATACTTGGCCACTGAGCAAAGCCATCTGCGCCGCTGCGCTGCCATTTGCGGCTCGGCCCATTTCATCAATCAAGCCTTGGATCACATCGCGGCCAAGCTTGCCT
This sequence comes from Shewanella sp. SR1, assembly GCF_020447145.1. Taxonomy (NCBI): domain Bacteria; kingdom Pseudomonadati; phylum Pseudomonadota; class Gammaproteobacteria; order Alteromonadales; family Shewanellaceae; genus Shewanella; species Shewanella sp. SR1. Next base: position 70,864 of record NZ_JAJAEF010000003.1, on the reverse strand, counting down.
TGCTCACTGAGTTTTTGCAGTTCGGTGGTGTTCTTTCCCGTGACCTTAGCCAGCATGTCCCATACGGGCACGCCGCGCTCAATCAGTTGCAGGATCTCCTCACCCTGTAGCTTTTGTTTTGCCCAGGCTTGGCCGAGTGCCAAGGTGATCCCCTCGACCTCTTGAAAACCGCCACCGAGTTTAAAGGCTTGATCCACAATCGCCTTCATGGTGCCGTTCATAGGATCAAGGCCAAAGGCTTTGGCCTTCACAAACGCTTGATTGACTTCGTTCAGTTGCAGTGGCACATCGATGGCGAATTGCTTTACCCAAGCGGTGGCTTGTTTGCCAGATTCAAAACCGCCCATCACGGCATTCATTTGCACGCCAAGACGTTCGAATTGATCGCCCGTGGCAAAGACATCCTTCACCGCTTGGGCCACGCGGTCAAAGCCCAAATAGGCACCCGCTAATGCGGTCACTTGGCCGATCACGCCACGTAGGGAACTGGCATGTTCACGGGCGCTGGCATTGCCCTTATCTAACTGATTGGCAAACTTATCGACATTGCGGCCAGTGCCGTCAAATTCGGCGCTTAACTTGCGTTGCGCTGTGGTCAGGTTGTTGTAATCAATGCCCGATTTCGACAGGGCATTTTGCAGCTTAATGTGGCTGGATGATTGCTGCGCTAACTCGCGCTGCATTTGCTCCAGCTCTTTTTCGGCCACATCAATAGAGCGTGCCAGCTGCACAAAAGGCGCATCCGTTTGGCTCGCACGTTGCTTTAAGTCCTGCAGTGCTAGGGCTGCAGCAGTGACAGCAAGCTCTTGTTGTTCAAGCTCATTACGTGACCGCTTAAAGGTGTTGATCAGGTCTTGCTGGTTAGCCAGTTCATCGAGCTTATTGGCTAAGGTATTGGCTTTTTGGCTGGTCGATTGGCTGCTATCGCCTACGTCATCAAGCCCAGTTGCTAAAGGCTTGAGGTCATTAGTGAGCTGCTCTGTTTGGTTGCTGGTATTGCGGCCGCTTTGGGCCACTTGGTCTAACTGGTCGCTTAACGGATCAAGGCTATTTTTGAGTTCATCAACTTGATTCGCACCCGCTTGGCTGGCATCACTCACGCCATCGAGTTCATCAGCGAGCGCCTGCGTCTTAGGATTCGCCGCATCCGACTCAGTGCCGATGCGCTTAAGCTCATCGACTAAAGCCGCAATGTGTTGCTTGCCCGTGGCTTCTGCCACGATCCGCAGGGCGAGTTCTAAGGTTTTATCAGCCATGGCTATCTCGTTAATGCTCTCGTTAGTATCTAAATAATCGGTGTTTAAACGGCGGTTAAATGGGGATTAAAGGGCATGGCAATTGAGTACGGCCATGCCCTTGGGTTAAGCAAAACCGCTTATGCATCCAGCTCTAGGTACTCGAACGGATGATCCTTACCCGCGACTAACTGGGCTTTACCCGCAAGGGTGGCGCTCACAAACTCACTGGCGGCAAAATCGATCGCAGCCGTAGGAGATAAGTTGGCGTCGAAAACATCAAGCTTAATCGGCTTGCCTGTTTCTAAGTTGGTACCTTCTCCGAAGATCCGCGCACGAGTTTGGGCGTTAATGCCACCGCGAATGAGGGTGCCGCTAATGGCGTTATGTTGGCCTGTCACCGTCACCGCGCCACCCGCTTCAATAGCGCCGCCTTTTACGGCGCGCACTAGCCCTAGGGCATAGTTCACCTCATAGTCAGTGCCCAGCACTAAGGTGGCAGCGTCTTTCTTCACCACAAAACCGAGGGCGGCAAAGTTACTTTTAGGTAGCTGTATCCAACGCTGATTATCCGGCAAGGTCACGGCCTCATCAGTTAAGGTGCCGCTGCCCGTGTTCAGCACTTGGGTATCACCCAACAGTGCCATAGCAATCAGTTCGGCGGGTTGATCGTCAAACGACCATTCCACCTCAACAGGTTTTGCAATTTTCACCACGCTTAAAGCTTGGCCATAGCTGTCTTTCTTTTTACTGCCACGTACCTTTTCGTCGGCGTCGGTTTTAATGGCGAGCTTAGTGGTGTTGATGGGACCAATGATCCCCGTTGATTGCCCTTGGGCATTTAAGCGGTCAACAAAAAAGTTGCCTGCGACTAATAATCCATTCATAGGATTTTCCTCATCTTAAGTTGTTGGGTTAGCTGGGTTTGAATCTCAGTTGCACACTCACGGCCACGGGGTAATAACCGTGGCTTTTAGTGAAACGGGGTTTAATCGGGCTGTTCACTCGCACAAAGGGGCCAAGCATCTGACCATCCACCCCAATGGACTTACCCACAATCGCGTTTAACAGGCTGACTAATAGCTCACCTGCTTGGCATTCGTGAATAGATAAACGGCAAGCCAATACCACAAGCCAAGTCTGCTTAATTTGGCTGGTGTTGCCGCCTTGTGCGGTATCCGCCAGCGTATCGCCCAGATACAACACATGGGCGGCGGGGGTGATTTGGCTGCGCTCATCCACTTCGCTTAGCTCATTGGCTTGATAGACCTTTTTCAGCTTCTGGCTCGTCACTAATGGCTCAAGTATTTGAGTCAGCGCATCACCTGCAGCAAGGTAGTTATCTTTAATTTCAAACATCAGATAAACCCCTTAGACGATGCACGGCCAAACACGCTGCCTGCACTTTCGATACTGACCACTAACTCACTTTGGCTAGCGACTTCTCCCGTATCAGCTAGCCCCAAACTGATATCGCCTTTGCTCACAGCGGTTAAAAATTTCACCACAGCGGTATAGCGTTTCTCGACTTGTTCAGGGGCTTTATCGCCATACAAGAAGTAACGGGCGATATCGCAGCAGTTACGCTCCAATACGGCGGGAACCGTGGTTAACGGCAAGGTGTAACGGCCCACGATATAGCCATCAATCTCGGCAGACGCATCGCGCAATGCTTGCTCAAGCACGACGGTATTGATTTCCCCTGGCACGCTGCCTTCGCGTTCGGTAAGCAGCATTAAGTCCTGTGCACCAAAGCGACTCAGCATGTTGTCAGGGGTGGCGTACATCACTTGGGCCATAACTATTCACCTGCTGCGTTAGTTGCGGTGCCCGATTTATCAGTGCTTTCCGTTTCAGTGCTAGGTATTTCAGCGCTTGGATTAGCAGTTTCGTTTTCACCTGGCACAGTGACTTTTACTGCCTGAATCGCACTAACTAAGTCAGTTTTATTCATCGAGTTAACACCCGTGATCGCTAAGTCTTTTGCCAGTTCTTTCAGCTCTTTTGCTGTCAGTTCATCCAAGGCTTTCTCTTCACCATTGGGCTCTTTCACACCAGTGAGCGTACCTGTGATATCGGTGCCTAATGTCTGATCACCGTCTGGAATGTCCACACTCCCCGACGCTGGTGCCATATCACGCACGGATACCTTAAGGCGCTGATCAGCTTCAAACGCTGCAACTTGCTCATCCGACAGCTCGGCCAGCGGTATAAGGTTTTCGCCTTTGTTAAGCGCCATGCCCGCACGGCGATAGCCAGTGTGCGCAAGACAGATAACCAACAGGACTTGAATGTTCTTAGAAGGATTCGCCATTTCATTGTTACCTCACTCGATGTTGGGGTGCAGGCGCATCCTTGTGCCTGCGATTCGCTGCTCAAACTTAAGGGGTGAACACCTAAAGCTGTGGCACCACTAAGATTTCAAACTTGCCCTTAAGCTCGTTGTTCACTGTGGTTCCGCCTTCATCAATCAGCTCACGCTCAAGTAGCTTGCGGGCAGCTTGTTCGAGTGATGCGGGCACCACCAACAAGTTCGGGCGAATTTTGAGTTTCTTACCGCCATCACGGGTGAAGGCCGTCATCTTCTCGTAGCTGTCCCACAGGTTGGTTGCGTTAAGGGCACGCTTGTTAGCAAAGGCCATCTGCCAGAAACCAAAGCCCGCTTCACAGCGCATATCGGTACCGAACTGGAACTCGTTATTGGTCCATACCGCAGGATCGGTTGGATTAAACAGGGTGTTTAAATCCAGCTTGCGACGCTCTTGGAAGATGAGTGGCTTTAATGGGCGCGTGGTATCGAGCAAGAACCATGGCTCACCCGTATAGGCACCATCTGCCACCATGTTGGCCACAGAAACATCGGCACCCGTGCCATCGTGCTTGACATTCACAGGGTGGTCAGTGTCAAAAAAGTTCTGCCCGTCATAACACAAAGTGCCAAAGCCTTCGGCTAATAGCTCGAACACCAGATCATCGGGGAACTCTTCACCTTCCTGCGCCAATGCCTGCACCATAGGTTTGTAAGTGCCAATGGTGTCGTCTTCAACATCATCACGACTAATGCCAATCGTGGTTTCAAACGTCTTGTTGGTAATTGAGTAACCATGCTCTTTGATGGAGTTGATCACCCGCGCACCAATCCATTCGCGCATGGTCGGCATTGAGCCTAACCAGCCGTAGGTATTGGACTTAGTATTGCTTGGCACGACTGAGGCAATTTTTAAATACAGTGGCTCAGTCTTAGCTAAAGCATTTTGAAACTCGCTACGCACCATAGTGCGCAGGGCTTGTAATACTGGGGCGTTAATAGCAGCCATTATTTTTGCTCCTGATCAGCGGCGATAGCTTTAGCAAAGTCAGCGTGCGACATGCCCCAAGAATCGGCCATTTTGATTTGGTCGGCAGTCAGTGCCGCGACCTTAGATTTATCTACGGGCTTATCAACTGTGGTGGTTTGGGTGGTCGTTAACGCGCTAATAGGCTTACGGCCCGCCAAGTGCGCAGACAGCGCCGCAAAGCCTTGCTGTTTACCCAATTGCTCCAAGTAGTCCTTCTCACAAGCCAGCACGCTGCCTTCATCCAGCGCTTGCTTAACCGCTTGCTCAATGGTTAACTGACCGTTTTGTGCACTGAGCGCCACCAACTGATCACGCATGGCGTTCACTGTGGCAACGGGCACATATTGAGTCAGATCAACTTGGCCAGCAGGTAAGTTAGTTTGTGTTGTGACCTTAGCCGATAGCGCAGCCACGTCTTCCTTAAGCCCATCGACACTGCCAGCAGCTTTGACTAAATCATCTAAGCGCTTCATGGCCTCGGCTTGTTGCTCCTCGGTCACTTGCGCACCTTCCGCCATCTCGATACCGAGCGCGGCTAATAGCTTTTTCAATAGTGGATTCACATGGAGTCCCTCCGGTTGGGTTGAATTAGATTCATTTGCAGATAATTGAGAGAGTGCCAATGCTGACAGCTGCGCTAATGGCAACATGCCATCGACACCAGGGCGGTTAGTTAACGCTGCTGAATGGATAAATTGCGGGCGGCCTGTGGCTTTGTCATAGCCAAACACCAACGAGAAATACTTGTATTCCTTGGCGCTTAAAAAGGCGGTGGCGTTATCGGTAAAGCGCGGCTTAATGAACAAGCCGTGGCCCTCACGATATTGCACGTCATTGATGTTGAACCAACCTGCAGCGGGTGCAGGTTGGCCGTTGACTTCTTTGTTCAAGGTTTGGTGTTCGTAGTCAATGACCAGATCACCGGCTTTATGGGGGGTATTTGCTTGCAGGGCCGCGAACGCAACGCTATCCATCAACCACTTGCCACCAGCTACATCATCAGGGCGACCATCTACGCTGGCAAAGTGGCCATCAGGCAGCGCCTGAATGTAGCCATCTTCACCAACCACAAAGGCGGCTTCTGTATTGACATTTAACTGGCTACTTAAGGCGGCAAAGCCAAAAGCGGTGGTGGTTGCAGACATAAAAAAGGCACTCTCAATAACATTGGAGTGCCTATGATGATCTCGCTCGGCTCGCTAGCGGATTGGAAAGGTTTCGGGATTACTATTTTAACTCGAACCACACATGTCCATTTTCTCTGTCGGTAAGCTTTACGGTCGCATTTTTATATATGAGATCCCTAAAGCCATTTTCATAATTCAAAATAAAAAAGTCTTCTTCAGAAACTGCGCACTCGCCAAATAAAAACCTAAACTCTCTCTGATATGAGTATGATAATGACTTGCATCTACAGCTAAATTTCGCTGAATCATTACTGTACTCTACCTCACCATATTGTAAATCCTTGATACTGACTGATTTAAGTCGATGAATTAATTCATTTAGGTTAGAGTTAGGAATAAAAGCATAATCACTACCAAATTCTTTTTTCATCCTATCAAGATCAGATTTCAATACTGCTAATCCGTCTTCACTATCAGGTATATTTAGTGTAAACCAACAATGCATCCAGGAGTCTTTATACGGATTATTATGAACAGTAAGGCTTAGAGGATCAGTGATTTCTATATCATTTATCATTATCACAATTGGTGGATCATTTCTTTTTACTCTATAAGAATATGCACAACTCTCTATTTTATCTGAAACACCAAGCTGCTCATCCATTCTATATCGCTCAGGTGGTGAGCAGTGAAAACAACCTGAAAGCAAGCTATCTAAAAACTCTTCATTTCTAAAAAATTTTACCAGTCCTACAAATTTCATTTTCACTAAAATCCTTTTAATATCAATGATTAATGTTTTTTCGCATTGCTAATTAGAAAGATTTCAAGATTAATCCTGAAATCTTTCATCATGTATTACTGACCTATCTTGATGGTTTAGGTGTTGTCGGTCTTGGCACATCAGTGGGCGATGGTCTTGGTACATCACCTCTAACATTTCTTGGACCTGGGTTTGGTGGTGGTGGCGGTGGCTGACGTTTATCTGACATTCTACTTTTTCCTTTTGTGGTTTTACTTTTTTTACATCATCGACGACTAATTGATAAGGCATTAATGTGATAAAAGATAAGCACACTGCGCAAGTTAATGACAGAGTAACTTTGGATAGGTATTCACTTTTACTATCATTATTACTAGCGTTAGTGGTTGCATATTCCCTATAGCTTTCAAGCATAAACTTCTTAAATGACTCTTCTGTTAGCTTCTTCGCATTTGGATAAGTAAAGTATAATTTCCTTAGTGTTAAATAATGACCATCAATAACTTCTGCAGTTGGGAAAAATTTATTCTTATGCCCATACCAAGCAAGACAAAAAAACCTGAATGCCACAAATAATGCCAAGCAGGATAATCCCCAAAATATTCTGAAAATTATAATTTCAAAGCCTTGTGCGTCCGGAATATTTTGGAAAATGAAGGAGAGTAAACCAATGAGTGCAACAAAGACGGTCAGTGGGACATTGAGTCGAGCATTAAGTAACTCGCCTCGATTAACTTCTTCTTGATATAATTTTTCATATAAGGCTATCCGTTGCTCTATATTCAATTTTAACTGCCGATAATATGGTGTTTATCATATCTTATTTTACAAGTACCACTAAAGACAACTACCAAACCATGTTTAAAACCCGTTTAAATCCTTGTTAAAGCGTTTAAGTGGGTTTTAGATAAGCCGTTATACCAAGTTGAAGGCTTAGGCGCTTAAATCGTGTCTGAGGGCGTTAGCAGACAAATCCATTCAACCCTCTTTTTACAACACATTCTTACAGCAAATAGCTTCCCAAGAACCCTAGCATAGACTGCTCATCCTCACGGCTTACACCTAGGTATGGCCGTGCAGGAATACCCGCTGGGCCTGCGGGCATATCGTCGGTGCCACCAAACTGGTGAATGGCGGCATAGATTTTATTGCTACCAATCGCCGCCCAAAAGTCGCCGCTGTCGGCAGTTACGCTGGCAGCTAGCCCGCCAGCACTGGCTTGTAATATCTTACCGCCCTGGCGTTTAGGGTTGGCCTTAAGGTAGGCATCACTTAAAGAGGCCCAGGCTTGACCTGTAACTGGATCGGCCTCGGCCTCAAAGGCACCCTCTGTAGCGGACTCCAGAACGGCAGCAATATCGTTCATCGGTTCGCTTAAGTCATCGAGCTTATCCAGCAAACTCCCCAACACTTGCAGCACTGGGGAGTCACTTAAGACGATCTCTACCTTGTTCATTTTTTATCCTTAGCACTGTCAACTTGGAGGAATGGTGATATGCTTGAACACAGGGTGGCGTGTACTCTTAACTGGTAAAGCAGACTCTGATCATTCAGGGTGTATGTGGGTTCGACTCCCACCACGCCACCACACTTCACTTATACCAAACTCACTTACAGACGACCTTCAATCACTTCATATTCTGGTTGCAGCAGGTTCGCTCGATCCGTCTTATAGACGTTGATCACTGCATCCATTGCCTGTTGGCGTTTCATCTTCCACGCACTGTTAATAATCACTTTGACCATACTGCCTGCATCATCCGCAGCGGGATAGACATACAACAGATTCTGGTTCTTGCTATCCCAAAGCACGGCCTCGGGTTCTGCCAACATCTGCGGTAATTGCTGATACTCATCACGACTTAACGCAACACCCTCGGCAATGTGCCTTGCACTATCTGCATGCACTAATTGCTTTTCTCCTATGGCCAGTAAGGCCGTAGGTTCTCGCCCTAAACGCGCTGTCACTGCGGTTTGAATCGAGGGCGTCATAAAACCTAAAGCCTGTACGCCTAAGCCTGGTCGTCGTTTCTGCCCTGGATTGGCGGCAAGGACTTCATCCGTCCATTGGGCAAACTGGGCGTGGCGCAGTGGGCTATTATTGAGTGCTTGAATAAACTGCGCGCGGGTATCGAGGGATTGAATAGTGCCAAGCTTTTTAGCGACGGCCACGTCGGTACCAAAGGCGGCTTCGCCTGGACTATAGGCCCAGCCTAAATCGGGGCTCATGCTGCTGCCATCGGGCAGATCGATACGCGCATGGGGCACGGTTAACACTTCACCCGTTCCGCGCGCGACTGTCTCAGTGTCAAAGCGCTGGATATAACCTTCGCCATTTTCCACAGTGATCCCCATCGCTTTCACTTGCGCCTCGGTGAGCGCCCGAACGCGGCAACGACAGCCCCATCCATTGGGAGGATAGATGATGTCCCATATTGGATCGTCAAAGCGGAACACTTTACCCCTAAGCCGCGCATGGGCTGGCCGTGTTTGGCCGTCATCTATCGCCACATACTGCCAATAGGGGTGGGTTTTGCTGCGCGATAACATGCGACGATAGCGCCCAGCCATGTAAGCGGTTTGCAGGTTTTGACGATAGATAGTGTTTAAGCGGTAGGGACTCCCCAGCTGTACCTCGCGGCCATCGACTTCCTTTTTACCCCACCATCCGAGCTTTTCAAGCTGCGGTTTAAGGTTGGCCTGAAACTGCTTAGCGGTTAACCCTTGGCTTAGGGCTGCATCCACTTCATTACGGATCGCCGTGAGCACATCCATCTGTGCCGCCTTGGCCACCGTAAAGGCACGGGCGTGGGCGCGGGTCCACACGTCTTGCCAATCGTCACTGATGGCAAAGCCTTTGGCACGAAAATAAGCCACCGCATCGGCGGGGTCTTGGTTAATGGCAATGCTTAAATCAACGGTTTTAGGCACTCTTGGTTTAGGCATTGGCCATGCCCCACAGTTCGGCCACAAACATTAACCGCGCTAAGGTTTCGGTAAGCTGCTCGGTATCCATGGCGGGATAGTCCTGTTCCAGTTGCGCCCGCAGCTGCTCCGGCTCGCTCTGCAGTTGTGTCAGTAATGGCTCAACCATGACCATATAGGCTTCGCTCATTTGACCTTGAGTGAGTGCATCCAAGGCTTTATCTAAGGCGGTTTGGCTCGGTTCACTCAACGGGGCACTAGACGGTTGAGCGGCTAAAGCCGCCAATGCTGTCTGGTTAGCAGCGCTGGCATTGGGATCTTCTTGCTGGATCACCAGCACGGCTTCGCCATTAGCGGGCTTAGGGATACGGGTCTTTTCATGCAGCCAGTTTTGTGGGATCTGCATGCCCATGCTGACGAACGCACGCAGCGGATACGCTAAGGCCCGTAAGTCTTCGGCTTCTGTGGTATCAAAGACTAAACGTGGATGACGACGGTGGCTTTGATAACTCTTGCAGTTAAGCGCATATAAAGGGGCCACTAAGTCGCGGGTTAAGGTTTCGGCAATCAGGGTAAGGTCAGCATCGCGCAGCTCTTGGCGCACTTCGTTATGCACGTTACCGAGCGCATTAGTTGAGCTTTTACCATCGGCTTGGCTGGTCAAGGTGCCGCCTAAAATCACCTTGCTCATGGTCTTTTCAGCCCAGCTAATCATCAAATCAAAGGGATCGGCTTGACCTGTGGCGGCACTCTCAAAATCCATCACCATGCCCTTGGGCATAATGCCACCCGCGTTATGGCCAATGCTCATCACTGCATTTAACAGGGCGCGCTTTTCTTCATCGCTGGCACCCGCAGGATACTGACCAATCCGCAGCGGCAAACCATAGATCTCCAAAAACTCGGCTAAGTCGCGCACACTGTAGTTTTTAAAAATAAAAGGCCAGATTAACTGACGCACTAAACCACTGCGGCTAACATAGCCCGACTTGGCTGGGTGAATATGTTTGATCCAACCAAAGGGCCACAGGTCAGCGCCATTGACCGTGGCATCACGCAGCCGCAGTTCGTTGCGCCGCTCAGGGTGAGTCATAAACCAAGACGGATCGCGATACTCTGGCACTTCAATAAACCATTCGCCTAGCTCTCGCGTCCAGGCTAACTCGTGCATACTAAAGCCCTTGAGAATGGCATCACTCATTGACTTAATGAGCGTCTTTATCCAGTTACCTTCTTCGAGCATTTCTTGCAGATATTCAGTGTCGGCCTTTTCCTGTGGCGTCGGGTTACGCGGCGGTATTAAATAGTAATCCACGCCGATCAGTGCCCGTTTACGCTTGTCTAACTCGGCATATAGGTGACCGTCTTTCTCTTCGATATCTTCTGCCAGTTCACATTGGGCAATGAGATCGCCTTGCTCGGCGGCCTGTAAAATATTGGCTGCACTGGCGGGCGTCAAGCCGCTACTTGGGTGCTGGCTAAAGGTACGTTGCAAGCCAATTAAACGCACATCGTCGGTCTGCAGTGCTTTGGCTTCACGCTGTTTAAACGGCCGACCACTGGCGTCCAAAATACGTGATTCAGTTGTTTTTTCTTGCATTACCAGCAACCTCGCTGCGTTTGATGATCATCATCCTCATGGGCACTTGCATGGGCATTCGGATTGCGGTGATCACTTCTAGGAATGGGGGTGAACTCTATGGGGGCACCGTCTAAGGTGGAGGCGTATACCATCAAGAACAGGCTGATCGCGGCATCACCGTGGCGTTCTTTTTCTTGACCTGTACGCACATCGCCAAGGCATGGCGTACCTCGACGGTTAATGCTTAAGGCCCGTAGGTCAGTACTGGTGTCGTCATCCCTTGGGATAGTGATTAAGCCGTCTTCAAAGTGACTTTTAAAACGTGGCATTTGTTCGCGGTAAAAGGACTCAGACAGCATCACACAGGCGATCACTTCACTGCCGTATTTATCCTGGGCGTATTCCGCTAACGCTTGGCCATTACCGCGCGCATCCATCGCGCCGCCCCTCAGCCGTGGCAAGCGGTCCACAATGTAAAACAGGATCTGCTCTTGTTGGCGAAAGGGAATGTTTTTAAGCTCGACCTGTAACTTGGTTTTGATGTGGAGATCTTGAGCGATTTCCCCCACGTCAATCACAGTTAAGTCACCACTACGGGCAAAGTCTTCACCAAAGCAATGGGGGCGTGCAGGGTCTAAGCTATCGAGAACCGGCTTTAGTTCATCCTCACACCACTTAAGGATCTCCGCCGCCCGCAAACCCTCTGGCCACTGTCCAAAAGCGTCGTCTTTTTTAAGGCGAACAACGGGGCCGCTATCTGTCACGCTGGCCATGCGGGCTTCGATTAACGCGCGGTTAAGATAGGCACCACCGCCCGATTTAGGCACGCAGAAGTATTCTTCTAATGCGTCCTCTTCGGTAGCTGTGGCTTTGAGTAATTTTGCTTTCCAGTCATCCTCGGCCGCTTGGCTCCATTCGATGCCGCGCACTTGGCAAATACGCTTATACAGCCCCTCATTACAGGCATCATCTAAGGTGACGCGGTGAATGGAGTAATCTTTTTTACCCGCACGGGAATCATTAATCAGCTCATTGAACTGGTTATCAATGCCATTATGGGTGGAGATCAAGCGTACCTTCGCGCCCCACATGGTTAGCGCTAATGCCGCTTTTAGCACTTCGGCCAAGCGTTCGTGGAACGCGGCCTCATCAATGGTCACATTGCCTTGCATACCGCGTAGGTTCGAGGGATTACTCGATAGCGCCTGCACCTTAAAACCTGAGGCAAAGTAAATGGCAAAGGTCAGGATCTCTTTACCGTCTTGGCCTTCATCGACAAAGACTTCTTCTTGGATTTCACCTGCGGCCTTATCAAATACTTTGGCCCACATGGCAGCAGCGTCGATAAATTCCCGTGCCATCTCCTTGTTACTGCCCACATAAAAATGGTTAGTCCCCCCTTGGCCACGGGCAGCGCCTGCAGTTAAAGAAGCATCGGCAGCTTCGGCCCAAGTGAGTCCAGTTCGGCGCGACTTTTCGGCAATTTTCAGCGGTGACTCGTCGGCTATCCAGCGTTTCTGATAACCGAGCAGCACCTCTTTAGGATCAAAGATGCTGAGATAACTGGCCTCAAGCGCAGGATCAAAGACAGGTTTAATGAGGCAGCTCATCATGCAATCCCCAAGATTTCACGTTTAAGCAAGGCAACTGCATCACTGGTTAAGCCTGCGGTTTTCGCGACCTTCTCGGCGGCATTAGCCGCTTCGGCCGCGAACGCAGTGCGGATCTCTTTCTCGCGCTTATGGCTGGCCATTGCAGCAGACTCCAAACGCTGCACCGCTAACATGGCGTCTTTAATCATGCCAACGTCGGCACCTTCGCCTGTTTCATCTTGGTTTAATAGGGCTTTAAACAGCTGCGAACGCGCCATTTCGAGGATGAGTTTAGTGACTTCACCTGTGGGTTTATCGCCCAGCTCTGCCGTCCACACTTGGGTGATCTCACGCATTTCGCGCAGGGATTTACCCACGGCCTCCATCTTGGTGGCGTAACGGTTGATGCCTGCACGGGAAAGCTGGTTTTCCTCAGGCAAGCCAGCGGCTTTAATCAGCGCATTGATTTCATCGAGCAAATCAATCTGCTGAATCGAACCATTACGCAGCCCCGCATCGAGCTTCTTGCGAATAGGATCAGGCAGTAAATCCACCTTAGAGCGGCGGCCTCGGGTTTCACTCGCCATGGCTACTCTCCCGCCCGTGGACGTTTAACCCCTGGCACTACCGCGCGGCCTGTCGCCACATCTTGGCCGCGACCTGTTAGCGTGGCCGTGGTCACTTTGCCCACTAACTCGATTTTAATCAGCCCTTGCTCGTTAAGCCAAGCGAGCTGCACCAGCAAGGCATCGCGGCTAATGTCGAGGCCGTAGGCATTTAAGCCATCTTGTAAGATGGACTCATTGAGTGCGAAGGCTCCCGCCTCGGTCAGTAATCGAAGCACCACGAGGCGTTGGTGCTGATTGATAATTTGCTGCATCGCCATTATTGGTGGCCTCCTTTCAGTTCGTTTTCGAGAAGCATGTCGGTCTTGGTTTCTAAGCGCCTAATGCCTTGTTCCATTGCGCCAAAGCGCTCACCTAAACCTGTGAGGGTTTTATCGAGCGCATGCAGTTCGTCACGGGTCGGCATGTACTCCAATTGCATTTCAGTTTCACTAAGGCGCTTGTCGATTTCCGCCACCTTTTGGATCACCTTTTCATGCTCAATCCGTGGGGTAAATCGCGTGCTAAACCACGCCATCAGCAGTGCACAAAAAACGCTAATGACGCTGCCAATGAAGCCCCAATACTTACCGAAATATTCAAATAGCGATTCGATCATAAACGCTTCCCATAGCGCTGCTTTTGGCGCTTATCTTCATCCTGTTGGCAACTAATACAGCGCAACTCGTTAAGCCGCTGTGGCTCATTTGGCTCTAAGCACTCAATGCAAATTCCGTTACCTTGGCGGTATTGTTTGTGTCTAGCGGCATCCCGTACTGCATCAACGCAGGCATCTCGCTCGCGGGTTTCCATATTGCTAGCCCAATCGGGTTTATCCATGGGGTTCCCTATTTTTTTTGGTCAGTTTGATGGCGTTGCCGCCAATCATGCAGGGCTTGCCAGTCGAGGTTGCATTGCCCAAGATCAGTGAGTAGCGAGAGCATTAGCCCCGCTAACTCTTGATTGCTGAGCGGTGGGTTGCGAAGACACACCACCTGTTGGGTTTGCAGGCACTGCAATACCTGTAGTGGAACCTGAGTGACGTTGCACTCGCGCATCAGTACTTCTGGCGGCAACACATATTGGGTCTTGTAAATAGGCACGTAACGCACAGCGGGCGGCGTTGTCGTACACGCGCACAACATCGTTAGGCACACTAGCCACACGCCATGCTTGCGTTTGTTCATCCTGGGCGTCCTCAAGTAACTGGGTGAGTTGATGGTTAAGATCTTGATTGCGGTTGGCTAACGCGGCCTTTTGCTGCTCAACGGTTTGCACCTGTAGGGCGAGGGTTTCGCCTTCGTCTTTTAGGGCAATGCGTTCAACGTTGGCGTCTTGTAGCCATGCCGCTAGCGTATCTGCACTCTGTTTTAGGGCAGCATTATCAGTTAACGCTTGGGTGAGCTGGCTCTTAGTGCTCTGCTGTTGGTGGTACATCAGCCCAATGGTGACTAATGCCAGTGACAAAAATAGCCACTGCACAGTGCTAATGATTTGAGAGGGATTCATTGTGCGCCCCCCTTTGATTGCGAGAGGCCCAGTTCGCTTAGGCAAATGGCTTGCTCTTCGGCGCGGCGTTTAATCAGCCCATTCAGACGCACCTTGACACCTAGGCGGGTGCCATAGGTCCAACCATTGCAGACACGCTCACCCGTTTGAGGATTGGTGGAACAGGCTTGGGTTAGCTCTTTGCACGCGCCCACGCTGTCGCCAGCTAACAGCTTTTTACGCAAGGTTGAGCTGGCAAAGTTGCCGTATCCCGCCCAGTGCAAAAACGATAAATAGGCGGCGTGCTCGCTGTGGGTGAGCGTTACGGGCGCGGTGAGGCTGAGCAGCTGCTTATCTTCCTTGGCGATATCCTTGGCAAAGATCTCCATGCATTGCTGCTCGGTGAAGGTTTGATCAAGCTTTAAGTCTTTGCTCGTATGGCCACGGCAGGCGGTCAGCACGCCCACCGCATCGACATAGACGCTCAGGCTATTGCCTTCCCATTTATCGGTAATGGTAGCGCCCGTAATGGCTGCAGAGCTTAAACCTGCGGCGACTAAAATCGCCTTGAGTTTACTGTTCATTAGGCACCGCCATAGCTTGTGCCTTGCGTTGCTCGCGGGCTTTTAAAACATGGAGGTGAGTGACGGCATGCCAGCCTTGTTCAAAGTAGCTTTGACGGGTGAGACTGTGGCTGTACAAAGGCACTGATTTGTCGAGGGGGACAGGCACATTGCCAGTGAGGTCAGCCGCTAACTCTGCACGAAGGCGAGCATTAAAACCGTCTTTGGCACACTGGCGATAGACTCGGTTTTGTATCCGACAGATGTGAAAGCCAGAGGGGCGAGCATTCGCAATCGGCATGCTGTTAACGCCGCTGCGAACCTTGCATTTACGAGAGTTGGGGGTGACAAAGGCCATAAAAAAACCGAGACAGTGAACATAGGTTCATTGTCTCGGCTTAAGGGTTTGGAGCGGATTGGAAAGGTTTCGGGATTAGGATGTAGTGAACAGTTTAAATAGTTGATTTGCTAATGGAATTAAAAGCTTATCACTAATATGATTGCCTGAATTAAATTGTGGTGGAGGTGATAAATCATCAACCTCTATATCAGCCCAAACAGGTCCAGTAGCATTTAACTCAAAGAAAACATTACCGTTGGAACTGATATATAAATTTTTAAGGTTCTCTCCAGTAGTGCCATCTCTATACATCATAAAAAAACTGACTTCACCATAAATTTCCCCGTTATATATAAAAGGCATTACACGGGTTCCAAAATCAAAACCCATTATCGAAAATAATGCATTTGAGTTTACAGGTTCACTGAAAATGTCATTGATATTTTTACTGGCGAAGTATTCTTTCAATGTATTTTTAAATACATCAAACCTACCATTTATCTTCTTGTAATCTTTAGAAAAAGACCTCATGTTGTTAATGGTATACATATCTATGCTCCCTTATTTTTATGCAAAAAACAGCGTTAAAAGTCATCGATAATTACAGTTGAATATTCCTGATATCGGTGTTGTTAATCAAATTATCATTATTGATTTCTAGATGCTGTGACAGCAGTCCCTGATGGGGTATAACCCTTAGCCACAGGTAGCGCTCGGTTTCCAATCCAACCTGACGTTGCGCCTCAGACAACAGTACAAAGTTATCTAACCGTGAACGGCTAAAGGCAAACTCACCATTTTTATTAGTTTGAATAGTTTGGACTGCAGGCAATTGGATCTCTTTTATCAGAGAGGAAGTTTCACAGGACACAATCAGCTCGTAGTTTGCTTTAGCATTATTTCGGTTAGGGCCGCCATTAAGATAAGCTAATTCGACCTCATTTTTATCAGGCAGTCCCATACACTCTTTATTTGCATAACTTTGTTTATCGAACAGGGCTTTCCTGAATTCTTTGAGCGGGTAAACCTTGATCTGAGTGATAGGTATTGGTATTACATCCACAGCATTAGTTACAACATAGAGGGAGCCAGTCACTTTGACAGGTATGAAGATGTAAGCTAATCCTACAATTAGTATAATTAGTATAATTAGTATGGTTTTTTTCATGTAGAAAATCCCTTTTCTTAAATGAACTGTCGTAGCACTTGAGCTAGTAAGTAAGGATAAATCTTTTACCCGTCTGGGACTCAATAAGCTTTGATGTATTGGTCATCATCAATGTTGCTGTATAGGCATGATGTAACGACAAAACGAGATTTTGTAAATCTTGGTCAGCCTCAAGCAAACTCACTTTTAGCCCTAAATCTTGTGCTTTATCAAAGTGAATATGTCTTGAATGCTCCTTTGTTTCACTTGGATTATTTAGATTTGACATTATTTTATCAATTCTATCTTGACGCACGTCATCATCTAGGTCTGACAGCATTCCAGAATTTAACCAGTTCGGCACTATCGAGTTAGCTAACTCTATTGCTCTTTCACATTGCTCTAAAAATGCTGGAGGGTATCTACTTAGTAAAGCCTGCCATAATGGAATAGTATGAGGCTCTAACTGAATCTGTCGCGCTGCGCGGTTAAACTCATCAAACACTGAAAATGCAGATACTGTAGCTAATTGCGGGTCAAATGGGCCGATACATGATTGATGCCCCATGATGATATTTCTGGCACTACACGCAATCATTGTCCCCGCTGACATGGCCATCTGTGGAATGATAACTTCAATATTGGTGCCAAACTTTTTTCGTAGATAATAGCCAAGAGATTCTGCAGCCGTGATTGAACCTCCAGGTGTATGCAGCACCAAATCTAATCCCTTTGTACAATCCATTTCATAAATAGCGTTCATAAAGCCATTTTTGTCGTTGTCATCAATAGACAGATTCGGTACAGGTTGTCCATTAGTGGTTAGCCAACCAGAATAATAACAAATGACATTTCTGCCTCGGTATTGGGACAACAACTGAATGTATTTTTCCCTTATACCATCTGGACCAAAGACTGTCCCATCCTCGTTAGGTGTATTCATTTCGGCAATAATTGCATTCAAGCCTGGCATTTAACGTCCTATGTCTCTGAAACAAAAAAGACCTACATCATAGCAGGTCTTTTTTGTTAATAAATAGTTTCAATTTTTATATGCGAATAGAAGTAAAATTCGCAATAGAAGGCTGAGCCTTAAGTTTAGTTTTATTCGCAATGCCACTAGTCTTAAACTTCATGCTTAATGCATTAGAAGGAAACCCTCCGAACCCAAAACTAGCAATTGCTTGAACATCCACACTCTTACCGCATATTTGCTCTTGCATTACTTTTAAATTTGTATTCTTCATAACAGCCTCCTTATTAATACCCATATATAGTGCTAAACATCCATGAGCACCACCACATGTAGTATCCCTCACCATTTTAAAACCAAAAAACCTCAATGGAATGAGGTTTAAAATAAAACATCTGTATTTTTTATATCAACATTAACGGGTCTTTAAACCTACCTACAGCTCAAATTTAGCGCAGTTTTAGCCATTAAGTCAAACTCAAAAGTAAAAAATGGGATTTAAATACTAAAACAATCTCCTCTGCTTCCTCGCCACAAATGCCGCCCTTTGCTCCGCGACTATCTGACTGATCCGGCGTTCCGTGAGTCCATAGTCGCGGCTTAACTGCTCTAGGTTATTGCCCTTAAACTCACGCCAAATACGGATATCCCGCAGCGCATCCTTAAGGCGTTCGCCATTAGGGATGTAGATATCGCGCCCGCCTAGATAGGCGCTTAGACTGGTGGCTAAGGCTTCGCTCACATTATCCGCGTTATCAATATCGTATTGCTTTAGGGTTTGGCGCATCACATCGCACAAGCTTTGCAAGGTTGAGGGCCAGCGGCGAATGAAGTCCTCACGTTCATAGGGCTTAAGCGTGGCTAAGGTTTCGAGGGCTTGTTCCAGCTCGGCGGCGCTGGTGGACAATAAATCCAACTGGTTTTCTGGAATGCTAACCGCGTTTAAGATGTTCTTACTCATGGCCATGCCCCTCGTATTGCGCGACGATCACTTCATAGTTTGCGGGACGTGTACCTGCTTCATTCATCTTTAGCCGTTCACCTCGGGCAATAATGCGCTCAATCAACACCCGCTTGTGCCAGTTTTTCAGGCTTTCAAGCACTTTGTAGGCTTGCGGTTCTGTCATCCAAGCGGTGGCATCAACGCCTTGGGTTTGGTTATTAGTAATGCGGCTGCGTAGCGTCATGCGACGCACATAGGCATCGAGCGCCGATTCACTGTTATCCTGGATCACTAAGTGGTGGCCCATGGTGATCCAAATGGCACGTATTTTATCTATGCTGGCCAATTTGCTTTTACCCGCAGCAGGACTTAAACGGCGTTTAACTGCTGTTTTATTGTTGGTTGCCTCTTGTTTAGAGCCTATGGGTTTAAAGCCCTTTTGTTTAAACACTTCTAGCGCCTGTTCAAGCTCTGGCAAGTTCATTGCCCGCAAGGAATCTTTACCCGTGGCATTTTTCAGCATGGCGCGGTAGATGGCTTCATCGAGCTGTAATGATCCCTTAGCCACATTGATTAAGGTGATAAGGCGCTTCTTGTGTTGAGCGACTGGGTGCGCCTGTGCATTAGTCTGCACAGGGGCTTTTTGATTAGTTTCTATCATTCGTCATCCTCATCGGTTGTCGCACTGGATACTATCTTGATGGCTTTAGGCTGACTCTTAAGCTGCTGCCAATTCGGTGTTACTGCATTTAAAAAGTTAACAGCCCAAAGCTCACGATCGGCGAGCAGTTCTGCCTTAGTTTTCCCCTTACGAACGGGCCTAACTGGGCAGTTCGCTATGGCATATTTGAGTAAGCGTTTAGCATAGGGTGTCATTCATCATTGCTCTTTTTGTTAGCTGCTCATCAGTACCCAGCCACTACGCTGGATAGACACTAGCGACCTAGGCCGCCAGTGTTTCGCTGGGTCTTGGGCTCTAGCCCGCTGTTGCTAGTAGCCCTAAGTTGTTGAGTGACTTTTCCATAAAGAAACCGATCACAGCGCGGCGTTCGCCTGCAAACTCTTGGCTTAACTCCTTGAGCGCATTGAGCAGCGCGGCGCACATCATCAAACAGTAATGCGGCCTTTCAGCGGCTAGGCCACTGAGCTCGCTGCGCAGATTGTCAAAGCTGGCTTCAAGTAAGGTCGCTTGGCGTAATTGAAACGCCACCCGATCGAGTGCTGCTTGGTTGTCATCGAATAGGTGTTGAATGCCCGATTGTGTGCTGAGTGTCATGATGTGCTCCTTGCCCACCCTAAAGGGTGCTGATATCCAATGGTAGTTGGGTGTATTTGCCATTAGGCTGACGCTCATATAGGCGCAAGTACTGGCTAGTGCCTGTGATTTGAATCGCGTCGGCTATGGCGTCCATGGCCCGTTTCCAGTTGGCATCGTCGATATCCAGCTGGCGCAGACTGAGCACTTGGTTAACGTCAATTCGGCCTTGCTGGTTTACCCGAAAGGCATGCTCAACCATCGCCATCAGGCGGGTATCCGCGCCACCACTCCAGCTTTTAATGCAATCATCAATCAAGGTTTTAGCGGTTTGAATGCGCTCATCAAACACACGGTGTTCACCCACTGCACGGCGCACTTGGTACTTGCCATCAAAGCTAGTAAGTAAAATATTGCCCTTACTGCCACCGACCTTAACGCCATATTCACTGGCCGATAGTTCGGCAAAGCCATCAATTTTCGCCATAGTCATCAGTTTGAAATTAAGCATCTGTTCACGCAGTTCCTTAGCAGAACCGACAATAGCCAACACTACTTCATCGCGCAGTTTGTCCACGGGCTTGATACGATCTTCATGCACCAAATCGCCTACCGCGTTTTTGCGGTAGCCCTGCGGAATAGCAGCTTGGTTGTGGGTTTGTTCTTGTATGTTCATCTTATTTGTCCTCATTCCAGCGCACTGTCACGCCATGAAATTGCACCGCCATACAACGGCGACGAATGCCTTTTATGTTCTCGATAATCTCAACTGCCATGCGTTTAAAATCACGGCTTGGAACGTCAATTTGGATAACACCGCGATGCTGGCTAACGACCTTCATCCCACGAAGCCTTAAGGCGGCAATCACATTGATAGCTTTTGTTTGCATGTTATTTACCTTTCCATTTGTTATCCCAAAGGGCGCTATTTAGGCGGTTAGCCACCTTTTGCAATTCCCTTTCGAGTAGTTCGATATGCTGTAGTTGATCGCCCTGGGCGAGTCGGCGACAGAACGCGAGCTGTTCCTCAACGTTGTAACGACTGTCTGTCGCCGATTGCACATCGATCCTCTGTGTTACTGCCGACTGCTTTAACTGCGAATGTGGGCAGCCACCGCGACAGGCGCGATAGAGCCGGACGCGTTGCGGATTGGTAGAGCTAAAAGGCCGTTCTTGATTGTCGCGGCAGGTATCAACGCTGATTTGTCCTGCAACGGGGCACTGTACGTGGTGACGTAAGTAGCGCCCTTCTACACGATTTTTAATGGTGTCGATATTGCCTTTGTACTTGTTCAGCAGGACCTGATTAAGCATGGTCGGACTGACACCTAGCTCTCTGGCAATCTGCGCTTGGCTGCTCTCACTGACTTTTAACTCAAGCACTTGGAACCATTTTTCCTTGTTCATAGCGCCTCCCTATAGGGATAAAACTTCGATTTGGTTGGGGCATAAATACCGTCATCGATTAGCTCTGGTGCTAAAGCGCCACAGTCAACGTTGAGGTGATAAATGACCATTTCCTCCTCAATAGCTCTGATGCGGATCAAGCCTGCCCGTTGCAGGGCGTTGAGGTAACGCTTTACGGTTGAGCGCGCCACCCTGGCTGTGACCATGATTTCTTCAATCGAAAAATTGCGCATGATGCGGCAGCTGTTCCAGATCCGTTGATTCGCCTTAATCTTGGCGAACTGAGACTGGCGCTTTAACGGGCTGTCATCGTTTAACCAGTAGCGGTTTGTCAGCCCTGTACGCCCTTTCCATTCGAGTGTTAAGCGCCCTTCTCGATACAAATCACGTAAAGCGATTCGCGAGGCACTTGGGCATTCCCGATGCATCGCCAACTTGTTCAGCACTAAAACTGACTTTTCGATTGCGACAGCAGCACATGAATAACCATGCGCTGTGCCTTAACGGGGTTGAGCGTTTGACTTGTGCCATAACGCTTAACCCACAAGGCTTGGACGTCGAACACCATGGAATGGCTGTGCCCCCCAGTGTTCTGCTGTGACGTAATCAAGTTCGTTCATTTTGGCGAGACGTTCGATTTGATTAAGGCCAATGACAATGCGACGAGCCTCACCACTGCTGGCTTTGCGCAGTTCATCAAGGAGTTCTGGTTCGACTTTGATGTCGTTGTCTAAGAGGGAATCCGCCATCACCATGACGTCATCTAAGTCGGCTGGTCGAAACTCAACCCACTCTGAAATACGGTTAAAGAACTGTTTGCGTGTGCTGATACGGCGGGCGATTTGGTCCATACCAATGAGGATCACTGGGACTTCGGTGTTGTCGTAGAGATCGCGCACGGTTTCAAGCATACGAACGTCCGACATGAGGTAGTCGGCTTCATCGATAAACAGCGGGCGTTCGTACATGCTCATTTGCTCGATAGTGAAATCGACCATCTTATTAATGCGCCACATGCCGCTCGATCCGAGTTCGCCGACAATGCGGTTCATTAGCGTACTGGCACTGTCTGTGGCCATAGCCCGAACATAGATACCGTTCACTTGGTTAAACAGATAAGTGGTTGCAGTTGTTTTACCAAAGCCACTTGGGCCATGGTACAAACCGAGACCTGGTACACCTATGCCTCGGGTACAAAGGTTGTCGAAGGCGTCTTGGGCTGACAGGACATTTTTTACAGGTGCGATCACTGCTTTCATTTTGTATACTCCATTTGCTTTAGTTTTATGGCCTTCATGGCCGTTGTGGGTCATAAGTGCTCAGTTGGTCGCTCTGCGCTTATGGCCCATGATTTCATCAATGCGTTTTGCCCCTAACTTGTTGTGCTTTTTGTAATCCTTTAGGAATGCATCCTCCTTTGGCGTTAATTCACGGTTGAGTGATTCAGCGGCAAGCAAACGTGCCTTTTCGTGCTCATTACGCACTAAGGTTGCATGCTGTTGATTAATATTGTTTTTACGTTCTTCAATCGCTTTACGCTTCTGGCGTAAATGCTCAATTTGTTGGTCGCTATATCCAGGCTTATTAGTTTTAACGAGCTGCTCTGCAGCCTCAGTTAATGCCATTAAGCTGGGGTTTTGATGGGCTATTGGCTGGGTAGGAAACTCGACTAATGACTTAGCCTGCTTGGCATAGTGCTCGATGACGGTTTGATGGATCTCGCCTATGTTGAACGTTTTAGCGAGTTGCTTCATTTCGGCCCTGAAACTACGCAATGCCTTGGCTTCTTCTTTTTTGGTTTGACGATAAGCCGCAGGGCTGATCTCTTGACCTAAAAGACGGCTATCAACAGCTTCGATTCGGGTTTCCCAATTATTGATCGGGTATATAAACGCTCGAGCGACATCCGTTGGATCGAGGAATACTCGAACTCGTTGCCCTTTCCACTCATGCTCCAACATTTCCGGTGCCGTATAACGCAATCCTCCCGCTTTAATAAAGCCCTTAAGGATGGTGTACTCGCCAACGTGGTTAAGCAGGAGATCTAAGGCTTCTGGATGTTCGACTGCCCGCACTTGATATTGAGCTGCGCGATAAACTTCATTGGGTGTTTTACCCTTTAAGCCATCGTGTGCGCGGAGGTGATAATAGGCATCAACCCAATTATCAAGCAGTTGCTGCAATTCCGGTTGCGTCATACGGAGATCGTAATCCGCTTTCTCGTTTTCTTTCTTGTTGCGTTCTTTAAGGCGTACCGCAAATTCTTTTCGAGCCTCAATAGCCTCGCGATCATTGACGTTATGGCCAATGTAGCCTGGCAGTAACTCAATAAGATCATGGCTGAGCGTCTTAAAGAAACGTTCGATAAAGGGCTTTTCCCAACCTGAGTATGGGTTAGCTCGGCTTTGTTCTAAGTCGAGTAAGTGATAGATGCTCGTGGTTCGCTGGCTGACATAATCGCTACCGTTATCGGTACGCATTAAGCCGCCTTGGTTTGGAACTCCCCAAGCCAGTAAGGTCTTGCGCATTAAAAGGCAAATGCCTTCGCTTGATGAAGTAGGCGAAACAAGCAGTTTGACGCGACGTGTGAAGCAGTCGATCACCGCAATAATGGTGTGTCGGCCTTCTTTCAACATTGCATCGACTGGGGTTGAGTCAAATTCCCATACATCGTTTGGCGCAGCCATCCAAGAATAGGTTTGCTCAACCGCTGTCCGGTATTTATCGTTGAATTTTTTAGGGTTTGTAGTGAAAATAAAGGCTGCTTGATTCTGGCTTATCCATTTATTCACCCAGCGGCGAATGCTGGAGATACTTGGGATCTGCCAAGGCATGTCGGTTTTTATTGCATAGATCTCGGCTAGCTTTCTAAGCTGCTTTGCCTTGCCAGCTAGATGCGGTTTGGCAGTGATCAGCCCCTTTAAGAAGTCGGCTAAATCGGGCTCGTCATTCAATAAACATGGACGCTCGACTTTGTATTTACCTGCGAGTGCGCTAACGCCCTCTTTTGTTAATACGTTTTCCCAACGGCGGATCGTGACAACTGAAACGCTGCTAATAACTGAGAATACCCACTCAGGTAGTGCAATCGAACGTTTGGCATACGCTTCGCAGAATGCTTTTTCACCATCAACGAGCTTACGCACCTCAAGGTAAGGCATGCAAAATTTTGCCTTGGCATTGACGATGAGCATCTTTGCATCAGCCCGCTTTTGCGCTTTATCAGGTAGATTTATAAACTGCTGAATGCTCTTGGCTTTTTCTGTTTGACTCACTGCAGGCATTTGCAGTTTGGCAACAGCAGATCCCGCACGCATCAGGGACGATGGAGATTTTGCTATCTGCTCCGCTTCCTGTTTTGCCAGCTTCTGACGAGCCTCAAGGGGTAAACTATTGAGGTGATATTCAAATCCCCCACCTAGCCCTTGTCGCCTTTGCTTTTGCCAGTTCTCATGTTTTGCCCTATCGCGGACGCGTCTATCCCCGACATCCAATAGCTCTGCAATTTCTACAGTGCTAAACCATTCCTTAGTCATGGTGCTCTCCCACTAAATCAACACCAAGGTATTCAGATAAAGCAGCCATGATCTGAATGGCTTTTAAGCGTTTAGGTTTACGGCCTGTATTAGGTGCAAACCATTGAACGCACTTCTGAACCGTCCTTGGGTTGTATCCATGCGTAATCGCCCACGCACGGCAGCTTTGTCCATTTGCGAGCAAGGCTGCATGTATATGACGAGCGCTTTCTATCTTCATAAGAATTACCGTGCTAATATTTTGATTACGTTCGCATTGCGAACGAACGCAGTTTAACTACAATACGTTACGCACTGCGTAACGTATTGCGAATATAGATCCGAGTTAGACACAAATCAACAGGTTTTTGCTTTTTTGCGCAGAAAATTACGCACAGAAGTTATTTTGATGCGTAAAAGATTGATGTGGTTTCGGTTGAATATTCAGTAAACCATTACTTATTCGGTAGTTTTTAAGTAATGACTATTGCTCTCTTGAGCATTAAATAGATTTTGGTTCGAGGAAAACAATGAAGTCGGAAGCCTTACATTCAGATCCAACTTTAGATCCGACTTCCACAACTGAAGTCGGCACTCTTGCTGACCGCATTTCGGAAGCTATTGGAAAAAACAGTATTAGAGAATTCGCCATTAAAATTGGCGTATCTGAAGGCACCCTACGTAATCTAATCAAAGGTGGAGAACCTAAGTTAGATACGGCAATACGTATAGCAGAAGAGGCTGGCGTGAGCATACGTTGGCTTGCAACTGGGAATGGTCCTAAATATCCGAATCGCCAACTCGATGATATTTCCCAGGAAGGTATTGTTTACGTCCATCAAGACCAATTCAATGAAGAGTATTTCTTGATTGAAGGCTATGACGTGGTGGTAAGCACTGGGCATGGTGCGTTTAATGATGAGACTGGTGTACGCAGACGACTTTCGTTTAGAAAGAACTGGCTTAAATACCGTGGTTTAAAGCCTGAGAATCTTAAAGTCGTCTATGCCAAAGGCAATTCGATGGAGCCCGCTATACACAGCGGAGATAGCTTACTGGTTGATATCAGCAAGACTACGCTAGAAGACGGCTGTATCTTCGTATTACGCCTGGGCGACGATCTTTATGCTAAGCGCTTACAGAAACTGTTTGATGGCGGCATAGAGATACTCAGTGACAACAAGGAGTATAAATCTCAGATTGTCTCTGCGGGTGAACTGCCAATGCTGCAAATTATTGGAAAAGTCGTGTGGATGGGTAAAAACCTCGATTAAATCTTTAACAGTTCCGAGTTTATCAATCTTAATGACCTATGACTTTTTTTCAAAGCTGGCGCATTGTTTATGCTCCGGCTTTGTTTTTATCAATCCTAGTGAATCACTTCCGACTTAACGCATCACTCGAATAACTCTTGTACACCAAGGCCTCCCGCCTAGTTTCAACTAATCTCGGCTGTTCTCACTTATTGTCAATCCATTTGACTGGTTACATATCGATTTCACTAACTGCAATTGACCCAGATTCTCACTGTGCAACGCGTCACTCGCTTTTAGCAACAGTTACGGCTAATTTGATAAAAGCTAAATTAAAATCAGTCACATATTACGTGTTGAACTGGACACTTTAACTCTGACAGATAAGCAAGCAGCTAGGACTTCTCGTTTACTAGCTTGTTTGCACTAACGTTAAAACCAGCATAAAACTCAGTGATCAATGCTGTATAAATCACATTTATCTCTAATGAGTCGACATATCGACATTGAGATACGCGTCATCGCCATTAATAGTTCACTTTTACTGTAAAGGTATTCCATATATGCGGCAGAAAGATAGAGCTGAAAGGCAGCTTAACTCTTAACTTACTCACTGTTCGCTGTTGATAGTTGATAGTTGATAATTGATAATTGATAATTGATAGCCAATGATTCATCGGTCATGGTGACTTACCTCAGCACCTAGAAGAAGCTTTACTTAATTGTCTACCTTACGCCAACAAGCCTAACGGTTTAACCCTATCGTCATTTACCGCCGGTTCAATCCCCTTTTTTATGCTGCTCGATAACTTCACACCGCATTGCTATCTCAACTCATCTTGCTTACCCAATGCTTATCGATATGCTAAAAAGATGCGATAAACCCGAAGCGATAGCTGGCGGCACTTCAGCTTTAAGCTGTTTAAGCCTATTCATTGGCCTTTAGCTCGGCTGATTTCTAAAAGTGCTTATTTTTTAACGAGAGATTTCAATTTCATAGAAATTTCACTCCGCAAACGATGGCGTCGTTCAAAGCTATATTGCGAATTGTTAAGTGGTTTTTCACTAAAAATGTCGAATTCTGCATCACGATGCACATTAGATGAGCACTTAACAGCATAATTACACTTTTTTTAGTAACTCGAGTTGACTCATCCCACAGAGCGTTTTACTATGCGCTCCGTTCTCAACGAGTCGCTACGACTGTGTGAAACGATTCCCCTGTAGTTCAGTCGGTAGAACGGCGGACTGTTAATCCGTATGTCACTGGTTCAAGTCCAGTCAGGGGAGCCAATTTCAACACTGAGTAAAGGCACGTAGGACCAAGCAGTAAAGATAAGTTGTAAACGATTCCCCTGTAGTTCAGTCGGTAGAACGGCGGACTGTTAATCCGTATGTCACTGGTTCAAGTCCAGTCAGGGGAGCCACTTACATTATCATGCTGTTGCTTTAAAACGCTTCCCCTGTAGTTCAGTTGGTAGAACGGCGGACTGTTAATCCGTATGTCACTGGTTCGAGTCCAGTCAGGGGAGCCAATTTAAAGCAAGTAATTTAGTCGATAGCCATATCGAACCCGATTCCCCTGTAGTTCAGTCGGTAGAACGGCGGACTGTTAATCCGTATGTCACTGGTTCAAGTCCAGTCAGGGGAGCCACTTTAAAAGCGTTATCTCAGTAAAATCGATAGCAATATCGCACCTCGATTCCCCTGTAGTTCAGTCGGTAGAACGGCGGACTGTTAATCCGTATGTCACTGGTTCAAGTCCAGTCAGGGGAGCCATTTTCTTCTTCGTTTTAATCTCAATTCTTTGCTTCTTCTCGCTTCTAGCTAAGCTATTCTTTTCCGTTTTGTTTTTAAGCAAATACAGTTACACTGTTAGCAGCTTGTTGAACAAATTTATGAGTATCTTCACACAGATAGCGGTTTTTAAGTATTTCTAACTTAAACTTATCTTGTTCGAACTCACCTATATCTAGAGCGGATTTTTTATGACCATGTCAAAATCATATCCAGTTTTTTTACTGCTTATTTTCTTAGGTCTCTTTGCTTGGGTGTATCAAAGCGAAAACAGCCAATTGCAAGTCCAACAGCAGCAAGAACTCGATAGCTTTAAATCTAGCTTAAGCCGCTACCAACAATGGCAGGGTAACGGTGTAGAACTCTTTAAAAAACTTTCTGAAAACTACTCATTCCAGTTCTTCCAATATATTGATGATACCGACGGCCAACTGAGCCATACCGAAGGAAGCTTAGACAGTAAACATCCCCACCCTTTAGCGAGTTTATTTTCCATCGAGCTCAGCCACACACAAAAATTGGCAGCGGGTCGTTTACAGGTCAAGCTCAGTGCAAACCAAGCCATTGATACTGCAATTAGTAACACTGAAAAACTCGGTGCCATGTTGCTAGCGACTTACCTTATTTTGCTGTTAGTGTTTATTCTATTAATGTCGAAGCTTAGGGCTGCAGTACGTTATGCTGCTGATTATATTTCAAAAATACCAGAGTTAGGCTTTTCTGCCGTCGCAGCATCGAAACTGACTGGCGAGCTCACCCCTATTGGTATCTCCCTCGAAGAATGTCGCCTGCAACTTAAAGCCCAAATCGATAAGCTCAATCAAGAAAATGAAAAACTGCATAAGGCCGCCTATCAAGATGCCGTCACAGGTTTTGGTAGTCGCCAACGTTTTACCCAAAAATTAGAAACCATTAGTCATCCCGATATTCCTCAACTTGGGCTGATGGCGATGGTTAAAGCGACCGAGCTGACCCTCATTAATCAAAAACAAGGCCGTTCCGCGGGTGATGATTATCTTTCGAGTGTGGCCAATTGCATCCGAAAAGCCTGTAGCAAATATGCAGATGCTGAATATTTTAGGGTATCGAGTGCCGATTTTGCTGTGTTTATTCCCGATGTCATGCTAAAAGATGCACCGAAATTTTTAGACCAGTTAAAAATTTACCTCGATGAATATCAGCAGATGACCAATGCAGAATCCGTCGCCCATATAGGCTTAGTCCCCTATCGCCAAGGTATCGAAGCGGTTAATTTACTGACAATAGCCGATACCGCGGTCAGCATAGCTCAGACCCTTGGCCCCAATAGCTATCATATCCAAGAAAAACTCAATGGTGATGAGCAGTTTGGTGACGATCGTTGGAAGATGGCGATTCATGATTTAGTGACTCGCCAAGCACTGAAATTCTACCAACAGCCTATTCAGCCTTGTCGTACCGATGTAGAAGTTTACCGTGAGTTGTTGGCGCGTTTTTACAATAGCGAAGGTAAGTTCTTGCCCACCACCACTGTGATTGCCATGGCTGAACGTCACGGTATGAGTTCGGAATTAGATAAACTGGTCGTGATCAGTGCATTAAAGATACTTAAAGAAAACCCGACTATTTCCGGTAACTTTGGTATCAATATCAGCGCATTTTCAGCCCATCAAGACATGTTTGTCGCTTGGCTAAAAGACATACTAGGTAAGCAAAAATACATAGCCTCGCGCTTAGTATTTGAGATCAATGAGTCCGGCATGCAATCTAACTTAGGGGCGAGTTATAAGTTTGTCCGCGAAGTGCACAGTGTTGGTTCGCGAGTGTCGATTGAGCGTTTTGGCATGAGCTTTACCTCCTTCAAATTCTTCAGCGAAGTGCGCCCCGACTACATTAAGCTCGATGGCAGCTACACGTCTAACATCGATGAAGACAGCAACAATAAGTTCTTCGTACGTATGATGGTGGATGTCGCCAGACGAATTGGCATTCGGGTCATCGCAACCAGTGTCGAACGCCAAGAAGAAAAATTAACCCTCGAAAAACTCTTAGTCGATGGATTGCAGGGCTATTACATTGCACAACCCCAAGCCATGGCCATTACAGATCAGATTTAATACTTTAACGGGTTAATTCATCGCCAAAATTTACAGTAAAGATGGTTAACCCTGCATTCTATATGTTGTTTATGCATACGGAAAAGTCGATAATACGGCCAAGATCCGTTTAGAAAAGTATTAGGATGACTGAATATCTCCTCTTGTTGATCAGTACAGTGCTGGTCAACAATTTCGTTTTAGTGAAATTCTTAGGCCTGTGCCCTTTTATGGGGGTCTCCAGCAAACTGGAGTCCGCTATTGGCATGTCTATGGCGACCACTTTTGTGCTGACGTTAGCCTCTATTCTCAGTTATATCGTCAACCAGTATCTGTTATTACCCTTTGACCTGAGTTATCTGCGAACCATGAGTTTTATTTTAGTGATTGCCGTTGTGGTGCAATTTACTGAAATGGTCGTGCAAAAGACCAGTGCCGCTCTGCACCGTGCCTTAGGGATTTACCTGCCGCTTATCACGACTAACTGCGCGGTATTGGGCGTAGCCTTATTAAACGTGAATGAGAAGCACGATTTTATCCAATCGGCTATCTATGGCTTTGGTGCTGCGTTAGGCTTCTCATTAGTGTTAATTCTCTTCTCGGCGATGCGCGAGCGTTTAGCGGCCGCCGATGTCCCCTTACCTTTCAAAGGCGGGGCGATTGCGATGATCACCGCAGGTCTTATGTCCCTCGCCTTTATGGGATTCACAGGATTGGTTAAGTAAGATGTCCGGAATTTTAATTGCAGTCATATTGTTGACCCTATTGGCATTAGTCTTTGGGGTATTGCTCGGTTTTGCCGCCCTTAAATTCAAGGTCGAAGGCAATCCGATTGTCGATGAGCTAGAAGCAATTCTGCCACAAACCCAATGCGGTCAATGCGGTTACCCAGGTTGTCGTCCCTATGCTGAAGCCATTGCCAATGGTGATAAAGTCAATAAATGCCCTCCTGGCGGCACAGCCACCATGGAAAAGCTGGCGACCCTAATGGGCGTCGAGCCAGAGCCACTGAATGCCGAAGCACAATCTCAAGTAAAAAAAGTCGCCTACATTCGCGAAGATGAATGTATTGGCTGCACTAAATGTATTCAAGCCTGCCCTGTGGATGCGATTATCGGTGCAGGAAAGCTCATGCATACCGTGCTGACAACCGACTGCACGGGCTGCGATCTCTGCGTTGAGCCTTGTCCTGTCGATTGTATTGATATGATCCCAGTCACCCCAAATCTTAAAAATTGGAACTGGCGCTTAAATGCTATCCCAGTGACGCTCATCCAAGAAAACAGTATTCAAGAAACCAATATTCAAGAGACAAAGTCTGAAGAGGAAAAGCGGTGTTAACTTTATTAGATCAATTAGATAAAGGAACCCTTTGGCGCTCACCCGGTGGAATACATCCCCCCGAAGTCAAATTCCTCTCCAACGCGACGCCTATTGGCCAACTGCCATTAGCCTCGACGTACTTAGTGCCCGTCCCTCAAGTCGGTGAAAACTGTACGCTTGCGGTGAAGGTTGGCGATAGCGTCTTAAAAGGCACGCCACTAACGCAAGGTACCTCGATTTGGCATTTACCTGTGCATGCGCCAACATCGGGCACTATTGTTGCTATCGAACCAAGGGCGAGCAACCATGCCTCTGCATTGCCGGTTAACACTTGCGTTATCGCAGCCGATGGCAAAGACACCTGGTGCGAGTTGGTACAACATCAACTTGATGACTTAAGCCATCAGCAAATCGTCGATAAGGTTCGCTCAGCCGGCATTGCGGGTATGGGCGGCGCAGCGTTTCCGACTCATATTAAGCTTAATCCGGTCAGTGAAATCGATTTAGTCATCATCAACGGCGTCGAGTGCGAACCTTATATCAGCGCCGATGACAGATTAATGCGCGAATATAGCCAAGATATCCTCGCGGGTATTGGCATAATTCATCGGCTATTAACGCCAAAACGCATTGTTATCGCCATTGAAGACAATAAACCTGAAGCGGCCAAAGCCATGCAAGCTGCTGTCAGCGAATGCGGACTCCCAGCGGGCAGCATT
This sequence comes from Shewanella sp. SR1, assembly GCF_020447145.1. Lineage (NCBI taxonomy): Bacteria > Pseudomonadati > Pseudomonadota > Gammaproteobacteria > Alteromonadales > Shewanellaceae > Shewanella > Shewanella sp. SR1. The sequence goes on along the minus strand of NZ_JAJAEF010000003.1, from coordinate 38,899 downwards.
CGGGTCACGGTTATCCCGACAAAATACCCTTCTGGCGGTGAAAAGCAGTTAATTCAGATCATTACTGGCCGCGAAGTGCCCTCGGGCGCCATTCCCGCCAAACTCGGTATCGTGGTACATAACGTCGGTACTGCCTTTGCGATTCATCAAGCCGTCACCCAAGGCAAGCCTTTGGTTGAACGCGTTGTGACTGTGACAGGCAAAAATGTCAGCAAACCGGGGAACTACTGGTTACCGATAGGCACGCCCGTTGATCACGTTCTGACTGCAACTGAATTCACGCCAGAGCCTGACCAAAAGGTGATTATTGGCGGGCCTATGATGGGCCATGCGTTAGCGAATATCCAAGTGCCTATTTTAAAAGGTACTAACTGTATTCTGGTGCCAAGCAGCCAAGAAATTGGTAGCACGCCCGAAGAAAAAGCCTGTATCCGCTGCGGCGAATGCGCCACTGCCTGCCCTGCACTCTTGTTGCCACAACAACTCTTTTGGCACGCCAAGGCCGAAGAATATGATAAAGCCGCCAGTTACAATCTAAAGGATTGTATTGAATGCGGTTGTTGTAGTTACGTTTGCCCGAGTGATATTCCATTAGTCGAGTATTACCGCATTGCCAAATCAGCACTCAAACAAGCCGCCGATGAGAAGCAGCAAGCAGAGCGCGCCAAACAGCGCTTCGATGCCCGCTTAGCGCGTCTTGAAGAAGAAAAACTGGCCCGTGAAGCTAAGGCGAAAGAGGCGTCTGAACGTCGACAAGCCAGCATGACTGGCACAGATAAAAATGCCGTCGCCGAAGCCATGGCACGTATCGCTGCGAAAAAAGCCGCTGCGGCACAAGCTGTCACTGGCGAATCAATTACCGAAGAGTCAAGCGTCACAACAACTGACACCACGGAAGTACCTAAGGGTAAGGCCGCAGTTGCCGCCGCCATCGCCCGTGCTAAGGCGAAAAAAGCTGCGCAAGCAAATGCCGATGGCACTGACACCAATGGTGCTGAAACTGACAGTGCTAAAACAGACAATGCTGTGACTATGGATGCAAACGACTCCATCTCAGCAACAGTTGCGATAGCGCAGGAAGCGCCTTTATCCCAGAAAGACAAAGTCGCTGCGGCAATTGCGCGCGCCAAGGCCAAAAAAGCGGCTCAGCAAACCGATACTGCACCGCTTGAATCTACTGAAACCGCTGATAGCACACCAGAGCTTAGCGCTGCAGATGATAAAAAGGCGAAAGTAGCAGCAGCCGTTGCTCGTGCCAAAGCTAAGAAAGCGGCGCAGCAAGCAGAAACCGCCGCTAGTGATATTGAAGTTAGCAATACTGAAATTAGCGTTAGTGACGTTAATGATGCTGAAGCGATTAAAAAAGCCAAAGTAGCCGCCGCGGTTGCCCGTGCTAAAGCGAAAAAAGCCGCGCAACAAGCTGAGACAAATACTGAAAATGGTTTAAGCCAGACCGCGACTCCAGCAGTTGATTCCGCAGCTAGCGTTCATGCAGATGTGAATGCTGATGCAGAAACAGCTGTTAATGCAGCCGCTACTGATATTGCAGTTAGCAACACTGACGTTAGCGTTAACGACGCTGAAGCGATTAAAAAGGCCAAAGTGGCCGCCGCTGTTGCTCGTGCTAAAGCGAAGAAAATAGCAGCTGCATCAGCAGAGTCTAAAACTGAGTCTGAAATAGAGCCTGTTGACGAGATCCAAACTGAAGCTAACGTGGCATCGCCCTCGATAGCAGCAACGCTTGATACTGCAACAACTGAAGCTGATGCCGTTTTGCCATCGGTGGGATCCACTGCAGAGCCCATTGAAACGGCGCCGTTATCAAGTGATGAACTGAAAAAAGCGCGGATTGCTGCGACCATCGCCAAGGCAAAAGCCAAAAAAGCGGCACTCGCCCAAGAAGCCAACGCTTCGAGCGACTCAAGTGTGACTAATGATTAAGAACAGAATGATTAAAAGGGAACACAATGGCGTTTAAAATAGCCTCATCACCCCATGTAACGCGTAACTTGCATACCTCAACGGTCATGCAAAGGGTGATTTTATGTTTACTGCCGGGCCTTGTCGTGCAATGTGCCTTTTTTGGCTGGGGCACACTTGTGCAAGTCCTGCTGGCGATCCTCGTCGCCTTAAGCTGCGAAGCCGCTGTGATGAAACTTCGCAATCGCAATATCAAAGCAAGCCTTAGCGATAACAGCGCTATGCTGACCGCCATCTTAATTGGTGTCGCCATTCCGCCCCTCGCCCCTTGGTGGATGATCGTCATGGGCACCGCCTTTGCGATCGTCATAGTTAAGCACCTCTACGGCGGCTTAGGCCATAACCTATTCAACCCCGCAATGGCGGCATATGTATTGCTGTTAGTCTCGTTCCCTGTGCAAATGACCACCTGGATAGCACCGAGCACAGTTGCACTACATTCACCCAGCCTTGTTGAAAGCTTGCAGCTTATCTTCAATATTGGCGCCCATGTCAACATGGAGCAATTTCGTTTAGGCATTGATGGCATGACAATGGCGACGCCACTCGATACCCTCAAAACCGATTTATCCATGGGATTAACCACCACAGAAAGTCTCACCAAAGCCATTTTTGATGGCAGTACAGGCGTAGGTTGGTTCTGGGTGAACTTGGCCTATCTTGCTGGCGGGTTAGTGTTACTTAAACTAAAAGCCATTCGCTGGCATATCAGTACTGGCGTGTTATTAGGGCTCTTTTTGGCATCGAGTATCGGTTTCTTACTGTCACCCGATACCCAAGCCAGTCCACTGTTACATCTGTTTTCTGGCGCGACCATGTTAGCGGCGTTTTTTATCGCCACCGATCCCGTTACAGCCGCAACCAGTTCCCGTGGTCGCATTATCTTCGGCGCGTTAATTGGTGTGTTGGTGTATATCATCCGCACCAAAGGCGGTTACCCTGACGCCTTCGCCTTTGCCGTGTTACTGGCCAACCTCTGTGCGCCCTTTATTGACTATTACGTGCGTCCACGCACCTATGGTCATTCAACTAGCTAAGGTCATGCTCAGCGATAACATCATTCTGCGGGCAACGAGAGCTTAAGGATAAAAAGTTGAAAAATCCGATGATTAAAAATGGTTTTTTATTGGCATTGTTTGCTTTGATTTGCACTGGGCTCGTCGCCGCAGTCAATCAACAAACTGTTGATAAAATTAAGCAGCAAGAACAGCAGGAATTAATGCGAGTGTTACATCAATTAATCCCTGATGAGATGCACGATAACGAGCTAACGGCTCAATGTACTTTACTGCTGGATAAAGACGCATTAGGAACCGACAGCCCAATGCCCGCCTATATAGCCACCAGTGCAGGCAAACCTGTGGCCATCGCCATTGAAGCTATTGCGCCCGATGGCTATAACGGCAATATAAAATTAATTGTAGGTATCAAAACAACAGGTGAAGTCCTCGGTGTTCGCACCTTAGCCCACCAAGAAACACCTGGGCTTGGTGATAAAATCGATCTGCGTAAATCAAATTGGGTCACTCAATTTGTCGGCAAAGTGTTAAGCTCGGCAGATGATAAACAATGGTTGGTTAAAAAAGACGGTGGCGATTTTGATCAATTCACTGGCGCAACTATCACCCCGCGTGCTTATGTCAAAGCAGTCAAGAACGCAGTAGGATATTTCAATAATAACCAAGCGCAAATTTTCAGCCAGCCACTAAATTGTGAGGCTAACCATGACTAATTATCGCGAAATTGCTTGGCAAGGTCTGTGGAAGAATAATCCTGGCCTAGTGCAACTATTAGGCTTGTGCCCGCTGCTTGCGGTCACTGCGACGATCACGAATGCGCTAGGGCTTGGCCTAGCGACTATGTTGGTGCTGATTGGCTCTAATATTTTAGTGTCACTGGTGCGCGACTATGTGCCCAAAGAAATTCGTATTCCAGTATTTGTGATGATCATCGCCGCGTTAGTGACCACAGTGCAATTGCTCATCAATGCCTATGCCTACGGTCTGTATTTATCCCTTGGGATCTTCCTGCCATTGATTGTGACCAACTGCATCATTATCGGTCGCGCCGAAGCCTTTGCCTCGCGTAATAACGCCTTTAGTGCTGCCTTCGATGGTTTGATGATGGGACTCGGTTTTACCTTAGTGCTCACAGTGCTCGGCGCAACGCGGGAAATATTAGGTCAAGGCACACTGTTTGATGGCGCCGATCAACTGCTCGGCCCATGGGCAAAATCCTTAACCATCCACTTATGGCAAGTCGACACTCCTTTTCTACTCGCTATGCTGCCACCTGGCGCATTTATCGTGATGGGGCTATTGATTGCATTGAAAAATGTGATTGATAAAAAAGTCAAAGAACGCCAGCCTCAAGTCGCCGCAGAACCCAGTGTTACCCGCGCGCGCATTACTAAGGTCGGTTAGGCTTTCAACCTAACACCTCCTATTCAAGCATCAAAAAGAGTATTATGTTCACCGCTTAATGTGCGCTCAGCGCACATTAAGCGACTGGAATTGAGCCATATAATTTAAAACATACGCATTCAACATAAGCACTCAAAGCATAGGAAATCAGCGGGTCTAGGTTTTAGCTCGTTCAATCAGGATTAATGGCCAATTGACAATAAATGATTAACAGTTGAATCCAACAACCGCGCAGGAATCGTACATGAATCAAGAAAAACGCATCCAGATCCTCACCCGTCTTCGCGATAACAATCCGAAACCTGAAACCGAGCTCAATTTTTCCAGTCCCTTCGAACTTTTAGTCGCGGTGACCTTATCCGCCCAAGCGACGGATGTGAGCGTCAACAAGGCAACGGACAAACTCTTTCCTGTGGCCAATACCGCCCACAGCATTTATGCCTTAGGCGTGGATGGATTAAAGGAATATATCAAGACGATTGGCCTTTATAACAACAAAGCCATCAATGTGATCAAAGCCTGTGAGATCTTGATTGAGAAATACAATGGTGAAGTGCCTGAAAACCGCGAAGCACTTGAGTCCCTGCCCGGTGTAGGGCGCAAAACGGCTAACGTAGTGCTCAATACCGCCTTTGGCTGGCCAACCATCGCCGTCGACACCCATATTTTTCGCCTCGCCAATCGCACTAAATTTTCGCCCGGCAAGAACGTGGTCGAAGTGGAAGAAAAAATGCTAAAAGTGGTTCCCGCAGAATTTAAAGTCGATGTGCATCACTGGTTTATCCTGCATGGCCGCTACACTTGCCTTGCGCGCAAACCCCGCTGTGGTAGTTGTATCATTGAAGACTTGTGTGAATTTAAAGATAAGATTTCAGATTAACTTTCTCGTTAGAACTCATTTAAAATAATACGGGTGCCTGACATCGCACCCGTTTCCTTAATAGATTTCTAGTTCATTAAACTAGCAGATAACTTTAAAATTACTAATTCTTAGTTAAATGGGTTTAAGCTGCTTCCGTATCTTTTCTTTATCCATTTAGCTTGTTTTTCAATCAACACTGAAGCATCAGGATCACTCGGTAGTGGGTAGTTCTCTGGTTTATATCGGCCTAAATTAGGCTGTTCTAACAAAAGAAACTTATGTTGCCAATAACGATAATGATACCTTCTAGTTAATTCTAACCCTTGACTGTACACATCTTCGAAATCTTCGCTAGCTATCAACTTTAGAAACTGAGCATAAAAATAAAGTGCTTGCATATAATAAAATTTAATATGAAATAAGTCAGGCAGTGCTGATTTATAGTAACTATCTATTTTTTCACATAACTCGATATCGTAATTTATTTCTTTAAATTCATATATATGTATAAATGCGTACATCAGTTTTTTCAAACCTCGGGTATAAGGATTTACATTGACTAACTTATCAATAGACTCATGACTAACATGAAAATCACGAGACTTAATATAAGTTAAGCTAATCCTCTCTAAATGTTCATTCTCGTGGAGGTCATTAATAACTTTACATAGTTGACTATGGTCAATGCCCTCATTTGAATAGCTTAATGCCTCAAAGTAATGCAAATCTGGTAACACCACCCCCAATAAAGGCTCAATACTCATTGCCATTTGAACTTTATGCGCACCAACCGAAAGATAAGTATATCTATTGAACTTTATATCATGCAACAGGCTATTGAGAACATCACCTTCCATGCTATATAACTTATTTGCATTGAAATATGCTGAACTATTAATTACGTTCCCCTTATCCCAATTGGCTGAAATTGCCATTAGCGATTCCTTTGAGATGAGTTTATTTAGCTGATTAAAAGCAGTGTCAAATCCCCCATTATAATACATTAAATAAATTTCAAAAATTTCCCATGCCAGACATACTGATTGTTCAGTATTAAGGTTTATTAGGTTCTCTATATTCACATCTCTCATAGCGTTCAAAAAATCAGATGAAAGATTTAAAAAACTCGAAAAATCACATATTGAATGGAACATTCTAAAATAATTTTCGAGTTCCAGTTCACTACTTATAACATTTTTCTTAGCACCATAATTTACAGCTGACAATAAATTATTAAATATTGATAAGAATATTGGAATGGCTTTTTTATTTGTATCACGGAGATCATCTATAAAACACATTAATTGCTGATTATAATTAAGCGCTTGTCTAAACAATTCAAGTTTATCTTTTTCAAGCATATGCTGGTCAAATTGAAAACGAGCAAAACGCTGAATAACTGACTGTAGCGTATAGAATCCATCATAATCCTCAACTAAAGACTTATTGGAAAGGACTAGAATATCTTTATCACTTATCGGTTTATTAAACTTATTTATTTCTTGGTGTCTATTATTCTTTTTACTTTCAGCAACTAAGCGTTTGAAAGTGTCTAGGTCGATACCATCAGGAAATAACGAGAATGACTCAAAAGTTCGTTTTTGACTCTCACTGAGTGTTTGATAGGAGTACAAGATAGAAACGTAAAGCGACTCTTGGCGATTAATATTAGAATCTACCTTGTCGTCAAACATTAAGATTAAATCATCTTCTTTTACTTTACCAAAAAAATCTTCTTCTAATTCACGTTTCAGTTCCTTTAAATTTTTACCTTTTGGCATACCATCACAAATAAGTTTAATTGCTAATGGATTGTTGTTAAGTAGCGGTTCTAAAATTTTCTTACGTGCGAAATCCTGCTCTTCTTCACTGAAATAGCCGTTTTTTGTTAGATTATTAAATAATGCCAAAGCCTCCTCTGACTCCATCTGCCTGAACGGTATTACATCTTCCCATTCTGCATTGATAATCTCTCTTGACGTCACCAACACGCTAGCGTAAATCAAAGTTAACGATAGCAATTCTTTAACTTTCTCTACGAATTGCTTATTCTTATTTTTATCTATTTGTTTTAAATATAATAAGCTTTCTACGTTGTCAAAAATCAGCAAACGACTGCGCTGATCGTGATGCCTTGCCAAGTAACCAAATAAATCGTCGGTATTGCGTAAATTAAAAGCTTCGGCTATATGCATTTCTAGCTGATTAGCACTCGATATGTTTTCACAATCGATAAAGTAGACTCCAGCATTAAATTGTCCTCGACAAGCTAATTCCAATGCTACTTTTTTTGCTATCGTCGTTTTTCCAAGTCCACCACTTCCTTTAATGGTTAATAGCCTCTGAGCATTTTTCGCTTTGGCAAGCTTCTGACTAATATCTGCTAAATCAGATAGTCGACCGGTAAAACCTTTCAGTTCGCTCGAGTTAATATCTCTTGGTATTATAGGTCGATGACTAGTCCAGAGCTGGTAATTTTCAGGATTTAGAGAGATCAACAACTCTGAACTGACTTGCACGGATTGAATTTCTTTTTTATCTATAAAATGCTTTACATCCGGCTTTTTAAATAATTGGTGAGCTAACTTATCTAATATTTTTAACTCGATACTATGATTATTTAACAGTGGTAGAACAAGTAAAGGAAAATTAACTTGTTGCAATTCCTGCTCACTAAGGAATCTATCAGTTATCAATACTGCTATTTTTGCATTTACAGGTAAAATTTCTTCCAAATCGGAGATAGATATATAGTCGCTACAAGCATTATCATCTTCAATCAACAGTCCACTACTCGTTATCTTTGCAAGAAAAAACAAGATTGAAAAATCATCAGCTTCTATTAATCTGCTTGCAGTAAAAACCTCTTGACAAATAGGATGTTTAATTTTTTTAAATTTTGCGATAATCTCTGAATAATTAATCGGTTTATCTAATGGAGAAGCGATAAACAGTCCAATTTTATCGAATTGTTCTTGATTCTGTTTGTGTTCTTGGGGCGAAACATCGACTTTCTGAACTATTTGCTGCAGCTCTTGTTTAACCTTACATTTGACGAATTGACGTACAGCATCAATAAGCGGCTCGCCAAACTCACTGAAAACAATAGTCTTAACATGAGTATCTGCCAACTTGGCCTCAATTGTCTGCTTGTCTCTTTCTCGTACCAACGCATAATGCGGGCCGGTATTACCATCAAATAATTCATTTTGCTTTGCAATTTCAGCCAGTAGCTCAGCATCATCCAGTGAACAGCCAATAAAAAGAAGAGTCTTGCTGCAAATCAAATCTCTAAACTTAGCAAGTGCCGCCTTATAGTGTTCTTCGGCATCTTCCAAATACAGACGATGATATGATTGAGGAGTAAGCACAATATGTTTAGGCACATCGATTTTACCATGCAGGTGCCAAAGCATGTTCTGCTGATTATTTCGCGTAAATTCAACAAGCTTTGCACCGTTTGTATTATCAAAGGCACATATATTTGCTGACTCTATATGTGCCCACTCAAGCACCTTGTCATAATTTAAGGTAACTATTCTGTTACTCAACTGCCAAATAGCGTGAGGAAGTGCTTTATAAGCATCATCCAAATCAGTGAAATCGATAGCAAACTGAGAATTAATGAATTCATACCAACTGCTACCCGAAAGCGCATCATAAGCAGCTTTTGCTGCCTCCTGATACTTATTCAGTTCCACCAGTAAATTAACAAGTTGTGACTCTTTTAGTTGATTTTCATCTGCTAACTTTTTAGCTGCATTGCTTAGCAATTCTGGCCATGAAGGAAAAGCATTTTTCCCTTCCTTGGTCCTGATTGACATCGAAACACCCGCACCAATCAGAGGAATAACATCGCCGTTGGTTAGATGTTGTTTTAATGAATCAGGTAATTGAATGTCGTTCACAAAAAATAAATCCATTTTATTAATAGCTAGTTATACTATGTCACTTCAAAATACTATAAATCAAGTACTTATTCATCCAGCTACTCCATGCGGAACTTGTAAATCAAAGGCTTAAGACAATCTAGTATTCTTGCCCTTCGGTAGGCCTACCATCGCCTCGATCCCCCATATCTTGCGCCTCGCCAATCGCACTAAATTTGCCCCAGGTAAAAACGTGGTCGAAGTAGAAGATAAAATGGATATAAACGGGAGTTTAAAGAAAAAATCTATCCTGAAGAGTAAGCCCAAGCCAGTTAGCCTTGGCTTTTCTTCTCGAGCAAACTGACTAGCTCTTCATATTTTGGCCCTTGCCCAAATTGCGGCAAGGCCACTGCAAACACCACTATTCCAAAGGCCATATAAATGGCGAACTCATTGACCCACAAACCAGATATCGTCAGTCCAGTACCCAGCACGACTAATGCAATCACAGCTAACCGCACTTTCTGCGCCATCTGTACTTTTCGCTTAGCCGATGCAATTAATGCTATTTCAGTTTCGCTAAACAACATTTTCCAATCCTTGTTAAGTTTTACGTGCATTAAATCACAGACAAACAAAAAGCCGCAATAGCGGCTTTTTTGCTTAACTTGGAGCTGGGTTAACTCAAACTAATATTAGTCGTTAAAACATTGAAACAAAGAACGCGCTGAAAAATAAAGCAATTACAACTGTAGTGCCTAAGGCCATTTTAACTTCGGTGTTCATCATTCACTCTCCTAGTTGGTATGGCCATATTATCGTCAACCTCGCGGTAAAATCCCATGTTTGTATCTGTGTTTTGTGAGCGACAGCCAATTTATCGGCAATTTTCTTATCACAATCCGCAAATTCGCCCGTCGACAGCCAGCGTTTTCCTATCCTAACCAATCGAATTGATCAAGTGTGATAAAAACACCATGGATGAGATTTGTGGTCATGCGCAGAGACATTTTTGATATACTCCCCACCGGAATCTATTTAGAGAGAGGACCTATGTCGCAACTATTACACACTATGATCCGCGTCGGTAACTTAGAACGCAGTATTGCTTTTTATACTGAAGTGCTCGGCATGAAACTCCTTCGCACCTCTGAAAACCCAGAGTACAAATATTCTTTAGCTTTCGTGGGTTACGGTGAAGAGTCCACTGGCCAAGCCGTTGTTGAACTGACCTATAACTGGGGCACTGACAAATACGATTTAGGCACAGGCTTTGGCCACTTAGCCATTGGCGATGAAGATATTTACGCCCGTTGTGCTGCTATTGCTGCAGCCGGTGGCAAAGTAACACGCGCCCCAGGTCCAGTCGCAGGCGGCACCACTGAGATTGCCTTTGTTGAAGATCCAGACGGTTATAAAATTGAGTTCATCCAAATGAAATCGGCGACTCAAGGTTTAGGTTAAGTCTTGCCACCTGAGCAAGAAGATTAACTGAGCAGAACAGTTCGCTAAATGAGAAATGCCGAATCTTGATTCGGCATTTTTGTTTTTATAATTTATATATTGCGTTAGGCACAAAGAAACGTAAAACAAGCCAACGATTCACCGCTCGCACTATGCGTTTAAGCTGATTTTATCGACGTTTTATCTTGTCCACTGGTCGTCTTTTTCACGGTTTTACTCATCCCTTTGCGGTTGAGGATGCGCTTAAGCCAAGGCGTGCGCCATAGCAATAACACGCTAAAACCTAAGATATACAGACTCGGCTCAATGATTTCCGATTTTACCGACCAGTAAAAATGGATTGGCGCTAATATCGCGACTAAATACACCCCATTATGCAAGGTCTGCCAACGACGTCCCATCTTACGCATCAAGGCTTTAAACGAAGTTATCGCCAAAGCAGTGACGATAAGATAAGCCACAGCGCCGACTAAAATGTACGGCCGTTTTACCACTTCGCTAAACAGTAATTCCCAAGCAAACAACAGATCTAAACTAAAGAATGCCAGAATATGCAAAGTGGCATAGGCGAACACATATAACCCCACCAAGCGACGAGTCTGCATTAATAGCCCTTGCTTAGTCAGCTTGGCAATGGGTGAGATCAATAAGGTCGCCGCTAAAGCATTTAACGCGCCTATACCTGTGTAGTGAATAATGTGCTGCACGGGATCGCCGCCCGCACGGCCTAACACGACAGTGAGCACCAGGTAGACGATGGGCACTAAACCCAGCAAATGAAATAACGCTTTTAGCCAAAACAAGTGCTTAGCGGTTAATCTCAACATAAGTCATCCCCGCTTAATGGCGTATTTCCAAACAGCAAACCAAGCATCAATAGTTTTTCCTCAGATCCATACCGTCATAGAGTGAAGCCACAAACTCGCCGTAACCGTTGAACGGCAGGGTATCAATACGGGTTGCAGAGAATAGTCCGCCCTCGCCAATACGACGTTCACTGGCCTGTGACCAACGTGGATGATCCACCGCCGGATTGACGTTGGCATAGAATCCATACTCGTGTGAGGCAAGCTGATTCCAACTGGTGGGCGGTTGTTTATCCATGACGCGAATTCGCACTATCGATTTAATGCTCTTAAAGCCATATTTCCACGGTACCACTAAGCGGATCGGCGCGCCGTTCTGCGGTGGCAGGGTCTTGCCGTACAAACCGACCGACATTAAGGTTAAATCGTTCATGGCTTCGGCTATCGTCAGGCCTTCAACATAGGGATAATGAATGCCACCGCCCATTAATCGACTCTTCTGCCCCGGCATTTGCTCGGGATCAAAAGCGGTTTCGAAGGCGACATACTTGCCCTTGCTAGTTACACCCACTTTTTTCAATAATGCCGCCAGCGGGAACCCCACCCAAGGGATCACCATGGACCAAGCTTCAACGCAGCGCAGACGATAATTACGCTCCTCAAGCGGGAACATTTTAGTGAGATCATTAAAATCTAAAGTCATGGGCCGTTCGACTTCACCTTCGATACGCAGTTTCCAAGGATCAACTTTAAAACCTTGGGCATTATTGAAGGGATCTTGCTTATCCGTACCAAACTCATAAAAGTTATTGTGCTGCGTCACCTTATCCAACGGGGTTAACACATCAGCATCACCGTATTGCTTATTGGTTTGAAAGGTCAGTGGCGTGGTGATAAATGAGGACTTAGGCTGATCGCCAAATAGATCGAACAATCCGGCCTGCACGTAACCTGGCACACTGGCGCCGATAGCACCAAGCCCCATGGCTTTCACAATCTGCCGGCGCGAGCGAAACACTGCTTCGGGCGTCACTTGGTTATCTTGCATGTGCCACTGCGCTTTTTTAAGAATACCTGGGGTAAAACGGGAATGTTTAGCCAATTGACACCTCTACCATCTAATGATTAACGCCACCGAGTCGCGATAAAAGCTTATCTGGCGCTCGTCTGTATCGCTCACTTCTATGCTCACTTTAATATAGACAGGTAAAATCCAGAAAAACTTTCCACCCGTGAATAAATTCACCTTAAACGTATAAGACTTGCTCATTCAAGCATTAAGCGCAGATATAGTTGATTAAAGGGCTTGAAGCCTATTGGGCGGCATGCGAACCTAAGCGCCAAAGCTAAAGGAGTGCTATTGATCATGCCATTTTCTCAATCTTTTTCCGTCGCCGAAATCATCGGCCTTCTCGCCATTGCCTTCTTAGGCCTGTTGATCGGTGCTCTGCTTAACCAAAGACTCACCCGCCAACGTTGGCAACAACACAAAGACCAACTTGAGCAAGAGATGCGTCAAGTGAATGAAGATGCTGAATTATCCTTAGCACAACAACAGATTTTGGTTGATGACAAAGAGGCGCAACTGCGCCAATACCAGCAGCGCCTTGAGCTCAAAATTGAACAATTAGGTAAAGCCGAGGCCTTAGCCGAACGTGTACCCACCTTAGAGCAACAATTGAATGACAGCCAGCGCCGTCAGTTAGAAATTCAATTGGCGCTGTCGAAATCCAATGCCATGCAGCAAACTATTCAAGCCAAGGCCGATGCCCAGCAAGAATCACTGCAGGATAAAATCGCCAGCCTAGAATCGGCCGAAGTGCGCTTACAAACTCAATTTGAAAACCTCGCCAATCGAATCTTTGAAGAACGTAGCGAAAACTTTAAGCATCAAAATGCCAGTCAACTCGAAGGCGTGCTTGGACCATTGAAACAACAGCTTGAAGGATTCAGACAACAAATTCGTGAATCCTACACCCACGAACAGTCCGAGCGCAGCGCCCTTAAACATCAACTTGAGCACCTGCGAGATCTCAATCTGAAGATGAGCCAAGATGCAATCAACCTGACCAAAGCGCTCAAGGGTGATAACAAGCAGCAAGGTAACTGGGGTGAAGTGATCCTCGATCGCGTGCTGCAGGAAAGCGGTCTACGTGAAGGCCATGAATACCATACCCAGCAAGATCTCAAGGACGACAACGGTAAGCGCTTTAAGCCGGATGTGATTGTGCATCTGCCAGAAAATAAAGACGTGGTCATCGATGCTAAAATGTCCTTAGTCAGTTATGAGCGTTACTTCAACAGTGAAGATCCTGCCCTACGCCAACAGGCGATTAATGAGCATGTGATCTCGATTCGCAGTCACATTAAGGGCTTGAGTCAAAAGGATTATCAAAATCTGCACGGTCTTAAGAGCCTCGATTATGTGTTGATGTTTATTCCTATTGAACCCGCATTTTTACTGGCGTTAGAGCATGATCCTAGCCTAGTCAATTTTGCCCTTGAGCAGAATATCATGTTGGTGAGCCCGACGAATTTACTGGTGGCCCTGCGCACCATTAACAATATTTGGCGCTACGAATATCAAAACCAACACGCGCAAACCATTGCAAAACAAGCGGGTCGAATTTACGACAAGTTATGTGGTTATATTGAAGACATGGAAAAACTCGGTCGTGCCTTAGATAACGCCGAAAAAACCTATCACAGCGCCATGAACAAGCTGTCATCGGGCAAAGGTAACCTAGTGCGTCAAGCCCACTTAATGCAGCAACTCGGGGTCGATACCAGTAAACAGCTGGATAAAATGCTGCTAGAAAAAGCACTCAATGAAGCCCAAGACGACAACGATACACAGGATGATGACGCTGAGCTAACGCTGCCGCCAACGCGCGATCCTAAGGACACAGAACTCGAACCCGCATAATGCCCAAAATGATAGATTGAGTTGATAATTTGAGTTAATAGACTGATTTGATAAACAAAGTTGATAGACCTAATTGATTGATAGAGTTGAACACTCGCCAATAACCTTGAATCGATACGGACATGTCGATTGATACCTTGATGCCCGGAGGCAAACGCTCCATGTGCAAAGCCGTGATGAATGTGGTTATATCCAGCGCAATATTGCTCGCAGGCGCCTTGAATGCCCCTTCTGCATTCGCGTTAACGCCAACGCAGAAAACCTTCCTTGAGGCCGAAAAAGCCTTAAAGAAACAAGACTATGAAGTCTATAAACCCCTACGGGCAAAATTGGGCGATTATCCGCTGGCAATTTACTTAGACCATGATATCGACATCGGCGATCTCAATGGTTTGCATGGTGCTGCGGCAAAAAACCTGATTGATAAATATGAAACCACACCTATGTACAACAGGTTAAGGTCTAAATACTTAAACAATGCGGGAACCCAAAAACGCTGGAGTGATTATCTTGCAATAAGTCCCGATGTCCCTTCCGACATCCGCCTGCAATGTTATTACTACGAGGCAAAACTCGCCAAGGGCGAGATAAAAACCGCCTATGCGGCGGCGCAATCACTTTGGGTGTTTGGTAGTTCACGGCCAAAAGAGTGTGATCCCCTGTTCAACGCTTGGACCAAAGCGGGTAAACGCACTCAAGATGTCATATGGGCGCGGATGATGCTGAGTTTTGAGACTGGCGAAACCAGTCTGCTGAGCTATTTATCCCAGAAGATCACCACCCATAACAACGAAGCGAAGCGCTTAGTCGCCGTCTATAAAGATCCAAACAGCCTGCGCCATACAGAAAAGTTTAAGGATAAAAATCCGATTGTGGGTGACATAGTCGCGGCGGGATTAAAACGCCTTGCCCGCAAGGATCTCGACCAAGCGATTAATTTGTATGAACGGTATCAAAAGGCTAATCGTTTCACGCCAGCACAAGCCCAACAACTGGATAAATACTTAGTTCGCCGCATCTTAATCGAACAAGATGATAGCCATAAAAGCTATGTCGACAATGTGCTGGCCGAGCTGAAAAGTGACGACTTATTTGAACGCCGGTTAAGATGGGCCATTCGCGATCACGACATGCGCAGCATTGCCCGTTACTTAAATTTACTGCAACCAGAAACCTTGGCTAAGGAGCGCTGGCAATATTGGCTCTATCGCACTAATGCTAAAGATGCGCCAGAAAGTGCCACTAAGGCTCTTGCGACAATCAGCAATGAACGTAATTTTTACGGTTTTGCCGCCGCGCAGTTTTTAAATAAACCCGTCTCGCTGAATCAAAGCCCTGAGCCTATCGTCGACGCCAGCAGCCAAAAATTAACCGATGATGTGGGTTTTGTGCGCGTGCAAGAGCTAATGGCGCTGGATCGTTATTTCGATGCACGTTACGAATGGATGTCGCTGCTCAGACGCAGTGACAACACTATGCGTGCCCGTTACGGCCGTTATGCCCACGAGCAAGGCTGGTATGATTTTGGCGTCGAAGCCAGTATCCAAGGTAAGTTGTGGGATGACATTCCCCTACGCTTCCCGATGGCGCACCAAGAAGGTTTTGAGCACGCCAGTAAAAAACACAAAGTGAACATCGATGAGATTCGAGCGATCAGTCGCCGCGAGAGCGCGTTTTATCTTTATGCGACCTCAGGCGTGGGTGCCCGCGGCTTAATGCAAATTATGCCTGCGACCGCTAAAGCAACCGCCAAGAAACATGGCGCTAAATATAGCGATCCTAAGGATCTTTACAGCGCAGAGCTTAACCTCAATCTTGGCAGTGCTTACTATGCCCAGTTGTTAAAAGAGTTTAACCAGAACCGTATCCTCGCGACCGCCGCCTATAACGCAGGCCCGTCACGGGTGCGTCGCTGGTTGGCAAACTCAGATGGAAAACTCGATGCCATGGGCTTTATCGAAGCCATTCCCTTCACTGAGACCCGTGAATATGTGCAAGCCGTCTTCAGCTATCGATTGATTTATGAGGCGCAAGAGCAAAAAGCGCAGCCATTATTCAGCGAAGCCGAATTGAAGTTTGCTTACTAACTCGCGACATAAAAAGGAACTCGATACTCAGCAGTATCGAGTTCCAACTTTTCAGCATACCCTAAGGTAATGCTCATGCTTTAACCGCCAAAAATTCTGAATGATATTCTCTAAATTCAAATAATTAGCAAAGCGAATAATTATTCAGCAATCACGCCGTTTTATCGTAAACTTGTTTGCACTGCGAGGCATTAAATGCGAATAATTAGTATTAATGCATTAAGACTCCCATTAGGCCCATGATTAACCTTAGTTCGTTAACGCTCAGCTGCGAATACCAACCCTTTGTCGATCCCCATACGTTAGCCATCGACGGCTATGAAGCCTTAGCGCGTTTTTATCTACCTGATGGCGATGCGGTTGCACCTAATATCGTGTTCGAGCAATTGCATGAATCCACAGAATTACTCGCCGCCGTTGAATATCAAGCCAAAGCATTTCAACTCGCTCACGCGCCCAGCCAGCAGCGCATTTTTATCAATGTCGATCCCCATGCTGTCGATGGGCCACATACTGCCAAGCTTATAAAGCTATTATCGCAGTACCAGCAAGTCACGGTCGAAATCATTGAAAATACCTGCATTAACGATGCCCAGCTTGCCAATCAGCTATTCAGCCAATTTAAACAAGCAAATATCAAGGTAGCGCTGGACGATATTGGCGCGCCCCACTCCATGCTTTGTGTCGATTTGATGATGAATGTGGATTATCTCAAGTTCGATCGTCATTGGTTAACCCACATCACGCATCCCGAGGGAGTCCAGTTACTCATAGCGCTGATTTACTTTGCCAAGCAAACCAACAAACAGTGCATTCTAGAAGGCATAGAAACCGAAGCCCACTTGGCGTTTGCGCGAGACATAGGCGTCGACTTAGTCCAAGGCTTTCTGTTTAAATCTTGGTTTATTCGCCCCACCCGCAGTCAAGCGCTGTGTCTTGCATAGATCCACGCGCCGCCCTTTGACTTTGCGCCACCAGCACACGCAAGCCTAAACGTCATTCAGTCGAGTAATTGATTTCGCACTAGAAATGCCACTGGATAAGCAGGCGATGATCCGCCATAGTGGTAAAGCTTGTCTGCTTTCACATGCACCTTCAGTTACGCTTTTAAATGTATTAGGAGTCGCCCGTGGCACAATCTGGGATCAGCGAATTACTACATCAACTCGAACAAGTGTTGCTGGGCAAACCAAGGCAAATTCGGCTTGCTTTGGCCTGCATTCTCGCCCGCGGCCACCTGTTGATTGAAGATTTACCCGGCATGGGTAAAACCAGTATTTCCCATGGCATAGCCCAAAGCTTAGGCTTGAGTTATCAGCGGATCCAATTCACCAGTGACATGCTGCCTGCCGACATTCTCGGCGTATCGATTTTTGATAAGCATCAAGCACAATTTATCTTTCATCCTGGACCGATTTTTAAGCAGATGATTTTGGCCGATGAAATTAATCGCGCCAGCCCTAAGACACAAAGTGCTTTACTCGAAGCGATGGCCGAACAACAAATTTCCGTCGATGGCATCACCCACAGATTGCCCAATCCTTTCTTTGTGATCGCGACTCAAAACCCCACCGGTCAATCCGGCACTTTTCCACTGCCAGAATCGCAGCTCGACCGGTTTATGATGCGTCTATCAATTGGTTATCCGAGCCACGACGCCGAACTTGCGATGCTGAAGAGCAATCATAACCACTTAACCTTAGATCAACTGCCCCAATGCTTGACACCACTGGCCTTAATGCAACTGCAAGAACAGTGCGACAAGGTCAGCGCTTCCGATGCCTTACTCAATTACATTCTGGCCTTAGTGAATTTTTCTCGCAGCCAAAGTGACAGCGTGGGTTTATCGCCTCGCGCTACCAAAGCATTATTGCAAGCCGCTAAGGCATGGGCTTTTTTAGAGGGGCGACATTATTTAGTCCCTGAAGATGTGCAAGCGGTATTTTGCTGCGTGGCGGAACATAGACTCAGAACCAGTAGCCAATTACAGGGTGAAGCCTTATCCGAGCGAATTCTGGCGAGCGTTAACCCCATCATGTAGCGAGCCACTGTCATGAACGATATCGCTAAGGCATACAGTTAAGGTGTTCAACTAAATAATTCAACCAAGGAAGTGATGCAGAAGTGAAACGACTGATACGCCCTACTTTCATTCCGACTCTAGTGCCGATTTGGCAACGTTGGTTAGCAAGGCGTTTACCACCAAGCCCTGAAATCACCTTAAGCCATCGCAGCATTTTTATTTTGCCGAGCGGTTTTGGCTTAGTTTGGCTCGGGTTAGTTTTACTCTTATATCTTTTTGGCACTAACTATCAAAATAACTTAGTCATTGGCCTTAGCATCTTACTCCTAAGCCTATTTAATACCTGTATTCTCTACAGTTACAAAAATCTGGCGGGTCTACATTTACGCGCCATGACGCCGCCCGAAGTCTATGCGGGAGAGACCTTAACCTTTCCGGTCCTCATCAGCACCCATCACAGTGGCCATAATATTCAGCTTAACTATCCGCATAATCGCACTTATACGGTGCAGAACGTCGGCACAGATGAACAGCAAGCGCTCGTGCCCTTCGAATATCATCAGCGGGGCCAAGTGTCACCGGGTCGGCTCAAAATTGAATCCTTCTATCCCTTAGGGCTGTGCCGCGCGTGGTCCCATGTGGATTTGGCTATTAGTCACTTAGTCTTTGCCCAGCCGATTGAAGCGCCGCTGCAGCTTGAGGCTGATCATACTCAGTCTGAGCAAGATCCCCTGCTACTGGCGGGTAAACATGTGTCAGGCATCGATGAGTTTAAAGGACTTAAACCCCATGTGCTCGGCGAGTCCCTCAAGCAAGTGGCATGGAAACAGTGGGCACAAGGTCGCGGTATGTTGAGTAAAGAGTTTCAGCAGCCCCAAGGCGATCCCGTTTGGTTAAGACTCAGACCCGATGCTAAACGGCTCGAAACCCAGTTGAGTCAATTAAGCTGGCAAATCAATAAACTCACTCAACTCGAGCAATATTTTGGCTTACATCTGCAAACACCAATGGGCGAGGATATATTGATCGCGCCCTCTATCGGTCATAACCATAGAATCGCCTGCCATAAGGCCCTTGCCTTGTATCCACAGCTAGCGCCGTCAGCCGTTAATTCGTCATCAGCGGCAAAGCACTCAAATAAAACGGCTAAAACCACCAGCAAGAAACGTCATATCCCGACCTCGAGGGAACAGGCATGACATTAACGGCCAGCAGCACGACACCGCAAATTGGCGATAACATCAGCCGTCAGACTTTATTTTGGTTATTGATCACCAATATCGCCGTACTGAGCCCGCTATTTGATAAGACCACGCCTTGGACCTTAGGCATTTGCGCAATTTGTTTGCTGTGGCGTGTGGGAATTTATGTCGGCAAAGTGGCAAAGCCGCCGCGTTTTCTGGTCACCAGTCTTGCGATCGGCGCCGCAACCACACTGGCACTCGTTTCAAAGGAAATAGGCTTACTCAATGCGCTAGTGAATCTGCTGCTGTTAGGTTATGCCTTAAAATACATTGAAATGCGTAACCAAAGGGATGTGCGTGTTGTCGTCCTCGCGGGCTATTTTATTATCGCGCTGACCTTTATTGATCACCAATCCTTGCTCAATACCGCGCATTTACTCGTGGTGACGCTGATCAACACCTGTGTGCTCGTGACTCTGTATCAAGATAAACACTCCCTAAAACATACGGCATTGCTTGGTAGTAAATTCTTGCTACAGAGTGTGCCCCTCGCACTGCTGTTGTTTTTAGTGTTACCGCGTTTTGCGCCGCTCTGGTTAGTGCCCAACATGAAAGAAGCGCAAACGGGCTTGTCCGATAGTCTGGCCATTGGTGATATCGGCAAGCTCACCCGTTCGACCGAACTGGCCTTTAGGGCGAGTTTTACCAATGCGGCGCCCATTAATGCTGAGTTATATTGGCGCGCGCTGGTGATGGAAAACTATGACGGTATTACTTGGCGTCAGGAGGAAGGCATTAAAAAGCTGCAAAAAGATGCGCTGCTGTTTCCGCCCACTCGGCCCAGCCCCGCCTTGATGCTTAATAGTCCAGCTTTGAAGGTCACCAGTCCTGAAGCTATGACCAGTAATGCTGATTTAATGACCAATGATCCTGATTTAATAAAGAGCCCCGCTTCGATAGACAGCGAAGGTCAAGATACTGCAAAACAAGGCAAGCAAAACAATAAGCCGAGTCTTCGTTACCAAGTGATTGCTGAGCCGAGCCACCAGCCGTGGTTATTTGGTCTTGATGTCGCCTACAGCCAAGATGATAACGTGGTCAATATGCCCGATTATCGGCTGTTAGCACTGCGCAATGTCGATCAGCGAATGAGTTATCAAGTAGAGTCTTGGCCCAAGGCGAAGATGGATCTCAGGCTTTCAGCGCGGCAAAGGCAGATTAACCTCGAACTGCCGAGTAATCGTAATCCACGAACTTGGGCGCTGGCCGAGCAATTCAAGACTCAGTATCCCGAGCCTAAGCCACGATTGTGGGCCATGATGCGCCACTTTAATACCGAGCCTTTTTTCTACACTCTCACGCCGCCTCCCCTTGGGCCGCAGCAAGTGGATGATTTTCTATTTGAAAACAAAGCCGGATTTTGTGTGCACTATGCCGCAGCCTTCATTGTTATGGCGCGGGCCACAGGCTTACCCGCACGTATGGTCACAGGCTATCAGGGCGGCGAATTTAATCCGCAAGCGGGTTACTACAGCGTGTATCAATATATGGCCCACGCATGGGCTGAGGTTTGGCTCGAAGGTGAAGGTTGGGTACGTTTCGACCCGACCGCTATGGTAGCCCCCGATCGAATCGAACAAGGATTCGACGCCCAGTTTGATCCCGCGCTGAGTTACCTGCAGGAAAGCCCTTTTAGTAGCTTACGCTTTAAATCCATGCCTTGGCTCAATGAGTTAAGGCAACGTTTTGCCAGCATAGATTATTACTGGAGCGTGTGGGTACTGGGTTTCAATCAAGATAGACAGAATCAAGTGCTCAGCGGCATTTTAGGTGATGTGACAAACACTAAAATCGCGGTATTTATGGGGCTGTGTATCAGCCTTATCGTGCTCTATATCGCCTACAGTGCGGGGCTATTACATTTTAGCACTCAGGGCGATCCCATCAGCGCTCGCTATCAACAGGTCTGCAATCGCCTCGCCCGCCATGGTATTAAGCGTAATGACAGTGATGGGCCAAACCAATTTGCGCAGCAGATTATCGGGCAATACCAACACAGAGCACCACAGCTTTGTGCGCTAATGCACACCTTGACCCAAAGTTATGTGGCGCTGAAGTATCAAGATTTGCCGAATGATGACTATCAAGCGCATTTAACCGAATTTAAAGCGGCGGCGAAGCAACTGAATTGGTTATTGCTCAGGGCTAAGGTGAAAAAGAAGTTCACGCTAGCCTAGCATTTGTAAACTGAGTATTAGCCAGCCAAGTTTCATCGGTTCAAGGCTCAGTAAACGCCTAAAATTGCGGGTTAATTCCACAGAAGCAGTAATAGTGTTGAATCTTATAAATCAAACACATAGAATTGTTTTACTGTCACCATGCCGAGTTGCACATGCTAAAGTTAATCCAGTCCAATCAGATGGAAGTGCTCTGCGCCCATTTAGCCGCTTACCTGACCCAGCCCCTTGCTTTTGCACGTCTACTGAGTAACGAGCATATTCTGGTGCAGAGTCCTGGCATGTCGACTTGGCTGCGCCTCGAAATCGCCAAACAAAATGGGATTGCCGCCGCATTGGAATTCCCGCTGCCATCGAGCTTTACCTGGCAGTTGTGCCATGACTTATTACCCGATGTGCCCAAGGACAACGCCTTCACTAAAGCGGCGATGACGTGGAAGCTGATGCAACTCTTGCCGCGCATGTTACAAGATGACGCCTTTGGGCCATTGAGACACTATCTAGGTAATACCCTAGAAAATACGCCCACCATAAATGCCGCCGACACGAGTGAACATCTCAACACCAGAGATATGACGGCTGACGACATTAAGCTGTACCAACTCTGTGGCCGGATTGCCGATATCTTCGACCAATACTTAGTATATCGCCCCGATTGGATTTTAGCGTGGGAGCAAAACGAGCATCCCGAATCACTTACCAAGCCGCTGAATGAAGACCAACGCTGGCAACCCATTTTATGGCGCGCACTGATTGCCTTTAACCGCGATGAGCTTAATCAAAGCCATTACCACAGGGCCAATCTGCACAGCGACTTGATTGCCGCGCTGAATAATCCCGACACGTCACTCGCCAAATTGCCACAGCGCTTATTTGTGTTTGGCATTTCCTCGATGGCGCCGCAAACCCTTGAGGTGCTTTACCATCTGGCAGGCCGTATCGATGTGATCGTGCTGGGTTTAAGCCCGTGTCAACACTATTGGGGCGACATTGTTGATCCCCGTAATCGTGCCCGCATGGCGGTGCAATATGCGGGTAAACGCCAATTAGCCGAACTGTGGGAAGATAAACTCGAAGTGGGCAATCCGCTGCTTGCCAATAACGGCAAGATGGGCCGTGAATTACTCGATATGCTGCTTGAGCTCCCCGCCGAACACTGCGACTTTGGCGACGATGTGTATTGTGAGCCCTGTGACGATCCCAACTCGCCACACAGTCACGCCAGCATGCTCCACGGGGTGCAATACGATATTTTAGAGATGCAAACCTTAGACAGAGTACTAGGGCCAGATGCCGAGCTGTACCAAAATGTCGAGAACAGACGCCTGCTTAAGCGCGACGATCAATCCATTCGAGTAAAGAGTTGTCACAGCCCATTGCGGGAAGTCGAAACCCTGCACGATCACTTGCTTGCGTTACTCAGCAATGATGTCGACCTGACACCCAAAGACATAGTGGTGATGATGCCCGATGTAGCCGCCTACGCCCCCTATATCGATGCCGTCTTCTCGGCGAAGCAAGGTCTGCATTACATTCCCTACGCCATTGCCGACCGCGGCGCAGCGCAGGAATCACCTCTCATCAATAGCTTTTTGAATTTACTCGGGATTAATCAGAGCCGTTTTGGTCTGACCGACATTTTGAGCATACTCGAAGTACCCGCCATTTTACGCCGTTTCCAGCTCGATGACGATGAATTGCAACTGATCCGCCGCTGGTTAGATGAAGCGGGCGTGCGTTGGGGCCGCGATGAACAAAGCCGCCTTAAACAAGGTGTGCCAGCGTTTGAGCAAAACTCCTGGGCCTTTGGTATTAAAAGGCTGATTTTAGGCTACGCCTTGAGTGACGATGCGCCGCTGTACCAAGACCATCTGATCGTGACTGGTATCGAGGGCCAATCGGCGCAGGCGCTAGGTAAGCTACTCAATTTTATTGAAGTACTCGATGAAACGGCGCAAATACTCGCCCTGCCGCAAGTGGGCGCCCTGCGTTTAGCGGAATTAACTGATTTGCTGGATGCCTTCTACGACACAGATGAAGACGAGCGCGAGCAGTTACAGGAAATCCGCGATGCCATCGCCGCCCTAGAGCAAGAGTTACTATCTGCGGGTAAGCCATTGGATACAAACTCGTTAGATACAAGTATGTTCGAGACGCTAGCCAAACAGAGCATAAGCGGACTGAGCCTCAGTATCGAAGTGCTGCAGCAATGGTTTAATCAACGCTTAACCGAATCTCGGGTCGGCCAGCGTTATCTTGCGGGAAGCGTGAACTTTTGTACCTTGATGCCGATGCGCTCGATCCCCTTTAAGGTCGTGTGTTTACTCGGCATGAACGATGGGGTTTATCCTAGGGTTCAGCATCCTGTCGGCTTTGATTTAATGGCGCACTTTGGTGCCCGTAAAGGCGATCGCTCCCGCCGCCTCGATGACAGATATTTGTTTTTAGAAGCCTTATTGTCGGCGCGCGAGCAACTGTATATCAGCTATATCGGTCGCAGCGAACGGGATAACTCTGAGCGTATTGCCTCTATGCTCGTCTCTGAACTGATTGAATATTGTCAGCTGTGCTATTTGCCTGAAACGCTAATTGCTCAATCGCAAAAAGCTTCAAGCCCCATAGACCCAGAGGATGCTGAAAAAGCCCTCTATAACGCGATTGTCAGCCACCAGCCGCTGCAACCCTTCGATCCTAAGTTGTATCAAGCCGCAGTACAACGTGATGACAAAGATGGCTCAAACATAGGCCAAAGTTACAGCCAGCAATGGTGTCCGCCCAATGCCGACGCCGCGGGCACACATGCAGGCCGCTTTATCGGCGCGCAAACTCGCATCATGCTCGAAGCGGATGAGCAAGACTCAATGCCAGATACAGAGGCACAGCCCGCTTCTGTGCACGCAACGCAAAGCAAGCAAGTGGATGTGTCTGCCCTGATCCGTTTCTTTCGAAATCCGGCGCAGTACTTCTTCAACCGAACGCTTAAAGTCGACCTTAGCCTTAATATTCAGGCCGATGATAATGACGAGCCCTTTAGCTTGAATGCCCTAGAGCGCTATATGTTACAGGCCCAGTTACTCGACGATGCCATAGGCCAAGGTCTGACTGAGCCCGATATCGAGCTGATTAAACGCCTCAAAGCCAGCGGCAGTTTGCCGATGCAGCCCTTCGATGATTTGCTGCTACGCCAATATCAGCACGATATTAAGCCTTTGATTGGCCGAACCTTGTTCCTCAAGGGAGAACAGGCCAGCAGTCATGCGGATATTAAACTCCTGTTTGACTTACCCATCACGGCGGGTAAATCCCAACAAGTGTTACTGCAAGGCCGTATTGATGACATCAGCCCTAAGGGATTAGTGAATTATCGTCCCGGTAGCGCCCACGGTCGCGATGTGCTGAGGTTATACCTTCGTCACCTGTGTTTAATGGCAATGGGCCACACACATGCAAGTTATCTTCTCGACATGGGGCATTTCCACGCCTTAGCGCCAATCACTGCTGAGCGCGCCCATGCGTTACTGGCCGATTTGCTGGTGCTGTTTTATCAAGGTCAGCAATACCCACTGTGTTTTATGCCGCGCACCTCACTGGCCTACGTCAGCTGCGAGGGTGAGCACGATGAGCGTTTGCAGCAAGCGTTACCTGAATGGCTGGATGAGCAGAGTCAATTAGGCGAAGGGAACGAACCCCATTACCAACGCTTATTCAGTTTTCCGCGGGATTTCTCTGAGGATAGCTTTGGCGCATTAGCCGAGCGCATCTATCGCCCTATGGTGAGTTTATATCTCAAAGACACACTGGCTCAGCTTGAGGAATTTGCGCTGAACGATGGCATGAGCCAAGGCCAGACTCCCGATGTACAAGCGACTGAAACACAAGCGACTGCAGCACATTTAAACCGCGATAGCGCACAGGGAGAGCAATCATGAGTGAACAGATGCAGTTAAACGCAGCGGCGTTACATTCAGCGGTGCAGGCGCTTGATCCACTCACATTGCCCTTTGGTGGTAGTCGTCTGATTGAGGCCAGCGCTGGCACAGGTAAAACCTACACCATTTCAGGTCTTTATTTACGCTTATTGCTTGGTGATGGCATTCCTGCGCCGCTGACCTGCGAACAAATTCTCGTGGTCACTTTCACCAATGCGGCCACCGAAGAGTTAAGGGATCGTATTCGCCGGCGTATTCAAGTCGCCTTTAAGTGCTTCTTGGGTTTAACGATTGCCGATCCCTTTGTGCAGGCGCTGTATGACAACACTCCAGAGAGTGAACGCGCCATTGCCCTGAGGCGATTCGATCTCGCCCTAAAGTCCCTCGACGAAGCGGCGATTTTTACCATTCACGGTTTCTGTCAGCGAATTTTATCGGATCTCGCCTTTGAGTCTTCCTTGCTGTTCGAATCGGACTTTACCTTGGACGACAGCGAATTTTTGCACCATGCGGTGCGGGATTTTTGGCGTGAGGCCTGTTATCCGCTGCCCGATTACTTAGCGCAAATCATTGCTAAGGAATTTGGCGAGCCCGATGGTTTGGTCAAACAGTTGCGACCGCTCCTTGGCGCCAGTCAAGCAAAGCCCCTAAAACCCGCGCTTAAATTTGATGCCTTAGCCCTGTCACTGCGCCAAAGTTTAGAGCGCTTTAAATTAGCTTGGCCGCGGGGGCGCGATGGCTTATTGGCATTGCTACACTGTTTGCCACTGAATGGCACCCGCTTTGGCAAAGCAACGGATAAGTACCCCAAGCTCGCCGCCATGTTCGATGCGCTGGATAACTGGCTCGCCTTCGGTCATGGGTTGCCGCCACTGAAAGAGTTAGAAGCCTTGTCCTTGTCTGAGTTAAAGCTCAACAAGGGCGGCGTGATCCCAAGCGCGAGCGAAGCGCCGCTGATGGATCATATGGAACAGCTCGCTACATTGATTGCCGCTATTAAACCGGCGTTTTTACATAGTGCGAAACTTGGCATAAGCGAGCGATTTGCCCAGCAAAAGCAGCAAAAAAACGTGCTGACTCCCGATGACTTGCTCACAACGTTAGCAAGCGCGTTACATGCCAATAATGAAACCTTGCCCAAAGCCGTGGCGACACGTTTCCCCGTCGCGCTTATCGATGAATTCCAAGATACCGATCCGCTGCAATTTGCGATCTTCTCTGGCATCTACCAAGACAGCTACTCGTTTGAACAAGGCAAAAACGATACAGAAAATAAGCTCAGCCTGTTGATGATTGGCGATCCTAAACAGGCCATTTATGCCTTTCGCGGCGCCGATATCCATACCTATATTGAGGCCCGTCATCATACGCAGGCCCACTATCATCTGGATACCAACTACCGCTCAAGCGCAAACATGGTCGCTGGGGTTAACCATCTGTTTAGCCAGCATCACGATCCTTTTATCAGTCAGTCGATCCCCTTTGATAGCGTGAAAACGCCCAGCAGTGCCAAGGGGAAAAACCTCACTGAAAAAACAGCTAATCCTGCGGCCCTAAGACTAAGACTCTTAAGCGAAAGCGCAGAAAACGGCCTCAACAAAACCACCGCCAGACACTTGCTCGCCGAAGATGCCGCGGCGGAGATCACCCGTTTACTGACAGATGCGGCCAATGGCGAATGCCACAGTCCAAACGGACCTTTAATTGCTAAAGACATCGCTATCTTAGTGCGGGATCGCAACGAAGCGGCTGTGATGAAAACCGCACTGAGTAAACGTCACATAGGCGCAGTGTTTTTAAGTCGCGACAGTGTGTTCGATACCCTTGAAGCGCGGGAAATGGCGTTAATTTTACGATCTCTGGCGAATCCTAAGGATGAAAGGGCATTGCGCAGCGCCCTTGCCACGGCATTATTAGGCTATAGCGCCGAGCAAATTCATGCCTTTAACCAAGATGAAGAGCACAGACAACTGTTATTAGAGCAGTTTTTTAACTTGCACCAAGTGTGGCAAAAACGCGGCATCATGCCCGCGCTACTCAGCCTTGCCAATAGCACTAAGCTGATTGACCGTTTACTGCACACCGCCAGTGCCCAAACCGATGCACAGGAGCAAGATGCCACGAATGGCGAGCGCCGTTTGACAGATTTTCGTCACCTTGCCGAGCTATTACAGCAAAAGGCCACCGAGCTTGATGGTATTAGCGCCCTGCTCAATTGGTATGAACAACAACTGATTGATAACACGGGAACCGATGAACAGCAGCTGCGCCTTGAAAGCGAGCAGAATCTGGTGCAGATCGTCACTATCCATAAAAGTAAGGGCCTTGAGTACCCCGTGTGTTTTGTGCCCTTTGTCAGCCTAGCCCGCGACAATCGTCGCCGCCCAACGCCTATGCTGTACCACAGAACCAACGATGCAGGTGAGCAAGAGCTAGTATGGGATATCGAAGGCACGGATGAGGGTTGGGATCGCGCCAAACAAGAAACCTTGGCCGAAGACTTGCGCTTGCTATATGTGGCGCTCACTCGCCCTGTGTATTTGTGTTACTTGTATATCGCCAATCACAGTCGTCAACTTAAAAATGGCCTTAAAAGTCAGCTG
The DNA here is from genome assembly GCF_020447145.1 of Shewanella sp. SR1. NCBI lineage: Bacteria > Pseudomonadati > Pseudomonadota > Gammaproteobacteria > Alteromonadales > Shewanellaceae > Shewanella > Shewanella sp. SR1. The sequence goes on along the minus strand of NZ_JAJAEF010000003.1, from coordinate 10,506 downwards.
CATGAAACCGCCATCGGCTATCTGCTCGGCATAGGCGACTCAGAATGTGACTTTGCCCGTATCTGCAATGCTGCGCAGCAGCTCGCACAAGATGTGGAAGCCATAAGTATTGATAAGGTGCCCGATGACATAGACGAGCGGCCATTGCCCTTAAGCCAAGACATAGCACAAATACTGAGCGCGAAAACCTTAACCCGCCAATACAGCACGCCATGGCGAGTCGGCAGTTATTCAGGCCTAGTTAAAAATACCAGCCATGGTAAAGCCGCTCCGGGCGCCGATGATGAAGCATTAGGCACGCTTGAATATATGGCTGCGCAAACACTCTCTATTCCTGATGAGCCAAGTCATGAGCTGCAGGATGGCATGCTCAATCGATTTAACTTTGAGCGCGGTGCTAACGCAGGTAGTTTTATGCACTTAGTGCTAGAAGAGATTGATTTTACGCAGGCAGACAGAGACTTACCGCTACAACTGCCTAAAGCTATGCTGAAATACGGTATCGCGCCCGAGTGGCAAACGGTATTGCACACTTGGTATCTAGATGTGCTGCATGCGCCGCTTGGGCTCATGCCATCAACAGTGCCAACGACAATGCCTTCAACATCGGCCTTAGAGAATAATTCCAAAACGCCCAAACCTGAACATCCAGATCTGTGCTTAGCCAAGTTATCGCCGCAGGATACCTTAGTCGAAATGGAGTTTTATTTACCCTTAAGCGAGCTTAAGGATACTGAGCTCAATGCGCTACTGCAGCAGTTTGGCTATGAGTCGACACTTAAGTTTGATGAACTCAAGGGCATGCTCAAGGGTTTTGTCGACTTAACCTTTGAATACCAAGGAAAATATTACATCGCCGACTATAAGTCGAATCATTTAGGCGACAACATCAATGCCTATCATCAGAGCGCGCTACAAAGTGCCATAACCGATCATAGGTACGATTTGCAGTACATCCTCTACTCATTGGCGCTACACAGATATTTGAGTTTACGCCTGCCAAGTTATGACTACGACAGCCATATCGGCGGTTGTTATTACTTGTTCTTACGTGGAATGTCGGCTCAGTATCCCGGCTACGGTATTTACTACGACAAGCCGCCGAAGGCACTTATTCTCGCGCTGGATTCACTTTTTAATGACAATTTATTTCACAGCAGATTAGCTGGTGCAATCGATACAGGAGTCACGGCATGATGCGCTCAACCCAAGGGCTAAATGCACATTCACTCACTGCCGCGAAATGGATAGATCATGGCGAAATCCAGCTTAGCGCGCCGCTACCAGAGCTGTTGAAACTGTGGGAACAGGAACGACTGCTCACACCGCTCGATCGACATTTCGCACTCGAGATGAGCCACTTGCATCCAAGTGACAGCCAACAACCCTTGTTTATGTTGCTATGTGCGCTGTTGAGCCAGCAATTATCTTCACAGCACAGTTGCCTAGTGCTCGCCCATATCGTGCCGCTTAATCCCATGGCCGAGCAAAATAGCCATTGTAAAATCACCTTAAGCCTAGAAGCGCTCACAGAGACTTTGCAAACCTTTGATGCCGTCGGCCAAGCAGGAAGCAACAAACCACTTATTTTTGATAATGGCAGACTCTATCTACAACGTTATCATCAATTTGAAACCTCAGTGGCCGCTTCTTTAATCCGCCTATCAGGCAGCGTATCTAAACACTCTGAAGACGTAAGCCACCAAGAGCAAACTCAAACCGCTAAATTGAGGTCGCTGTTAGATCAACTGTTCCCTGCCAATGTGAGCGATCCCCATTCACTCACTCGCAATGCACTCACTACCAATGTACTGACTAACAGTGAAGGCACACAAAGCACAGCACCCATTGATTGGCAAAAGGTCACCACAGCAACCGCACTGGGTAAAAAACTGTCGGTGATCACTGGCGGCCCAGGCACGGGCAAAACCACCACTGTGACTAAGCTTCTGTTATTGTTACAAATGGAGTCCATGCAGGAAATCCGTTTAGTCGCACCCACGGGAAAAGCGGCCGCTCGGTTAAGCGAATCAATCAAAGCCTCGAAAGCGCGTCTGGCGAAGGAACTCAGCGCCCATACTGATGTTATTGATGAAGCTCGCAATAGAAATAACCAAGATTTTTTAACGGCATTGGGGCGTATTCCAGAGGAGGCATCAACCCTACACAGACTGCTCGGAGTGATCCCCAACTCGCCGCACTTTCGCCACCATCAAGGTAATCCGCTTAGGCTCGACTTATTGATCGTCGACGAAGCCTCTATGGTTGATTTACCCATGATGTATAAGTTACTGAGCGCCTTGCCCGAGCACGCCAGTTTGATTTTACTCGGCGATCAAGACCAACTCGCCTCGGTTGAAGCCGGCGCTGTGCTCGCCGATATTTGTGCTGGCCTAAAAATGTCAGTTGTTCCCAATAATTTTGCTCAGAACAACTTAGCGTCAAACAGCCCTGCTCTGTGGCAAATGCGCTATTCCAAGGAGCAAGCCGAGCGCCTGAGCGCTTTAACGGGTTTTGAGTTGACACCCTATATCAGCGACGCGCCTAAACTTGGCGATAGCTTGTGTATGCTGATGCACAGCCACAGATTTAAAGGCGATGCGGGGATTGGGCTGCTTGCTAGCGCCGTCAATCGCGCGGATCTTCAAGGCATATTGCAAGTATGGCAACAAGGCCTTGCTGAATTGAACTGGTTAGAACACAGCATGGTCGTAAGCCAAACCCAAGCCAAAGTGAGCGAGCCGGCTAATAATGTGGGACTCAATTTACTGCTAGAGCAAGCCTGTCAACAATATGGCATTTATCTCAGTGCCTTGAATAGCCTTGCAAGTAACAATGATGTAAGTAATAGTGATCTAGACACACGTCCAAGCACGGCTGACATCATAGAAAGCTTTAACCAGTACCGCATTTTATGCGCCATGCGCTCGGGCGATTATGGGGTCGAAGGCATCAATCAATTTGTGACTCAAGCACTGGCCAATGCCAAGCTGATTAAACCGCTACAGGAGTTTTATCTGGGTCGGCCGATTATCATCCAAAGCAATGACTATAACTTAGGCCTGTTTAACGGTGATATCGGATTGATTTTGCAGGATGAAGATAAACCCGAACGTTTAATGGCGCACTTCATCAAGGCCGATGGCAGCCTGCTAAAAGTCTTGCCAGCCCGTTTGCCCAGCCATGAAACCTGTTACGCCATGACAGTACACAAAAGCCAAGGCAGCGAATTTAGCCGCGTGGCCTTAGTGCTGCCACCTAACCCCAGCCTAGCGCAGTGGCAACTGCTGACCAAAGAGTTGATCTACACCGCCATCACCCGCGCTAAAGTCCACTTTACCTGCTTAGGCACCCAGCACGTATTCGAGCGGGCCAGTAGCCAAGCAACCCAACGCGCATCGGGTCTTGCCGACAGGCTTTGGGGTTAAGTTAGCGGTTATTATTGAACTGAACTTTCTCATGAACTTTCTCATGAGCTTTTTTATGGGCTTTTTCTTATGAACGTTAGTGCTGAACTTAACAATGCGCTATGCATTTGATTAGGCTCATTTAGCCCAAGGCTAAGCTGTTGCGGAAGGAGGTTTTGGTAAACCCTATGCTTTCATAGTATTGCTGAGTGGCGATGCGCTGGGTCGATGTGGTGAGTTCGAGTAACTGACAGGCTTCTTGCCTTCCGCGCGCTTTAGCAAAATCGATCAGCAGAGTGCCTATGCCCTGACCCCGCATGTCGGCATTCACAACAATTGCGGTTATACGACAGATACGACTCAAGGCGGGGAAATAATCAAAGAACATTAAGGCCATCACAGCGACAACTTGCGGCTCACCCTGTGTATTGGGTTGCTCACATACTAATAGCTCATCACTGCGGGACTGGGGATTATCTTGGTACTCGGTTAATGTCTGGGCTAACGCGGCGACAGGCAAAGCATAACCTAGCTGCTCAAGTAGCAACTGAATACTCTCTGCATCGTGTAACTGAGCTAACCGAATGTTTTTATTCTCCATATCTATACTCGCCATATCGCCCGTTCTCCGTATATTAATTCGCCCTTAGTCTGTTTCGCATTTTGAGTCGCTACAAGTTTTAGTAAAAAATGCCATTATATGCTCTGTAATAATGACTTGTGAGCTAAACTAGCCTCATCAATGCTTACTAACGGTAGTAAATATGGAACTAAAGGAACAGTATTCTATTCCTCGTATCCCAGCGATACTTTTTATGCTTGCCTCAATACTGACACTGTGCACCTTCGTTATTTACCGTTACATCCACCAAGACTACATCCTTACTTTTGTCTTTGGCATAGCCTTATTACCCTTATGCATTACATTAATCTTAGAGATAAGGCGTAAATCGAATTTATTCCAGAAGCAACTGACGCTACTCATAATCTGTGGGGCCATCATTTTTAGCTGTTATGAAATAGGCTATAAAGGATTAATTTATATTTCTCCAACAGTATTTATCTTCTTTTTCCTTTTCAATCTAAAATCAAGCCTAATATTGAGCACCCTCTATGCCTGTATCAGTTTAGTGAGTGCATTACAGGTAGAGTCAGTCGAGTTAGTTCTGAGGTTCTCAGTCGCCACCTTTGATTGCATTATCTTTGCCGCTATTTTTGCGCATATCATTAATAAACAGAGACAAGCTCTAGTCCATTTAGCCAATACGGATGAGCTCACAGGAGCACTCAACCGCAAACAACTCAAAACTAAGCTTGAACTGAGCGTCTATGAGTATCAGCAACAGCAAATCCCTGCTAGTTTACTCTTGATAGATATCGATTTTTTCAAAATGGTGAACGATAATTTTGGTCATATCATGGGCGACCAATTACTCAATAAATTCAGTCAACACATCCAAAAAAAGATCAGAAAAGACGACTTATTATTCCGTTTCGGCGGAGAAGAATTTCTGATCTTGCTACCCAATACTCAATTTGAGTCGGCTGCCATTGTCGCCGAAGGCCTTAGACGAAGTATTGAAGAACAACACTTTCTCGACCAACACACCCAAGTCACTTGCAGTATTGGAGTTGCTGATTTACGTCAAGCTGACACCTTAGACACTTGGCTTAAAACCTGCGATAACCTGCTGTATAACGCTAAAAATGCAGGACGCAATTGTGTTGTCGCTCGCGCGTAATCATCCGTCTGACTATAGCGACGAATGAGTGATGCAAAGAATCACTATCCAAGCCCACAAAAATCAAAATAAACTCGCAAATGCACAAGCCCTTATTTGCAATGCGATTAAATGCGTTAAAATTCACCACTTAATAGCCGTCAGTCAGCAAAACCTTGCACTCATAGGGACAAGAAAACTAAGATGACAGCGGTTGTACTATAGGATGATGTTCGTATTGCCACAGGCCGATATCATCCGATTTTGCTCACTTTGAGGAATCACAATGTCTAAGATCAATCTGCTTTTGCTGTGCGGCGGCGGAAGTGCCGAACACGATATTTCATTAATGTCGGCCAACTATTTTGAAACCTCACTGGCAAAATCTGAGCAGTTTTCCGTGTTGCGAGTCGAGCTGGATAAATTCGGCCAGTACCGCACTGCCGCTGGTGACGACTGTGAGCTGACCAATAGCCGCGAGATTCGCTTCCGTGATGAAAGCAAAACGCCATGGCCAGTCGATTACGTCATTCCTTGCATTCATGGCTATCCCGGCGAGACCGGCGACATTCAATCCTATTTTAATCTGATCCAACTGCCCTATTTTGGCTGCGAATCCGAAGCGAGCAGCAACTGCTTCAATAAGATCACCGCTAAAATGTGGTTCTCGGCCTTAGGTATTCCTAATACGCCGTATATTTTCCTGAATCAGTTCGATGATGCGGCGATTGAGCAAACCCAAGCGGCTTTAGCACAATGGGGATCGATCTTCGTTAAAGCGGCCTCGCAGGGTTCCTCTGTTGGTTGTTACAAAGTGGATGACAGCGATAAAGTTGCAGGCGTGCTTAAGGATGCTTTTGGCTATGCACCCTATGTGATCGTTGAAAAAACCATTAAAGCCCGCGAGTTAGAAGTGGCAGTCTACGAGTACAACGGTGAAGTGGTGGCGACAGTGCCAGGTGAAATCATCTGTGATACCAACACCTTCTACACCTTCGATGAGAAATACGCCAAAAACAGTAAAGCGCGCACCGATGTGGTCGCGCAGCATGTTTCAGCAGAGATCAGCGAACAGATCCGCGCCTATGCAATCAAGGCATTTAAAGGAATGAAGCTGCGTCACCTGTCACGCATCGACTTTTTCTTAACCGCGGACAATGAAATTCTATTGAATGAAATCAATACCTTCCCAGGTTCTACGCCGATTTCTATGTTCCCTAAAATGCTGCAAAATCACGGTCATGACTTTACTGAATACTTGAGCCTAGTGATTAACGGTCAGCTAACCGCTAAATCTTAAAATTCATCAATCTGACTCAGTGTGCACGCCTATACTCAGTGCAACACCCGTTTTCAGTAATAAAAAGAGCGCCGAGGCGCTCTTTTTATTTTTTATTTCAATTGGTTATATTTAACTCTTGATTCTAACCTTACATCTAAACCCGATATCTTAATCAAACTGTCGCTGATTAAGCCGCCCTCACATCTAGGTCAAACATCAAGGTCCAACGTCAAGACCCTAATGCAGCTCAGCTTGCTTTGCCAACAGCGCAAAGAAGGCGGCTTTAGGCATAGGTTTATAGAAAAGATAGCCTTGAATTTCTTGAATATGATTCGACATCACAAACTTGAGTTGGGACTCAGTTTCCACCCCTTCTGCCGTCACGGTTAAATCTAACGCATGGCTTAACCGCACTATGGCCTCCACCAACGCTTCGTGGCGCTTGCCTTCGTCTAATCGGTCGATAAAGCTCTTATCGATTTTAATTTGATCGATAGGGAAATTCGCCAAATAGGACAAGGACGAGTAGCCAGTACCAAAGTCATCCAAGGAAATTTTGATCCCCTTAATCCGCAGACCATTAAGCACATCAATAAGATGCGTATGTTGCTTCATCAGTAAAGACTCAGTGATCTCAAGGGTTAACCTGTCATAGGGGAAATCTGTTACCTCAAGTTGCTCGGTAATCGCGGCAAAGGACTCCACAAAGGCATCTTGCAGTTCATGGGACCAAAACTCAAAGGTCGACACATTCACCGACAAGTTAATCGGCCAATTGTGAGCCTGCATTTCTAAGATAGTTTGCATAGCGCCAAGGCGCACATCTCGACCAATATCAACGATTAAGCCGCTGTTCTCCGCGATGGGAATAAACTCATCGGGGGGAATGAATTGCCCTTCAAGCTGCCAACGAAGTAAAACCTCGGCGCGAACAATCAAACCTGTGGTCGCATTCACTATGGGCTGGTAATAAAGCTCGAAGGTCTGTTGATCGAGTGCCTGCTTAAGTTGATTATGAAGGCTGGCAATACGCTCGGCATTGAGCTGCATTTGCTCAGTAAAAAAATGATAACGATTACGACCATTAGCCTTTGAAATATACATGGCCTGATCGGCGCAATTTAACAGCTGCTCGAGATCGAGGGCATCTTCAGGAAAACGCGCAATCCCTATACTGACCGAACTATAAACACCTTTGCCATCGGCAAGCACATAACGTTTAGCCACATGCTTATTAATTGTTTCAGCGAGTTGCGCCAACTCTTTCTGATTAACTATCCCAGGTAACAGTAAGGCAAACTCATCACCGCCGAGGCGCGCAAACACCATAGTGTCATTGAGGCACTCGCAAATCTGCCGCACCACTTGCACTAATAACGCATCACCTTTGTCGTGGCCATGGGTGTCGTTAACTTGTTTAAAGTTATCTAAATCCATCAACATAAAACTAAAGCCGGGCGTCAGACTGTCGGAGGTAATTAAAGATTGGATCAGTTTAAACAAGGCATTGCGGTTAGCAAGCCCAGTCAGCGAGTCATTATTGGCCTGATACTTAATCAGCTGCGCCGCTTTTTTACGTTCGCTAATATCGGAAAATAACCACGCAAAACACGGCTGTAATCCATTAGGCTCTCGAAATGTGCTGACGATAAGATCTAGATAAAACTCCTCGCCATTGCCCCTTAAGCCAACCAATTCCCCCTGCCACATTTTATCCTGCGCTAAATGCTCAAATAGGCCAACTATCTCATTCGATTGAGACGCAGATAAAAACATCTTGGGGTTAAAGTTCGCAATATCAATATCTTGTGGAAGAACGATATGTTTAAAAGCGGGATTAGCATAGAGAACGGAATCATCGGAATTAGAGATAACCAGAGCTAAAGGTAAGCGGTCAAAAATTTTCACTGCTAAACGCTGAAACTCCATTGCTCGACTGCGTTCAATGGCCAAACTGGCTAATCGTGCAGCCTCTGAAATCAGCTCCAAATCAAGCTCTGTTGGGGACTTTATCGTATCGTAGTACATGGCAAATGTGCCGAGCACTTTGCCTTGAGTATCTTTGATAGGTTCAGACCAACAAGATTTAAGACCGGCGCGTAATGGCAGTTCTTTATAATTTTCCCAATAAGGATGTGTAGCGATATCTTCAACGATAACCCGCTTTGCGAAATACGCCGCTGTTCCGCAGGAGCCAACATTTGGGCCAATCTCGACCCCATTAATCGCTTGGTTGTAACTGTCGGGCAAATGGGGCGCAGCACCTAACAACAAACGTTTGCCATCACCGCTGAGCAGTAATATAGATCCACGAGTGCCTATCTTTTGCGCTTCGATTTTTAGCACTAAGGCGTGCAAGATTTCATGTAGCGGTGCGCCATTAAGCAGCATAGAGAGAATACTGCTATAGCAAGCTATGCTGACATTGTGGGCGAGTTTAACGTCAGCATGGTCGAGCAGATCTGGAAGATTAACGCCGTACGCCATAATTCCCTTAGAAACAAAGTTGCAATATAAATACACATTCACAATGTTAAAATATTTATAACTTATAGGAAATTCTAGGCACTAATGTTAACTAAGTAAACCCTGTATCAATTCAATAAAGGGCTTACTTTAGTCTTAACTGCAAGGCTTTATTCTTGAATACGTTCAAGTTTTGCAAGGTAAAAACCATCAAATCCGCTATCGGCTGGGCTGATACTTTCATCCTCAATCAGGCGGAAATTAGGATTCTCGGCTAAAAACGCATCGACTTGACCGCGGTTCTCGCAGGGGAAGATTGAACAGGTCGCATAAACCACTATGCCACCAACCTTCACCATGCGGCTGTAGCTGGTTAAAATGTGCTTTTGAAGCTCCATTAACACAGGTAAACGCTCAACAGTATCGCGCCATTTTGCATCTGGATTACGCTTTAATACGCCCAAACCTGAGCATGGCACATCGAGTAATACCCGATCGGCACTCAGTTTTAAGCGTTTAATGGTTTTACTGCTGGCGATAACGCGGGTTTCGACATTGTGCGCGCCATTGCGACGGGCACGCTCTTTGAGTTTGTCGAGTTTCCATTGCTCCACATCCATGGCCAACAAGCGCCCTTTGCCCTGCATTTGCGCGGCTATGTGTAAGGTTTTGCCACCCGCGCCTGCGCAAGCATCAATAACTTTCATGCCTGGCTTGGCATCAAGCGCCGCCGCCACGCGCTGAGAGCCCGCATCTTGCTGCTCGAATAAGCCATCTTTAAAGCTTTGGGTACGGAACAAGGCAGAATCGGAGGTCACTTCAAGGGCAGAATCGACCCCATCAACGCTCAGCGTGCTCACAAACTCAGCGGCAAGCTTAGCGGCCAATTCATCACGCGTCACTTTAAGGCCATTTGCGCGTAAAAAACGCTTCGGCGCTGTACTTAACGCGGCACGCTCTTTTTCCCAAGACTCGCCTAATTGCTCACGGCCCATCGCATCGAGCCACTCAGGGCAACCGTCCCACAGTACTGGCTTAGTTTTCGCCTGCTCGGTGCGCTCGGCTAAACGCGCCTCATCGACTTGCAGCGAATATTGCATTTTAGGCAGTTCAAGCCCGTGGAATAAATGCCACGTATTAAGCAATTTAGAGCCAAAGCGCTCCATCTCATCTGGACTGATTTCCGCCAGATAACAATATAAATTTAAGCGACGTAGGATATCACCCGTCGTTAATGCGATACGCGCCTGTTCGGCGGGTACCAATTGCAACCCAGAAAAATGCTGAGAATAGGCCCGATCTAAGGGTTTTCCTTGGCTCAGCACCATAGTTAAGATACTGATCACTAATTCGTTCGAGCTGGCAGAAAGCGGAGAATTCAACATTTAAAAGGTCACCATGAATGATAAAACCGGAGGATCATAGGAGGTCAGGCCCTAATACGCAAGCACGCTGGCGCTGAGTTAAGGTTAAAGCCATAAAAAAAGCGATCCAAAGGGATCGCTTTTTAGTTTAAGCCTGTCCCGTCCTGAAATACGTTGACATAAAGAGGACTTCTTTATGACAACATCAAGTAACTCAAGCCGTAAGCGTACTCAACGCGATTACACCTTAGCTTTTAAATTAGGCG